>CAXTMT010000196.1:1322-5180 GCA_964245355.1 uncultured Sphingomonadaceae bacterium
GTCCAGATCAAGCGGCGATCGGACAATACGGTGATCTGGGAGGGCAAAGCGGAAACCGTCGCGCGCGCCGGTGCGTCGGAGGCCGAGCCCTCGGCGGCCGTCCACCGGCTGGCGAGCGCGATGTTCCAAGGCTTCCCGGGGCGCAACGGAGAAACTATCACCGTCAAATGAACGCCAGCACCCCCATCCGTATCTCGGCCGACTTCGATTCCGGCAACATCCGTGTGGTGGCCCAGACGGGCGACCGTTTCGACCTGGAGATCGTGAAGGATCACGAGTCCGATTTCTTCCAATGGTTTCACTTTCGCGTGACCGGCGCGAAGGGCCGGGCGCTGGAATTACGGATCGTCAACGCGCATGCGTCGGCTTACCCGCTGGGCTGGCCAGGCTATTCGGCGCGGGTCTCTTCCGATCGGCAGCAATGGCGCCATACGGAAACCAGCTATGGCGATGGCACACTCACGATCCGTCACACCGCCGCGAGCGATACTTTATGGTTCGCTTATTTCGCGCCTTATTCGATCGAGCGGCACCACGATCTCGTCGCGCGCATCGCCGGGCGGGCGGGCGTCTCCTATCGCTCGCTGGGGACGACCCTCGACGGGCAGGAGATCGACTGCCTTGAGGTGGGCGAGGGGCGGCGGCAGGTGTGGCTCTACGCGCGCCAGCATCCCGGCGAGAGCATGGCCGAGTGGTGGATGGAGGGCGCGCTCGAAAAGCTCACCGATCCGCACGATCCCGCCGCCCGCGTACTCCGGCGCGAGGCGACCTTCCACATCATCCCCAATATGAACCCGGACGGATCGCGGCGCGGGCATCTGCGCACCAATGCCGCCGGCGTGAACCTCAACCGCGAATGGCATTTGCCCACGCCCGAGCGCAGCCCCGAAGTGCTTCATGTGCGCACTGCGATGGACGAAACCGGGGTCGATTTCGCGATGGACGTGCACGGCGACGAGGCCATTCCCTACGTCTTCCTCGCCGGCTTCGAAGGTATTCCGAACTGGAAGGAAGAGCGGGGCGTACTTTACCATCGTTTCCGCGAAACGCTGGCGCGCCGCTCGCCCGATTTCCAGTTCCAGCACGGCTACGCCACCGCGACGCCCGGCACCGCGAACCTTAGCATGTCGACCAACCAGCTCGCCAACCGCTTCGGCGCGGTGGCGATGACGCTGGAGATGCCGTTCAAGGATAACGACGATCTGCCCGATCCCGAGTTCGGATGGTCGGCGGAGCGATCGATGCGGCTGGGGGCGGATTGTCTTGGCGCGCTCCATGAAATGATCTTCGACATCGGTTGAGCCGGCGATCGATAAATCCGGCATCGCCTCAAAATCGAGGAGCGATGCGATGGCTACGGTGATCAAGGCGGGCGCGGACGACGCCAAGAAATATCGGCTCGGCGAGGGGCGCGGCGACAAGGGCGGGTTCATCCGCGAGGTCGATTTCGAGGCCAATTCGCGCGGGCTCGATCCGATGTCCGAAGGCATCAAGACATCGATTGCGACACCATTTCACCGAGCCGCAGGATCTGTGGACCAGCCACGCGCCGGCCGGAGTTCTGAGGCCCGGTGAAGGTGGAGGCGCGACCGGGAATCGAACCCGGGTGGGAGGATTTGCAGTCCCCAGCGTAACCACTCCGCCATCGCGCCTAAAGTGGGAGGCGGGCCAATGCGGGGGATTGCCGGGCTTGTCAAACCCCGCCATCCTCCCCTGCCGTCACCCCGGACTTGTTCCGGGGGCCAGCCGGATCGGCAGGCGCACCGCTTGGGATCGATGGCTGGATGCCGGAACAAGCCCGGCATGACGGTTTCGGGAGGACCGAGCCGGAGGGCTATTCCGGCAGGAAATCCGGCACCGAGAGATAGCGCTCGCCGGTATCGTAGTTGAAGCCGATCACCCGTGATCCGGGCGCTTCTTTCAGCTTCTGTGCGATCGCCGCCAGCGTCGCGCCGGAGGAAATGCCGACCAGCAGCCCTTCTTCGCGGGCCGAGCGGCGGGCGTAGTCCTTGGCGTCGTTCGGATCGACCTGGATCGCGCCGTCGAGCAGATCGGTATGGAGATTCTCCGGCACGAAGCCGGCGCCGATGCCCTGGATCGGGTGCGGCCCCGGCTGGCCGCCCGAGATGACCGGCGACAGCGTGGGCTCCACGGCAAACACCTTCAGGCCCGGCCAGCGCGGTTTCAGCACCTGCGCGGCGCCGGTGATATGGCCGCCGGTGCCGACGCCGGTGATCAGGAAATCGGGCGGGGTGTCCTTGAAATCGGCGAAGATCTCCTCGGCGGTCGTGCGGACGTGGACATCGATGTTCGCCGGATTTTCGAACTGCTGCGGCATCCACGCACCGGGGGTCGAATCGACGATCGCGAGGCCGCGTTCGATCGCGCCCTTCATGCCCTTCTCGCGCGGGGTGAGATCGAAGCTGGCGCCATAGGCGAGCATCAGCCGGCGCCGCTCGAGGCTCATGCTCTCGGGCATGACGAGGATCAGCTTATAGCCCTTCACCGCCGCGACCATCGCGAGGCCGATGCCGGTGTTGCCGCTGGTCGGCTCGACGATCGTGCCGCCGGGCTTCAGATCGCCCGAGGCTTCCGCCGCCTCGATCATGGCGAGCGCGATGCGGTCCTTGATCGATCCTCCGGGGTTCGCCCGCTCGCTCTTCACCCACACCTCGGCGTTGGGGAAGAGGCGCGAGAGGCGCACATGCGGGGTGTTGCCGATGGTTTCGAGTATGCTTGCTGCCTTCATGGCCGGTCCTCTTCTCGGATGAGGTGTTGGGGAGGGTCGAAAGTGCGGGCGAGGCGGAGTTGCGGGAAGAGCCAGGCCCAAAGGAAGGTTACGCCGATCGCGCCCAAGCCACCGAACACCACCGCCGGCATCGCGCCCATCAGCGAGGCGAGGAGGCCGCTCTCCGCCTCGCCCAGTTCGTTCGACCCGGAGATGAACAGCGACGAGACCGCGCCGACGCGGCCGCGCATGTCGTTCGGCGTATGCAGTTGGATCAGCGATTGGCGGACGAACACCGAAACCATGTCGGCGGCACCGAGGACGGCGAGGAAGCCGAGCGACAGCGGCATCGAGCGCGACAGGCCGAAACCGACCGTCGCCGCGCCGAACACCGCGACGGCGGCGAACATCTTGAGCCCGACATGGTTGCGGATCGGCTTGAAGCCGAGCGTGATCGCCATGATCGTCGAGCCGACGGCGGGCGCGGCGCGCAGATGGCCGAGACCGCTCGATCCGACATGCAGGATATCGCGCGCGTAGACCGGCAGCATCGCCGTCGCCCCGCCCAGCAGCACGGCGAACAGATCGAGGCTGATCGAGCCCAGCACGACCTTGTTGCGGCGGACGTAATGCAGCCCGTCGATCATCTGGCGGATCGGATGCGCCTTGGCGATCGTCGTGCGCGGCACCGGGCGGATCAGGAACAGCAGGCCGCAGGCGAGCAGGAACAGCGCGAACGAGACGGTGAACGGCAGCCAACTCGCTGCCGCGTAAAGATAGCCGCCGAGCGCGGGGCCGCAGATCGCGCCCGATTGCCACGCGACCGAACTGATCGCGATCGCGCGCGGCAGAACTTCCGGCGGCACGAGATTGGGGGCGAGCGCGCCGAGCGCGGGGCCGGCGAAAGCGCGGGCCATGCCGAGGAAGGCGGCAATGACGAAGAGTGCTGCGAGCGTCGTCGTCCCGTTCCACGCCATCCACGCGAGCGAACCCGCACAGGCCGCCTCGATCAGCGCGGTCGAGCGCGCGATCCAGCGCCGGTCGATGCGATCGGCGGTCCAGCCGACGACCAGCGTGAGCAACGCGAGCGGCAGGAACTGGACGAGCCCGATCATGCCGAGCTGGAACGC
>CAXTMT010000197.1:0-5176 GCA_964245355.1 uncultured Sphingomonadaceae bacterium
ATCCCGCACCACCGGATCGTCCCAGCGCCCCTCGGCCTTCAGCCGCGCGACCGCGCGATCGAGGATGCGGCGCGAGAAGGCGTAGCGCGGGATGCCGGTGCGCTCGTTCTGCAGCGCGAAGTTGATGATCTCCCACGCCTGCCCCTCGGCGCCCAAACGATCCCCGGTCGCGACGAACACGTCGTCGAAGAACACTTCGTGGATGTCGCCCTCGCCGATGATCGCGGGAATCTGGCGAACGGTGATGCCGGGCGCCTTCATGTCGGCGAGCAGGATGACGATGCCGGCCTTGCCGGTCTGGCCCCCTTCCTGCGCGGGCACGCGGGCGAGCAGAAAGCAGCGGTTGGCGAGGCCGGCGTAGCTCGTCCAGATCTTCTGCCCGGTGACGTTGTAGCCGCCCTCGACCGGGGTCGCCATCGTGCGCAGCGCGGCGAGATCGGAGCCCGCCTGCGGTTCGGAGAAACCCTGGCACCAGAGCGCCTCGCCATCGACGATGGGGGGGAGGAATTTCTCGAGCTGCGCGGGCGTACCGTATTTCATCAACACCGGGCCGACCCAGTTGACGTTCATATATTGCCCGCCGCGCGGCTCGCCCGCCGACCACAATTCCTCGCCGAGGACATAATGGTTCCAGGTCGACATCGCCTCGCCGCCATGCGCGACCGGCCAGTGCGGGATCAGCAGTTTTTCTTCGGCGAGGAGCTTGCAGAAATCCTTGGAAAATTCGGTCTGCGCGTCGCTGCCGGGGCCATGCAGCGCGATCTGTTCCCAATCATCGGGGAGGGTGCGCGCCAACAGATCGCGGATCCGCGCCTTGTAAGCCTGCTGCTCCCCGGTCCAGCCGAATTCCATGATTTAGACCGTTTCCGTTTGGGGTGTCTCTGCGAGCAAGGCCTCGCGCAGCACATGTTTCAAGACTTTTCCGGCGGCGTTGCGCGGCAGGGCATCGACCAGTACGACCTGCTCGGGGATTTTGAAGCGCGCCATGTTGTGGTCGTCGAGAAACGTGAACAGCGCCTTCACGTCGGGCACGGCGGCGCCCCTGGCGACGATCACCGCGCAGGCGCGTTCGCCGGTGCGCGGATCGGGCAGGCCGACGATCGCGACCTCGGCGATATCGGGATGCCGGACGAGCAGATCCTCGACTTCCTTGGGTGCGATATTCTCGCCGTTGCGGATGACGATGTCCTTCGCGCGGCCGGTGATGACGAGATAATCGCCATCCACCCGCCGGGCGAGATCGGCCGTGCGGAAATAGCCGTCCGCATCGAAGGCTTCTGCCTCATCCTCGGGCCACGAATAGCCCAGCAGCATCTGCGGCCCTTTTACCAGCACCTCGCCTTCTTCGGCGATATTGCCCGCGGCATCGACCAGCTTCACGTCCGCCATGCCGATCCTGCCATCGGTCTCGGCGGCATGCTCGACATCGCCGATACTCTGCGAGCCGACGGTGGTGACGGGCACCTCGGTCGATCCGAACACGCGGCTGACGGCGCAATCGGCGAAATAAGCGGCGGCGGTGCGGATCAGGCTCGGCGGAACCGAGGCGCCGCCGCAGATGAACACTTTCAGGTCGGGCATGTCGGTGCCCGCCGCCTTCGCTGCGGGGATCAACGCTTCGAGGAAGGGGGTGGCACCGGCCATGTGGGTGGAGCGCTCGGCGGTCATGATCGCGACGGCGGCGGCGGGGTCCCATGTCTCCTGCAGGACGACGTGGGTGTCGAACAGGAAGGGGAATTCGAAGGCGTAGATCGATCCGCCGATATGGCTGATCGGCGAGGGGACGAAGAAGCTGTCGCCGTTGCCGGCGCGCCAATGGGTATGAAGCTGGTGGATGAGCGCGTTCAGCGAATTGTGGGTGTGGAGTACGCCCTTGGGCCGGCCGGTGGTGCCGGAGGTGTACATCACCATCTTCACGCTGTCGGGATCGACCTTCGGCAGATCGGCGGCGGCGGTTTCGGCGAGCAGGCTTTCGTAGGCTGTGAATTCGCCGGCCTCACCGCGCAGCACGACGACTTCGGGCGGGTTCTCCAGCTCCGCGTTCACGCGGGCCATCATCTCGGGATAATCCCACTTCCGAAAGAAGGCGGGGACGAAGAGGATGCGGCTGTCGGTGTCGCCGAGCTGGAATTTCACCTCGTGATCGCGCAGCGCGGGCACGATCGGGTGCGCGACGAGCCCGGCGAGCGTGGCGGCGAGGTAGATCACCGCCGCCTCGTGCCAGTTGGGCAGCATGAAGGAGAGCGTGTCGCCGGGCACGAAACCGCGCGCGACCAGGGCCTGCGCCACCGCCTTGGCCTGCTCGTAAACCTGCGAAGCCGTCAGCCGGACATCGCCCTCGACGACGAGCAGGGCATCGGGCTCGGTTGCGGCCTTGCGCGCGGCGATCTCGGCGACGGTCTCGTCGATCCACAGGCCCCGCGCGTAGGCATCGGCGGCGCGGGGCTCGTCCCAGCGCAGCGACCAGCCGTGGATGTCTTTCCGATCAGCCATCGTACCAGGCGGGCTCCGTCGCGGTGGCGGTGATCGCGCTTTCGGCGAGGATCTTGGTCGAGGAGAAGCCGCCGTCGACCATAACCACCTGCCCGGTGATGAAGGCCGCCCTGTCCGATAGCAGAAAGGCGATCGCATCGGCCACGTCGCCCGCCTTGCAGGTGCGGTTGAGCGGGGTCTGGTCGAAATTGTTGCGGCGGAAGCGCGGTTGCTCCCAGGCATATTCGGTCATCGGCGTCTCGACGACGCCCGGGCCGACCACGTTGGTGCGGATGCCGAGCGATCCATATTGCGCCGCCATGTGCCGCGAGAAGCCGATCACCCCCGCCTTCGCGGCCGAGTAAGCGCCCGCGCGCGCGATGCCGACGACGGCGGCGGTGGAGGCGAGATTCACGATCGAAGCGCCGGTCGTCATCACCGCCAGCGCTTCGCGGCAGAATTTGAACGGGGCTTTCAGATGGACGTCGATATAGCCGTCGAAGATTTCGTCGGTCGTTTCGTGGACCGGGAAGGGCTTGCCCATGCCGGCGTTGTTGACGAGATAATCGAGCCGGCCGAACTTCTCGATCGCCAGCGCCACGGCCTGGGCGGGCGTCTCGACCGCGCAGACATCGGCCGCCATCGCAACGACTTCGGTCTGATCCTTAAGGGCGGCTGCGAGCGCATCGAGCGGCTCGGGGCGACGGCCGATCGCGATGATCCGCACACCTTCCGCCGCCAGCTTGTGGGCAACGGCTTCGCCGATGCCGGTGCCGGCACCGGTGACGATCGCGACCTTCTGCTCTGCCATGCCTCTCTCAGATCCCCGTCTCTTGTTATCCGCTTTACCTGCACCGCCCGTGCCGAGCGCAGTCGAAGCACGTGCTTTGCGCTTTGACCATTGCAGCACGTCCTTCGACTGCGCTCAGGACGGACGGGGGATTTGTTTTTAGAATCATCCTAAATCCCCATCGGCGGATCGGCGCGCGCCACCCGTTCGGTCGCCGCATCGCCGCCCCCCGCCGCCTCGACAGCCAAATGCGCGCGCTTGACGACCAGATGCGGATCGGCCTCCTCGCTGAAGCCCATGCCGCCGTGGATCTGCACATTGGCGCGGGCATTGGCGAGCGCCGCGTCGATCGCCAGCAGCAGCGCCGCCTCGACCTGGAACGCCGCATCGCTCCGCCCCTGATCGATCGCGACTGCGGCGAAGCTCGCCTGATCGGTCGCGGCGCGGGCACCCATCGCCATGTTGGCGCAGTGATGTTTCACCGCCTGGAAACCGCCGATCGGATGGCCGAACTGCTCCCGGATCTTGGCGTACGCAACGCCCATGTCGCAGGCGCGCTGCGCTGCGCCGCCGAGCGCGGCCGCCTCGATCAGGCGGACGCGGCGCACGGCTTCCGGAGTCGCCCAGGCGATATCGGCGGGCAAAGCCACTGCCTCGACCGTCGCGGTCCAATGCTCGCCGTCGAGCAGGCGCTTGTTGCCGAGCGTCGCGGCATCGATCAGCCCTGCGTCGCCATCCTTGCGGGCGAGGACGAAGTCGGCACCTTCGCCGTCGTAGATATGGAGCTCGTCGCCCACCACCAGTGCCGGCGCCACCTTCGCCGCACCGACCGCGATCCGCGCCTGCAGGGCCTCGTCGGCGCAGTGAAAAGCCATCAGCGTCGCCGTCACCTGCGGCCCCGCCAGCCGCTTACCGAGTTCGACCGCCAGCAGCATCTCCTCGACCGCCGACAGTCCAACGCCCCCCAGTTCCTCGGGCGCGGCGATGCCGAACAGCCCCAGTCCGGCGAGATCGTCCCACGGTTCGAGCATCTCCGCCTTGTGCAGGCGCTCCAGCGGCAGCAGATCGTCGAGCGGCCGGGCGAAGGCCTCTTCGATGAGCGCGCGCTGGTCGCTGGTCGGGTGAAAGATCATGGCCAGTCCCTATGCATCCCTCCGGGCGCCGTCTCAACCGCGCGCGACATGTTTTGATATCGCCCGACCGATGGGCTTTCGATGGATCCTCTTGCAGGCCTGGGTCGGATCGGCAAGCTTCAACCAACCCGCCGCAGTCGGCGAACAGCCGGACGCCCTGCTGGCATAACTAGGCTGCTCGGTGCTCCATCGCTATTGGAGAACCGAATGGATCCCGGCCTTCGGGTCCCAGCAAAATATGACTTTGGTGGGTGCTCCTGCGCCGGGATGACGGAAGAGTGAGCACCTCGATCGTTCAATCTTTCCGAATGTCGATTCAACCTGACATGCTTGGTGTGCGCGAAGGCAACGGCTGGATCAGGACGGCGGTTTGAGCGGTCGTTTCGCTCCGTCATCGATCTGCAACCCAGCTTACACGGAACCCTCGCAATCCGGCACTAACGCCCCTCCCGAACTGCAAAGCAGCAAGGGGCAAATTCATGCGTGTCACGATGTGTTCGGTCGCCGCGATGGCGACGATGTTGCTGGCCGGCGCGGCTCGGGCCGAAGAGCGCCGCCGCCGATGCCGGTCCTTCGATCGTCGTGACGGCGCGCAAAGTGCGCACCGCCGTCACCGTCGAAGGCCCGGAAATCCAGAAGATCCTGCCCGGCGTCAGCCCGCTGAAGGCGATCTCGACGCTGCCGGGGGTCCTCTACATCACCGCCGATCCGTGGGGGAATAACGAGCAGAATGCGCATATCTTCATCCACGGCTTCAACTTCCAGCAGCTCGGCTACACGA
>CAXTMT010000198.1:0-5100 GCA_964245355.1 uncultured Sphingomonadaceae bacterium
TGATCGAGGGCGCGCCCAAGGTGATCGCCACCGGCGGCGGCGCCTTCATGAACGAGATCACGCGCGCGCTCATCCTCGAACGCGGCCACGCCGTGTGGCTCGATGCCGATCTCGACGTCCTCGCCGCCCGCGTCGCGCGCCGGCCGGGGCAGCGGCCGTTGTTGCAGGGCCGCGATCCGCGCGCGGCGCTCGCCGAACTGGCGGCGGCGCGCAATCCGATCTACGCGCTCGCCCATGTCCATATCCGCAGCCAGCCCGCGCCGCACCAGGCGACGGTCGACGCGATTCTCCGGGCGATGAACGCATGATCGAAATCCATGTCGGCCTCGGCGACCGTTCCTACCCCATCCGCATCGGAGCGGGGATCTTGCGCGACGCGGGCGATCATCTCGCAGGCTTCACGCGCGGCGGACGACTGGTGGTGGTGACCGACGCGCATGTCGCCGAAGCGCAGCTTCCGGTGCTGGCGGCGGCGCTGGCGGGGGTGCGGCTGGAGACGATCGTCCTGCCGGCGGGCGAAGCCACCAAGAGCTGGGCGCAACTGGAGGCCCTCACCGATCGGCTGATCGCGCTGGAGGTGGAGCGCAAGGACCGCATCGTCGCGCTCGGCGGCGGGGTGATCGGCGATCTCGTCGGCTTTGCCGCCGCGATCCTCAAGCGCGGCTGCGGCTTCGTGCAGGTGCCGACCAGCCTGCTCGCGCAGGTCGATAGCTCGGTCGGCGGCAAGACCGCGATCAACAGCCGGGCCGGCAAGAACCTCGTCGGCGCCTTCCATCAGCCCGATCTGGTGCTGATCGACCCGCTGGTGCTGGAGACGCTCCCGCCCCGCGAACTGCGCGCCGGCTATGCCGAAGTGGTGAAATACGGCCTGATCGACGACGCCGCTTTCTTCGCCTGGTGCGATGCCAACGTCTCCGCTTTGCTGGCCGGCGATATCGACGCCCGCATCGAGGCGATCCGCCACAGCGTCGCCGCCAAGGCGCGCATCGTCGGCGAGGACGAACGCGAGACCGGCGGCCGCCGCGCCCTGCTCAATCTCGGCCACACCTTCGGCCACGCGCTGGAGGCCGAGACCGGCTTTTCGGATGTACTGCTCCACGGCGAGGGCGTGGCGTGCGGCATGGCGCTGGCCTTCCGTTTCTCCGCCGCGATCGGGCTTTGCGCGCAGCAGGACGCCCGGCGCGTCACCGGTCACCTCGCCCGCACAGGCCTGCCGACGACGCTGGCCGAGGCGCATGTCGATGCCTCAGGCACAGCGCTCGTCGCCCACATGATGCACGACAAGAAGATGGATGGCGGCACCCTCCCTTTCCTGCTGGCGCGCGGCATCGGCGAGACCTTCCTGGCGAAGGATGTCGATCTGGGCGAAGTCGAGCGCTTCCTGGACGGGGAACGCTAAAATCCCCGCCGCGCGCCGGCGCCGCCCGGAGCCACGGGACGCGGGGCGCGGCGCGTGCAGCACTGGGCTCCGGCCTGCGCCGGAGCACCGAAGGTTTAACGTCGTCGCAGCGCCCCGAACGCCAGCGTCAGCCACCCGGCGATCATCGCCAGCCCGCCGAGCGGCGTCACCGCCCCCAGCCAGTGCGGCGCCCCCAGCGCCATCGCATACAGGGTAGCAGCGAATACGAAGCTCCCGCCGACGAACAGCCCCGCTGCCCACCGCGCCGGCCGCGCCGTCCACCGCACCACCATGATCGCCGCGACCGCATGGAGCAGCTGATACTGTCCCCCGGTCTTCAGCCACTCGGCCGCCTGCCCGCTCGCGCCATGCGCCCCGAACGCGCCCGCCATCACCGCCATCGCCCCCGAAAGCGCGGCGAGGGCGACCAAGGTGGCTTGGCGTGTGCGGTTTTTCACAAGGATCCTCCCCTGCAGGGGAGGATCGCATCAGGCTCCCGCATCGGCCTCCTCCTCGCCCATCGGCTCGCCGGGGCGGAACGAGAGTTGGCGGGCTTCGTCGGAGAACATGCCCTTGTCGGCCTGGACGCGCAGCCGCGCCTTGTCGCGGGTGCGGTAGCCGGTTTCGATCTTGACGATCTCCGCCTCGCCACGACCGAGCGCGGTCAGCACACGGCGGCCCATCAAGACCGAGCTTTCATAGACTTCGCGCACCACGCCGGCGACATCGAGCCCGCGATACTCGACCAGCTTGCGCCGATCGAACGCGCGGACGAACACGGCGGCCTGGCGGAAGGTGGTGAGCGCGGTCTCCAGTTCCTCACGGCTCAACTGATCCTGATCCATCGCGAAGACGATCACGCGGGCGTCGGCCGCGCCGGCCTGGGTCAGCAGATCGAGCCGGGTGCCGTCACCGAAATGGACCTTGATCCCGAATTTGGCGGCGATGTCGATCATCTCGGCATCGTTGTCGATCACGGTGACGCCGATGCCCGCCACCATCAGCATCTGCGCGACGGTCTGGCCGAAGCGCCCATAGCCGACGACCAGCGCCTCGTTGCGATCGGCCTTCTCGGGTCCGTCGAGATCGTCGCGCTTCTCGAGCGGCTCGGCGCCGCTCAGCTTGCGGCCGGCCATCATCAGGAAAGGCGTCGTCGCCATCGAGAGCGTCACCACCGCCGACATCAGGCTTGCCGCCTGGGGTGAGATCAGCAGCGCGTCCTGCGCCTGGCCGAACAGCACGAATCCGAACTCGCCGCCCTGGCTCAGCAGCAGGCCGAGCGCGAAGGCGGGCCGGGTCTTCAGGCTGAAGACCTTGGCGATACCGAAGACCAGCACCGCCTTGGTCGCCACCGCCGCCAGCGCCAACCCGATCACCAGCACCGGCCGCGCGGCGACGGCGTGGAGATCGAGCATCATGCCGACGGCGAGAAAGAACAGGCCGAGCAGGATCGTGCGGAACGGATCGACGTCCGCTTCCAGCTCGTGCCGATAGGGCGAATCGGCGAGCATCACGCCGGCGACGAACGCGCCGAGCGCGGTAGAAAGGTGGAGCAGGTCCATCACCGTCGAGGCGGCGAGCACGGTGAACAGCCCGGCGGCGACGAACAATTCGCGCTCGCCCAGGTGGCCGATCAACCGGAAGAGCGGATTGAGCAGATAGCGCCCGACCGCGACCAGCCCGATCACCGCGCCGACCGTGTAGAGCGCCAATTGCCAGCCGGGCGGGGTGTTTGGATCGGCCGGCGCACGGCTGAGCGCGGCGATGATCGTGATCAGCGGGACGATCGACAGATCCTGGAACAGCAGGATCGAGAAGGCGCGCTCGCCGAACGGCGTGTTCATCCGCCCGGCGGAACGCAGCATCGGCAGCACCTGCGCGGTCGAGGACAAGGCCAGCGGCAGGCCGATCGCGATCGCCGCGGCGAGGGTGAAGCCGGTGAACAGGCTCACCACCCCGGCCAGCGCGATCCCGCAGAGCAGCACCTGCGACAGGCCGAAGCCGAAGATGTCGCGCCGCAGCCGCCACAGCCGGCTGAGATTGAGTTCGAGCCCGACGATGAACAGCAGCAAGGTGATGCCGATCTCGGCAAAGTTCATCTTCGACTGCGCGCCGCCGACGAGATGGAAGCCGTGCGGCCCGATCGCGGCGCCGGCGACGAGATAGCCGAGCGTGGCGCCGAGCCCCAGGCGACGAAACAGGATCACGCAGGCCAGCGCCGCGCCGAGCATGATCACGCCATCGAGGATCAGCGTCTCGTTCACGCGGGCTGGGTCGCCCCCTGAATCAAGGCGGCACGTTCCACCGCCTCGGTAACCGCTTCGAAGGCGAGCCTGATCGAAGCGTGGCGGGCCGTCTTCGATCGGGCCGGCGAGAGCATATCGATCCCCGGCCAATCGCCCGGATCTTCCCGCTGCCCGGCAAGAAATCCGGCAAGTGCATCGCGGGATGCCGTAAGTTCAGTGAGGTTTCGACCGATCGCATGATTCATCATCAGGGCGGCGGAGGCCTGTCCAAAGGCGCAGGCACGAATCTTGTGTCCTAACGCGACGATGCGCCCCTCGCCATCGAGAATGACCTCTACCATCACCCGGCTGCCGCAGATCGGCGAGCGACGCTCGGATACGCCGTGGGGCTCGGACAGGAAGACATCCTGGGGAAGCGAAGTCGTCAGCCGCAGAATTTCGGGCGTATAGAGCGTTTCCGACATGCCTGTTATCTAGGGCGGCGAAGCGCGATCGTCACCCGGTATCCGGTTAAATGCCGATACCGCCTAAACCGCGCCGTTGGATTCGTCGTTCTGGAAGTTGACGTCGTGCGGATTGACGCCGAGCGGATGATCGCCGCGGCGGAAATGGACGAAATCGACGATCGCGCGGCCGCTGGCGTTCAGCAGCGGGAAGGTCTTCGAACTGCGCATCCAGTCGGCGCGTTCGGCATCCTTGCCGTAGACGACATCGTATCCGAGGTTGAAGGCGAGGAAGGCGACGGTGGCGACCAGCAGCCCCTTCAGCCCGCCGAAGCCCGCGCCCAATATGCGGTCGAGCGGGCCGAGGATCGACTGGCGGGTGCGGCGCCCGAGCGAATTGGCGACGAACTTGCCGAGCAGATAGGTCGCGAGGAAGATCAGCACGAAGGCGACCACCCGTGCCCCGCCGATCGAGCCGA
Source organism: uncultured Sphingomonadaceae bacterium (assembly GCA_964245355.1). GTDB lineage: Bacteria > Pseudomonadota > Alphaproteobacteria > Sphingomonadales > Sphingomonadaceae > Sphingomonas_I. The sequence goes on from CAXTMT010000198.1 coordinate 4,568, forward strand.
CGATCTCGACGAGGAAATGCGAGATCGGCGCGTGGAGCAGCTTCAGCGCGAAGAGCGCGGCGGCCCAGGCGAACAGCGACAGCACCTCGGTCACGAAGCCGCTGAGCCAGCCGAGCACGGCTCCGCCGATCAGGATCAGCAGCACGATGATGTCCATCGTCGTCATCGGTCTTCGGCCTCCCCGGCATGTGCACGGCGGCTCTCATAGAGCGGAAGGCGGCGCGCTTGAACCCCCGGCTTGTGTCAACACGGCTCAATAGGGCCGATCGTCGTCGTCCTCGTCGCGGCGCCTGTCTTCCCGATGGTCAGCGGCATCGCGCAGATAGGCATGGCAACCATCGATCTGGGCGCCTGCCAGAACGCGACAATCGCGAGGGCTTTGCACATCGGCGCGCTCGGCCCAGCGATAGCCCTGCTTGTAATCATGGCCCGAAAAGTCGGGGTCGTCCTGCTCGGCGTAGGTATCGCGCGGATCGGTACGCATCGTCGGCCGGCGGGGGCGCATGGGCGGTGACGACGGTGTGTTCGCGGCC
>CAXTMT010000199.1:0-5098 GCA_964245355.1 uncultured Sphingomonadaceae bacterium
GGTCGAAAGGGAATGGCGACCTCGCCAAGCCTCCCCCCACCCCCGGCCCCGCCCTTGCAGGGATGGGAGCGCTGACGTTGACTTTTCGGCCTGTCTGTACTTGTTCTGTTCGTTATGCCCGACGTCGTCAGCCCGCCTTTCACACGCCTCCCCCGAAACCCCGCGCGGAGCCACGGTGCAGGGGTGACATGCCGTCAAGTTCGTCAACTTTCGATCCCGCGACTCGCCACCCGGCGCGTGACATCCAGCCTACGCGCAGCCTAGACACGGACGATGCCCGATAAGCTCACCGACCAGATCGTCGACGCACCGTTCGATAGCGCCCTCAGCGAGCGTTACCTCGTCTACGCGCTGTCGACGATCACCGCGCGTTCGCTGCCCGATGTGCGCGACGGGCTGAAGCCGGTGCATCGCCGCTTGCTGTGGGGGATGCGGCTGCTGCGGCTCGATCCGGCGTCGGGCTACAAGAAATGCGCGCGCGTCGTCGGCGACGTGATGGGCAAATATCACCCGCACGGCGATGCCTCGATCTACGACGCGATGGTGCGCCTCGCCCAGCCGTTCGCGCTGCGCTATCCGCTCGTCGACGGGCAGGGCAATTTCGGCAATGTCGACGGCGATAATGCCGCGGCGATGCGCTATACCGAGGCGCGGCTGACGGCGGCGGCGGTCCGCCTGATGGAGGGGCTCGACGAGCAGACCGTCGATTTCCGCCCGACCTACAACGGCGAGGAGGAAGAGCCCGAGGTCTTCCCCGGCCTGTTCCCCAATCTGCTGGCCAACGGCGCGCAGGGCATCGCGGTCGGCATGGCGACCGCGATCCCGCCGCACAATGCCGCCGAGCTGATCGATGCGGCGATGTTCCTGATCGAGCAGCCCGAAAGCGCGCCGTCCGAGCTGATGCAGTTCTTGACGGGGCCGGACTTCCCGACCGGCGGCATCATCGCCGACAGTCCGCTGGCGATCGCCGAGGCTTATGCGACCGGGCGCGGCGGCTTCCGGGTGCGGGCGCGCTTCCTGCCGCCGGAGAAACTGGGGCAGGGCGGCTGGCAACTCGTCATCAGCGAAATCCCCTACGGCATCCCCAAGGGCAAGCTGATCGAGCAGATCGCCGCGCTGGTCGCCGACAAGAAGCTGCCGATCCTCGCCGACGTCCGCGACGAGAGCGACGAGGTGATCCGCATCGTCATCGAGCCGCGCGCCCGCACCGTGGATCCGCGGGTGCTGATCGACAGCCTCTACCGGCTGACCGATCTGGAAATCCGTGTGCCCTTGAATCTCAACGTGCTGGATGCCGATCGTACGCCACGGGTGATGTCGCTGAAACAGGCACTTACCGCCTGGCTCGATCATCAGTTCGAGGTTCTCGTCCGCCGTTCGAACCACCGCCTCGCGCAGATCGGCGACCGGATCGAACTGCTCGACGGCTATATCGTCACCTTCCTCAACCTCGATCGGGTGATCGCGATCATCCGCGAGGAGGACGAGCCCAAGCCCGTGCTGACGGCCGAATTCGACCTGTCCGATCGGCAAGCCGAGGCGATCCTCAACATGCGGCTGCGTTCGCTGCGCAAGCTGGAGGAATTGGAACTCCGCAAGGAGCGCGACAGGCTCGACGCCGAGAAGCAGCAGTTGGAGGCGCTCGTCGCCAGCCCGGCGCGTCAGCGCACCCGGCTGAAGAGCGACCTCGATGGCCTGCGCAAGCTCTACGGCGCGGAGACCGCGCTCGGGCGGCGGCGGACTTTGATCGAGGAGCAGGGGCCGGCGCGCGAAATCCCGCTGGAGGCGATGATCGAGCGCGAACCGATCACCGTGATCCTCTCGCAGCGCGGCTGGATCAGGGCGATGAGCGGCCACCGCGATCTCGCCCCTAATTCCTCTGGCGCCGATACGCTGAAGTTCAAGGAAGGCGACGGCGCCGCCTTCGCCTTCCACGCGCAGACCACCGACAAGCTGCTGCTGTTCGCCGACAACGGCCGCGTGTTCACGCTGGCCGCCGACAGGCTGCCCGGCGGACGCGGCTTCGGCGAGCCGGTGCGGCTGATGATCGATTTGGAGGGCGAGGTCGCGACGATTGCGCTGATGGCGGCGAAGCTGGGGCAGAAACTGCTGCTGGCGACGGGCGACGGCAAGGGCTTCGTCGCGCAGGTGGCCGAGATCGTCGCCGAGACGCGCAAGGGCCGGCAGGTCGTCAACGTGCGCGAGGGCGCCAAGCTGCGCATCGTGCGGCCGATCGCGGCGGACGACGATTATGTCGCGGCGATCGGCGACAATCGCAAGCTGGTGGTGTTTCCGTTGGGCGAACTGCCCGAGATGGTGCGCGGGCAGGGGACGCAGATCCAGCGCTACCGCGACGGCGGCCTGTCGGATGCGATCACGTTCAAGCTGGCGGATGGGCTGTCGTGGCCGATGGGCGGGGATAGCGGGCGGATCAGGACGGAGACCGATCTGACGCCGTGGCGGGTGGCGCGCGGCGCGGCGGGGCGGATGCCGCCGAACGGGTTTCCCCGGGACAATCGCTTTGCGGTGGTGAAGGTGGCGCCCGTAAGTGAGGGTTGAGCTCCGTTCTCACAACCCGTGCTCCGGCGCAGGCCGGAGCGCAGGGCCACGGGCGACGTCCCCAACTTTCCTGGGGCTCCGGCCTGCGCCGGAGCACGGTGGGTTATCGCGTTAGGGCGCGCTTCACCTCTTCCGCCGCGATCGCCTCGACCCGCGCCTTGTCCGGAAAGCCTTCCCCTATCCAGCGCCGCTCGACCACCGCGAGCGTCTTCGCCACGATCACCCCCTGCGGCAGGCCCAGCGCGATCAGCGCGCCGCCGGCGAGCCGCAGGCGCGGCGGGGTCCATCCATCGAGCATCGCCAACGCATCGCTTTGCCCAGCGAGCAACAGCCGGTCGCGAGCGCTTTCTACGCCGATACGATAGGCCAGCGCCCTGGGATCATCGGGCAACCCAAACTCAGCAGCAATTGCCAACCGCTTGCGCTGCGCATTGGAAAGCTTCAGCCGCGCCCCGATCCGCTCCGCCAGAACGCTCTCCCGAGGGAGCAAGGCCGAAAGACGCCGTACCGGATCGGGCAGGCCGAGCCCGGTTTCGATCGCAACCAATGCCTCCAGCCGCGCCGCGCCGCTCGCATCCACCTCCGGCAGCACGGCCACGAGGATGCCCCGCTCCACCATCAGCCGCACCGCCGGCACCGGATCCTCGGCCTTCAGCAGCTTGAGCAATTCCTGCGCGATCCGCTCGCGGGACAGGGCCATCAGATCGTTGGCGCGCGCCGTGCAGGCCTCCAGCGCGGCGGCGTCGGGCTCACCCCGCCCGAAGCGCGCCTGGAAGCGGAAGAAGCGCAGGATGCGCAGGTGATCCTCGGCGATGCGGGCCAGCGGGTCGCCGATGAAGCGGACCAGCCCGGCGTCGAGATCGGCGAGGCCGCCGAAATAATCGCGCACCTCGCCGTCGAGCGGATTGGCGAACAGCGCATTGATGGTGAAATCGCGCCGCGCCGCATCCGCGCGCCAGTCGTCGGTGAAGGCGACCCGGGCGTGGCGGCCGTCGGTCTCGACATCGCGGCGCAAGGTCGTCACCTCGACCGGACCGAACGGCAGCACCGCCGTCACCGTGCCGTGGGCGATCCCGGTCGGCACGGCCTTATAGCCTGCCGCCTCGATCCGCCGCTTGCTCTCCCGCGGGGGATGCACGGTCGCCAGATCGAGATCGGTCACCGCCAGCCCGAGCAACGTATCGCGCACCGCCCCGCCGACGACGCGCACTTCGTCCGCCTCGGCACCCAGCGCCGCGACCAGCTTGGCGAGGTCGACATCCTGGCGCCAAGCGGCGTCGGGCAGTTTCACGCGAAGCGCGCCAGCCGGCCGGCGAGGTTGACGATCATCCCCGCCGTCGCCCCCCAGATATTCCGCTCGCCCCACTGGATTCCGTAATAGGTGCGTAGCCTGCCTTCATATTCTTCCGAATGGCGGGCGTGGTTGGCGGCTTCGAGCAGGAAGCGCAGCGGCACCTCGAACACGTCCGCCACCTCCGCCTCGTGCGGCACCAGCGGGAGATCGGGCGGCACGACGCCGAGCACCGGCGTGATGTCGAAGCCGCTGCCGGTATGATAGCTGTCCGAGATGCCGACGATCGCCACCCGATCGCGCGGCAGGCCGATCTCCTCCTCGGCTTCGCGCAGCGCCGTCTCGACGATGGTCGCATCCCCGGGATCGGCGCGGCCGCCCGGAAAGGCGATCTGGCCCGGATGGCGGCGGAGATGCGCGTGACGCAGCGTCAGCAGTACGCCGGGTTCGGGCCGGTCGGTGATCGCGACCAGTACGCCGGCCTCCATCCGCTCGACATCGAGAGGATAATCGTCGTGCCCCGATGCGCCCTTGCCGGCCTCCAGCGCTGCGCGGAGTCGCTCGACCAGATCGCTCATGCCGCGCCCAGTGCGAAAAAGGCGCCGTCGCTCCACAGGCCGAGCGGCGCGTTGCTCTCGTCGAGTGCCAGCGCCGCCAGTTCGTAATAGACCGGCCGCGCCAGCCGTGCCCGCAACCCGCCGCGCACGTCGAGATAGGGGCGGGGGCCGTCCGCATCTTCCGCGATCGTCAGCAGATGTTCCGGCCCGGCGACGACGACCTGATCGGTGTTGAGCCGGAAGGCCAGGTGACGGCTCTTGCCCTCACCCTCGCTCTTCACCTCGACGGCGAGAAAGGGTGCATCCTCCACCGCGATCGAGAGCTTTTCGACCGGGGTCACCAGCACATGGCTGCCGTCGGGCTCGCGGCGCAGGACGGTGGAGAACAGCCGCACCATCGCCGGGCGGCCGATCGGACTGCCCTGGTGAAACCAGGTGCCGTCGCGCGCGATGCGCATCTCGCTGTCGCCGCAATGCGCCGGGTTCCATTTCTCGACCGGCGGCAGTTTCTTCGCTTCGACCAGCGCGACGATTTCGGCGATCGAGAGGCCGGTCAGGTCGGGGATCGCGGGCATACTCTCGGGCATCCCCGTCCGTTAAGGCCGCGCCCCGGTCATGGAAAGGGGAAGGCGCGGGCCGAGATGGCCGTCGCGGGGCAGCGACACGCCGTCGGCCACCCGCGCCAGCAGGC
>CAXTMT010000200.1:0-5092 GCA_964245355.1 uncultured Sphingomonadaceae bacterium
GGACCACGGTCCTCAATCCGGCCCGCAATCCCGTCGCCAAGATCGGCGCCTTGCAGCAGACCGAGCATCGCCTGGTTGTTCGCCCAGCCGAAGCCGCCGTTCAGATCACAGGCGAGCAATTCGGTCCAGCCGGTGCGCCCGGGCTCAGCCAGCGCGGCATCTAGCCTCTCGGCCGATCCGTCGCCCGAACCGCCGTCCACGACGACCACGCGCAGGCCCGGCTCGGCGGTACGCTCGCCGATCAGCGAATCCACCGCGCTTAGAGCCAGATCGGGGGTCCGGTAATTGACGATGACGACCGCGATCTTGCGGCTCATCGGATCACCGCCTGCGGCCCGAGCGCCACGCCGCCCGCCGGCACATCCTTCACCACCACCGCATTGGCGCCGACCAAAGCCCCGCGTCCGAGCGTGATCCGCCCCAGTACCACCGATCCGGCACCGAGCTGAACGCCGTCTTCCAGGATCGGGGCATCGTCGCGCGCGTTCATGCGGCGGATGCCGAGGGTGCAATTCTGGCGGAGGATGCAATCGTCGCCGATCACCGTCCCGCCATGGACGACGATGCCGCCCTGATGCTCGATGATCAGCCGGCGGCCGACCTTCACCGAATAGGGCAGCTCGATGCCATAGACGTTGCGGCAATGGCGGAACGCGATGCGGTAGAGGATCGAAAGCGGCGCGCGCAACGGCTGGCGCACCCCCATCCGCCAGACGCCGAAGCGGTGGGTGGCGACGGCGCGGAAGCCCGGCTTTGTCCAGTCGCGGCCGTGCGCGGCCCAATCTTCGCGGATCTGTGCCCAAAGACCGCTCATTGCTTATACTCGATCAGGGAGGCGCGGCCGCCGCGGATACGGGTGAGGTGGAAGCCGACCAGCCCCATCATCTCGGGCAGCTTGCCGACCATCAGCAGCAACGCGCTTGCCTGCGCGATCCGGGCGGGGAGACCGTCGCGCAGCCGGCGGCGGTAGAGGCGCATCACGTTCGCCGACCAGCCGGCGACGATCACCAGCGGCAGTGCGAACCAGCGGTAGCTGGCCAACAAGCCGAGTAATATGCCGATCGCGACAAGCCCCGGCAGGAAGCCGCCCCACAGCAGGATTCGTCGGGTGATCGCGCTCCAGTCGGGCCAGTGCTGCTTGGGGTGGCGATGGGCGAGTTCGGCGAAGGCGTGGCCGGCGCGGCGGGCGCGGGTCCACCATTGGCCGAAGCGGAGCATCGCCGCATCGTGCAGCGTCATCTCCGCATCGATCCGCGCCAGCCGCCAACCCTGTGCCCGCAGCCGCATCGACATATCGGGTTCCTCGCCGGCGATCATCTCGTCGGGATAGCCGCCGCATTGTTCGTAGGCGCTGCGGCGGATCAGGATATCGCCCCCGCACGCGCCGACTTCGCCCACCGGCACGTTCCACTCGTCATCGGCGATGGAATTGTAGACCGATCGCTCGGGAAAGCGCTCGCGCCGCCGCCCGAACACCAAAGCCAGCCCCGGATCGGCCGCCAGCGCCGCACGACCCGCGGCCAGCCAGCCCGGCTGCACCTCGCAATCGCCGTCGACGAACTGGATCAATTCGGTTTCCGGTGCCTTGGCGAACAGCGCCTGCGCCCCGGCGTTGCGCGCCCGCGCGGCGGTGAAGTTCGGCGGCACCGCCAGCGTTACCACCTCGACCCCGATCGAGCGGGCGAAATCCTGGCTGCCGTCGCTCGATCCGCTGTCGACATACACCACCGGCCCGACGCCGACGACCGCGCGCAGACACTCTTTCAGCCGCGCGCCCTCGTTGCGCCCGATCGCGACGATCCCGATCATCAGCGCACGCAGCTCGTGTAACCGCCACGCACCATCGGCCCGATCCTTGCCGAGATGCGATCACCGTAGCGGCGGACGAAGCCGTGCGGGTCGATCGCTTCGCGCTTCTTCGGGAGCGGCAGGATCGCGGCGATGCGCGCGGCCTCGCTCGGGCTCAGGCGCGAGGCGTCATGGCCGAAGTAACGCTGCGAGGCGGCGTTGGCGCCATAGGTGCCCAGCCCCGTCTCGGCGACGTTCAGATAGACTTCCGTGATCCTTTTCTTGCCCCAGATCGTCTCGATCAGCACGGTGAACCATGCCTCGAAACCCTTTCGAATCCATGAGCGGCCCTGCCAGAGGAACACATTCTTCGCGGTCTGCTGGCTGATCGTCGATCCGCCGCGATAGCGCCGGCCTTCCTCATTGCCCGACATCGCCTTCTCGATCGCCTTGAAATCGAAGCCGTGGTGCCTGCAGAAATTGCCGTCCTCGGCCGCGACGGCGGCGCGCGCCATGTCCGGGTCCATCGCGGAGAGCGGCATCCAATCCTTGTGGACTGAGCGCCCCCCGATGATGTCGCCCATCATCGTCAGCGTGATCGGCGGCGGCACGAAGCGATAGACCAGCACCAGCAGCACCGATCCAACACTGAAGATGAGGATAGCGCGCCACAGCCAGCGGAAGAGCCGGGCGGGCAGCGAACGGCCGTAAGAACGGGTTGCGGAGCGTCGGCGGGCGCGGACCATATTGCCTCTGCTTAGCGCAGCGTTTCGCCGACAGGAACAGCCGAGCCGCACACTTCGTTACTTGCCGACAACAAAAGGGGATTTTCATGCGGAAGCTGGCGATGATGCTGGTGTTGGTGGCGGGTCCGGCGCTGGCGGAAGAGCCGAAGCTGCGTCCCTTCTGCCCCGATCGCCCCGGCCTCGATACGCCCGCCTGCACCGTCGACAAGGGACACCTCTCGGCCGAGATCGGCCTCGGCGACTGGACGCTCGACAAGCAGGCCGACACCCGCACCGATACGATCACCGCCGGCGCGATTTCGCTGCGCTACGGGGTCGGCAATTACACCGAGTTGCGCCTCGGCTGGACCGCCTATGGTCACCAGCGCGAGCGTGACCGGATGAGCGGCGCGATCGATCGGACGGGCGGCATCGGTGACGTGACGCTGGGCGTGAAGCAGAATCTGCGCCGCCCCGACGGCAACGGCTTTTCGGCGGCGGTGCTGCCCTATGTCACCTTGCCGAGCGGAAGAAAGGGTATCGGCGCGGGCGATTGGGGCGCGGGGCTGCTGATCCCGCTCAGCTACAATCTGTCCGACGCTTGGACGCTGGAGGCGACGCCCGAGGCCGATGCGGCGGTCGACAAGGATGGCAGCGGCCGCCATCTCGCGATCGGCAGCGCGGCCGGCATCCAGTTCAAGGTCAGCAAGAAGACGAGCCTGCTGCTGGAATTCGAGGCGATCCGCGATCGTGATCCGGAGGAGCACACCACCCAGGCGCTGGCGGCGTTTTCGGTCGCCTATCAGCCGGCGAAGGATGTGCAGCTCGATATCGGGGCGAATGCCGGGCTGAATCATGCGACGCCGGACGTGGAGCTGTCGTTCGGCGCGGCGAAGCGGTTCTGATTTAAGCGAGCTGGTGTTGACGTCCCGCCTCACGCATCGATCGCCGCATCCTCCACCGCCGCCGCATTGGCCTGGATGAAGGCGAAGCGGTGCTCGGGATTCTTGCCCATCAGCCGCTCGACCAGATCGCGGGTGATCGCGCGCTCTTCATATTCCTGCGGTAAAGTGATGCGGATCATCGTGCGGGTCTTCGGGTCCATCGTGGTTTCGCGCAACTGCTGGGGGTTCATCTCGCCCAGCCCCTTGAAGCGCGAGACCTCGACCTTCTTGCCCTTGAACTCCTTCGCCTCGATCGCGGCGCGGGCGGGCTCGTCCATCGCGTAGAGGCTCTTGTTGCCCGCCGTCAGCCGGTAGAGCGGCGGTTGCGCCAGGAAGATGCGCCCGTCCTTCACGATCGCCGCCATTTCCTGGAAGAAGAAGGTCATCAGCAGCGTCGCGATATGGGCGCCGTCGACGTCGGCGTCGGTCATGATGACGATGCGTTCGTAGCGCAGCGCCGCCGCGTCGCACCGCTCGCGGACGCCGCAGCCGAGTGCCAGGATCAGGTCGGCGATCTCCTGATTGGCGTTGATCTTCTGGGCGTTGGCCGAGGCGACGTTGAGGATCTTGCCGCGGATCGGCAGGATCGCCTGCGTCTTGCGATCGCGCGCCTGCTTGGCGGAGCCGCCCGCCGAATCTCCTTCGACGATGAAGAGTTCGGTGCCTGCCGGATCGTCGTTGGCGCAATCGGTGAGCTTGCCGGGGAGACGCAGCTTGCGGCCGCTGGTGGCGGTCTTGCGCTTGACCTCGCGCTCCGCCTTGCGGCGCAGGCGGTCGTCCATCCGATCGAGCACGAAGCCGAGCAGCGCCTTGCCGCGATCCATATGGTCGCTGAGGTAATGGTCGAAATGGTCGCGCACCGCATTCTCGACCAGGCGCGCCGCCTCGGGGCTGGTCAGGCGATCCTTGGTCTGGCTCTGGAATTGCGGATCGCGGATGAAGACCGAGAGCATCAGCTCGATTTCGGTCGTCACGTCCTCGGGCGCGATGTCCTTCGCCTTCTTGTTGCCGACGAGATCGCCGAAGCCCCGGATCGCCTTGACCAGCGCGGCGCGCAGCCCCTGCTCGTGGGTGCCGCCGTCGGGGGTCGGGATAGTGTTGCAATAGTAGCTGTAGCTGCCGTCCGAATGCAGCGGCCAGGCGACCGCCCATTCGACCGAGCCATGCCCATCGGGAAAATCCTGCCGACCGGTGAAGGGCTCGGCGGTGGCGCAGGGGCGCTCCCCGAGTTGCTCCTTCAGGTGATCGGAAAGGCCGCCGGGGAATTGGAACACGGCTTCGGCGGGGGTGTCGTCGCCGATCAGCTCGGCATCGCAGCGCCAGCGGATTTCGACGCCCGCATAGAGATAGGCTTTCGAGCGGGCGAGGCGGTAGAGCCGCGTCGGCTTGAAGCGCATCGCCTCGCCGAAGATTTCGGTATCGGGGGTGAAGGCCACGCTGGTGCCGCGCCGGTTGGGCGCCGCGCCGACGAGCTGGAGCTGGGAGGTGGGGGCACCGCGCGAATAGGTCTGGCGGTAGAGCTGCTTCTCGCGCGCCACCTCGACGACGAGATCGCTCGACAGCGCGTTGACGACGCTGCTGCCGACGCCGTGCAGGCCGCCCGAGGTTGCGTAGGCCTTGCCCGAGAATTTGCCG
>CAXTMT010000201.1:0-4972 GCA_964245355.1 uncultured Sphingomonadaceae bacterium
GTCGCTGCACCAAGGCGCGCGAGCGGTTCGCTGAGCAGCCCGGCCCCGCAGCCGACATCCAGCGCGCGCTTCCCCGCCAGCGGCCGCCGATCGCGCGGATCGAGCCCCCACAGCAGATCGAGCTGCTCGCGCACGTAGCGCAGCCGCGCCGGATTCAGCCGATGCAGCATCGCCGACGAGCCCTTCGGATTCCACCAATCGGCCGCCAGACGGCCGAAATGTTCCGCTTCGGCGGGCAGGATGGATGCGGATGTTGCGCTCATAAGGCCACACCGCTAGCAGGCCCCCTCCTCCATCCCAACCGGTTTCCTGAAAAAGCATTCGCATGGCAAGCATCGTGATGAAGTTCGGCGGCACATCGATGGCCGGGATCGAGCGCATCCGGAACGTCGCCGCGCGGGTGAAGCGCGAGGTCGAGCGCGGCAATCAGGTCGCGGTCGTCGTCTCGGCAATGGCGGGCGAGACCGATCGCTTGGTCAATTTCTGCCGCGAAGCGAGCCCGCTCTACGACACGCGCGAATATGATGTCGTCGTCTCCTCGGGCGAGCAGGTGACGAGCGGGCTGCTCGCCATCACGCTGCAAGCGATGGGTGTGCCGGCGCGAAGCTGGCTCGGCTGGCAGCTCCCCATCCACACCTCCGACGCACACGCCTCGGCCCGCATCGGCGAAATCGATACCGAAGCGCTCTCCGCCTCGATGCGCGACGGCGTGGTCGCGGTGATCCCCGGCTTTCAGGGCCTGAGCGAAGCCGGCCGCATCACCACGCTCGGCCGCGGCGGATCGGACACCTCCGCCGTCGCCGTCGCCGCCGCGATGAAGGCCGATCGCTGCGATATCTATACCGACGTCGACGGCGTCTACACCACCGATCCGCGCATCGTCCCCAAGGCGCGCAAGCTTGCCAAGGTGACGTATGAGGAGATGCTGGAGCTCGCCTCGGTCGGCGCCAAGGTGCTGCAGACCCGCTCGGTCGGCCTTGCGATGAAGGAGAAGGTGCGCATCCAGGTGCTCTCCTCCTTCGGCGACGCGCCCGACGGCGCCGATCTCCCCGGAACCATGATCGTCGACGAGGACGAGATAGAGGAAACGATGGAACGCCAGCTGATCACCGGGATCGCACCCGACAAGAACGAGGCCAAGGTCACGCTGACCGCGGTGCCCGATCGCCCCGGCGCCGTGGCGGGAATCTTCTCACCGCTGGCGGACGCATCGATCAACGTCGACATGATCGTCCAGAACGTCGCCCACTCGGGCGGCGGATCGACCGACGTGACCTTCACCGTGCCGCAGAACGAATTGGCCCGCGTACTCGACGTATTGGAGCGGGAGAAACCGGCGATCGGTTACGCGCAGTTGATCCACGATACGTCGGTGGCGAAGATCTCGGTCGTCGGCGTCGGGATGCGCAGCCACGCCGGCGTCGCCGCGCAGATGTTCAAGGCGCTCGCCGATCGCAGCATCAACGTGCTGGCCATCACCACCAGCGAGATCAAGGTCTCGGTGCTGATCCACGAGGATTACACCGAACTCGCGGTGCGGGTGCTGCATACCGCTTATGGGCTGGATGCAGTCGACGAGGCGGCTTGATCAGCCGAATAACTCGCTGTGCGAGCCGAGGCGTACAAGCCGTACTATTTCGTCCGGTTTCGCGTAGATAAGAATTAGGTCTGGGTGGACGTGGCAATCGCGATAACCCGCCCAGTCGCCGCTCAAGCCATGATCCTTATGCCGTGGCTCCAGCGGCTCGTCTGCGGTAAGTGTGCCGATAATCGCTATTAGATCGCTGTCCAGCGTTGCCCGATACGGTCCTTTGCTCTCGCGCTTATAGTCACGCTTGAAACGGGTAGACCGCTCAATCGTCCGCACGCAGATCCGCCATCAGCGCATCGACACTCTCGAGCCGTTTGCCCCCATCGCGTTCAAGCTCGACCATTGCTTCCCCGGTTGCCCCATTTGGCGTTCGGACATCGAACGGAAGCGTCTTCTCGCGCGCTACCCGTGTCAGCATTAACCGTACCGCATCGGAGACGGTCAGCCCCATCCCCCTGAGAACGGCGGCAGCTTCCCGTTTCACCTCATCATCGATGCGGGCCTGAACAAGCGCATTGATCGTCATGATTCCACCTCGTGCATGACAATGTAATGCACATAAGCCTCGGCGCAAGTATTTATCCCCAAACGCTGTCAATCGCAACGCGCTCGACATTTCCGCTCCGCTACAAACGGGCAATCCGGGCGCAACGCCCCACCCCCACCAAGGCGCTTCCTCCCCCGGGGATCAGCGCATGTTTCGACAGACCACCAACGCCGACAGCACCGCCACCGCCGATCGGATCGGCATCGTCCTCGCCGAATTTTCGAGTGGCGGGACCGAGCGGATCGCCATCCGCCTCGCCAATCAATGGGCGGCGCGGGGCCGGCAGGTATCGATCTTCTGCGGACGCGAGAACGGCCCGGCGCGCGATCTGGTCGCGCGCGATGTGAAGGTCCGCGCGATCATGCCCCGCCTCGGGCCGGAGGACTCTTCGCGCACGATGATGGGTCGGCTCCTGGCCGAGCAGCTCGGCGGCAGCCTCGTCGACGTGATCGTCGGCCCCGGAAACTATCATGTCCCGATGCTTTCGGCGCTGACCCGAGCGCTCCCCGCCGCCCGACCGGCGGTCGTCTGCAAGATCAGCAATCCGCTCATCCGCGCCGATCGGTCGAAGCTGCGCCAGGCACTGTTTCTCACCGGGTTGCGTCACCGCGTCGCCGGCTTCGACGCCCTGGTGGCGATGTCCCCCGCGTTGCAGGCCGAGGCGCTCGCCACCCTGCCGCACACCCATGTCGCGTACGCCAACGAGCCTAACTTAGACGCCGATCAGCCCGCACCCGCGACGGACCCGACCAACGTGATCCTCTGCATCGGCCGCCTCGTTCCGCAAAAGAATATCGCTCTGGCACTCGAGACGTTCGCCCGTCTCCCCGCGCATTTCCGGCTTGCCATCCTCGGCGAAGGGGAGGAATTGCCGGCGCTCCGCGCACAGGCGTGGGCGCTCGGTATCAGCCGCCGGGTGCGCTTCGAAGGGTATGTCGCCGATGTCCGCCCGTGGCTGGCCCGCGCCGACGCGTTGCTCGCCACATCGCGCTACGAAGGCTATCCCGCCGCACTGGTCGAGGCGATCGCGGCGCGGGTGCCGGTGGTGACCACCCCCTCCTCGCGCGCGCTGGGCGAGATCCTGTGACAGCTTCGGCCGGATCGTTGTGCCCGATGCCGATGCGCTGGCCAAAGCGCTGCTCGCCACCGTCACCGAACGCCGCCGCCCCGCCGCCGCCGCCGTCGAGCACCTCACCCGCCGCCATGCCGTCGAAAGCGCATCCGAGGAATGGTTGACGATCCTCGACCGCACCGTCCGCCTCCGCGCCGCCCAGGGCCGCGCCGCAGCCCAGCACCGCCAGTGGCGCCCCATCCTGACGCCCGCGCTCTCGCCGCTGACCCCGATGCTGCCGCGCTGATCTCGCGGGGTTTTGGGTTGGGGGTTCGGCCGCTTCTTGCTACCTGCCGCCGATGACTGATCCTGCCACCTTCGCCACCACGCCCAGGACCGACGCCCTGATGGCCCCCGGCGCCGCCTTCCTGGGCACACCTTACGCCATTCTCGCCGGGGCGATGTCGTGGGTGAGCGAGCGCAATCTCGTCTCGGCGATCTCCAACGCCGGGGGCTTCGGGGTGATCGCGTGCGGGGCGATGACGCCGGCGCTGCTCGATGCCGAGATCGCCGCCACCAAGGCGCTCACCAGCAAACCATTCGGCGTCAATCTGATCACCATGCACCCCGATCTGATCGCCTTGATCGACGTGTGCGCGCGCCATCAGGTCGGCCATGTCGTGCTCGCGGGCGGGCTGCCGCCGGCGGGCTCGCTTGATCGGATCAAAGGATCGGGCGCCAAGCTCATCTGCTTCGCCCCTGCCCTGTCGCTCGCCAAGAAGCTGATCCGCTCGGGCGTCGATGCGCTGGTGATCGAGGGGATGGAGGCCGGCGGCCACATCGGTCCGGTCTCGACCAGTGTGCTCGCGCAGGAAATGCTGCCCGCGATCGCCGAGCAGGTGCCGGTGTTCGTCGCCGGCGGCATCGGCCGGGGCGAGGCGATCGCGGGCTATCTGGAAATGGGTGCGGCGGGCGTTCAGCTCGGCACACGCTTTGTCTGCGCGACCGAGTCGGTCGCCCACGCCAATTTCAAGAAGGCGTTCCTGCGCGCCTCGGCCCGCGATGCCGTCGCCAGCGTGCAGATCGATCCGCGCCTGCCGGTGATCCCGGTGCGCGCGCTGAAGAATGCCGGCGGCGAGCTTTTCACCGCCAAGCAGCGCGAGGTCGCGCAGGCACTCGACGAGGGCCGGATCGCGATGGGCGAGGCGCAGCTCCAGATCGAGCATTATTGGGCCGGGGCGCTGCGCCGTGCGGTGATCGACGGCGATGTCGAGCATGGCTCGCTGATGGCCGGCCAGTCGGTCGGCATGGTGACGAAGGAAGAACCGGTGACGGCGATCCTGGCCAGCCTGCTCGCCGAGTCCGAGGCGGCGCTCGCACGGCGGCGTCAGACGAATTTGCCATTGTGACGGATTGTAAACAATCTAGCGAAACCCGCACCCGCTTCTCTTTTCAGCCAAGCCAGCCTAAGGCGGCGACGACGACTTTTTGGGGGTTGTCCGGTGTTCGAGTATAACGTTCGGCTTCTGCCGGTCATCATTGCCGCTCTCTCGCTGGCGCCCGCGTCCGCGACGACCTATACGCTTGGGCTCGATCGCGCAGCGATCGGTGTTGCCGCAGGTGCGACTCAGGATGCGGCGCAGGCCCAGACCTGGGGTGCGACCTACGACAACCTGACCGGTAAATTCGCGATCGGGTCGGCCACGGGCGATCAGCCTGCAGGCGATTGCGGACCGGCGAATTGCGATGCGGCGGCCGATCTTCCCGCGGCGCCGGTGCAGGC
>CAXTMT010000202.1:0-4953 GCA_964245355.1 uncultured Sphingomonadaceae bacterium
CTGGACCGCCGACTGGCGCGGCAGGGTGAAAGGCGCCGCTGCGGCGCTGCTCTCGCCCGCGAACGTCGAGGAGGTGCAGGCGATCGTCCGCCTCGCCGCCGAGGCGCGTGTGGGACTTGTGCCACAGGGTGGAAATAGTTCGATGGTGGCGGGCGCGACCCCCCCGGCGGATGGCCGATGCCTGCTTGTCTCGACGCGGCGGATGCGCGCGATCCGCGCGATCTCGGCCGACGACAATGTCGCGATCGTCGAGGCCGGTGTCGTGCTGGAGGATCTGCATCATGCCGCCGAGGCGATCGGCCGGCGCTTCCCGCTGAGCCTTGCCGCCAAGGGATCGGCGACGATCGGCGGTCTCGTCTCGACCAATGCCGGCGGCACCCAGGTGCTGCGCTTCGGCACGATGCGCGCGCTGCTGCTCGGGATCGAGGCGGTGCTGCCTTCGGGCGAGCGCTTCGATGGGCTGACCGCGCTGCGCAAGGACAATCGCGGCTACGATCTGCGGCAATTGTTCGCCGGGGCAGAGGGGACGCTGGGCTTCGTCACCGCCGCCAGCCTGCGGCTGGTGCCGGCGATCGGATCGCGCAGCGTCGCCTGGGTCGGACTCGACGATGCGCCGAAAGCCTTGGCGCTGCTGCGGCGATTGGAAAGCCGGTTGGGCGAGGCGATCGAAAGTTTCGAGATCGTCCCCGCCGACGGCCTCGCCCTGGTCCTCCGGCACATTCCCGGAACCCGCGCGCCGCTGGCCGAGCCGCATCGCTGGAACGTGCTGATCGAGGCGACCGCGCCCCAGGGCGCGCCACCGCCCGCGCTGGAGGAGGCGCTGGGCGAGGCGATCGAGGCCGGGCTGATCGCCGACGCCCTTGTCGCCGCCAGCGAGGCGCAGGCCGATGCGCTGTGGAAGCTGCGCGAAACGATGTCGGAGGCCGAACGGATCGACGGCATGGCCGCCAAGCATGATGTCGCGGTGGCGGTCTCGCTGATGCCCAGGCTGCTGAAGGAAGGCGCGCGCGATGTCGAGGCGCGCTTCCCGGGAGTCCGTGTGCTTGCTTTCGGGCATCTCGGCGACGGTAACGTCCACTTCAACGTGCGGCCACCCGCGGGCGTCGATGACCGCGCGTGGTTGGCGAACGACAGCGGCGAGGTGTCGGCCTTCGTCCATGATCTGGTCGGCACGATGGGCGGGTCGCTCTCGGCCGAGCACGGCATCGGCCAGACCAAGCGCGCCGAATTCGCCCGCACCGCCGATCCCGTCCGCATCGCGACTTTGCGCGCGATCAAGGCGGCAATCGACCCGCAAGGGATCATGAATCCCGGGAAGCTCATTCCCTGAGATATTCACCCCTGCTTGTGCCACCGCGGCCTTATCCTTAGAGGGCTTGGCGCATGGCAGGTCGACCCTCGGGCGCCGCCGACACATTCACCGGGAGTCCTGAAATGGCGAGTGCGCCCCAGTCTTTGCCGATTTTCTACAACGATCTGATCCCGCTTTCCTCGCAGGAGCATCAGAATTGGCACGGCCGCGCGATGGAAAATATGGAAATGCTGCGCAACGCGCACGCCATTCCGATCACCGTCGATGAATTCCTGTTCGCGCAGCGCGCCCATCCGATCGTGTTCACGCTGGGCGACAGCCCGCTGCCGATCGTGCTGTTCGGGCTGAACGAGGGCATCAACGTCTTCCTGAACGACGAGGGCAAGCTCACCCCAGAAGCCTATCTGCCGGCTTATGTGCGCCGCTATCCCTTCATGCTCGCCAAGCTGCAGCCGGACAGCGAGGAATTGTCGCTGTGCTTCGATCCTTCGTCGGGCCTACTCGGTGAATTCGAGGACGGTGTGCCGATCTTCGCCGGTGGCGAGCCTTCGCCCGAGACCAAGGGGACACTCGAATTCTGCGAGCAGTTCGAGCTCGGCGCGCAACGCACCTCGCAGTTCATGAAAGAATTGCTGGAGATGGATCTGCTCGAAGAAGGCGAGATGAGCCTGCAGGTCGTCAATAACGAAGTGCCCTATGTCTATCGCGGCTTCCAGATGGTGAACGAGGAAAAGCTCAAGAATCTGCGCGGCGATCAGCTGCGCAAGATCATGCAGAACGGCATGCTGCCGCTGCTCCACGCCCACCTCTTCTCGCTGTCGCTGATGACCACTTTGTTCCAGCGCCAGCTGGATGCCGGGCTGGTGCCTCCCCAGCAACTGATCAACTGATCCTATCGGCATCCCGAAGGCTGCGGTCTTCGGGGCTGGATTAAGATTGGATTAACGATCGCGAATCACTTTCGCGAAAAGCGCAAGCTTTTTTATTGTTCGAGGGGTAATGACCCCTTGAAACTTATTTCCCCGTCACCTATTTATCACAGTGCCCGCCGCGTTTCCCCTTTCGCGGTTGGGTATCAGCGCACTTCGGTGCGCTCCTCCCTGAACCTTGGCCACTCCGCGATTTCGCGGGGTGGCTTTTTTTCATTCGGCCGCCCAGCGCTGCACCGACGCTTCCAGCGCGCCGAGCCCCGCCCTGCACAGCGCGGCGAACATCAGCGTCGTCGCCTGCAGCCCTTCGCCGGGTTCGCGCAGGCCGGCATCGAGATAGAGCTGGCGATCCGTTTCGATCTGCACCGCATGAATTCCCCCAGCCGGATCGGCATGGCGGGCGATCGTATGGGCACCGGAATAAGGCGCGTTGCGCGCACCCTGCAGCCCCTGACGTCGCGCCGCTTCCTCGATCGCCGCCGGTATGCCCGGGCCGGTCGTGGCACCATGGCGATCTCCGACGACGATCCGCGCGCCGCGACTGGCCCCCGCCACGATCGGCGGCATCGAATGGCAGTCGATCAGCAAGGCATGGCCATGAATCTCGAATGCCGCGCGCAACGCCGCCGTGATCGCCGCATGATAGGGCCGGTGACAGGCCTCGACCCGCTCCACGATCTCCGCTGCCGCCGTCGGCTGGCGCCAGAGCTGCCGGCCGCCCAACCGCTGCGGAACGATGCCGAGCCCGGCGCGGGCATGGAAACTGGCGCCCGAGTCCGCCTCCGCCCGGTTGAGATCGATCCACCCTCGCGCATGCGTCGCGACGATCGCGGTCGCGCCGTCCGCTACCGCCGCGCCGATCAGCCGATCCGCATAGCGATCCTCGAGCTCGTACAGCGTCTCCCACGCCACCGCGCGCTCCGCATCCAGCACCGGCGGATAATAACGCCCCGCATGGCCGACCGAAATGACGAGCGCGCTGGGCTCGCCAGGCGGCGTCAGCATCAGGAAAGGCGGCGGCGCGGCGCCCCGTTCGTGGTCCATGATTTCCGGCCTACCGGTGCGTTTCGGCGCCGACAAGCCAGCGCTTTAACTGGATTTTCAGCGCGGTTGGTGTAAAGCACGAACACCGGCGCAACGGCGTCGCAAAGGGCGCGATGATCAGAATCCTCCTGGCCGAAGACGATCCCGCGATGCGCACCTATCTGAAGCGCGCGCTGGAACGTGTCGGCTATACGGTCGATGCGGTAGATCGGGGGACCGAGGCGCTCAAGCTGCTCGAACACGCCTGCTTCGATCTGCTGCTCACCGATATCATGATGCCCGAACTCGACGGTATCGAACTCGCCCAGCGCGCCGCGGTGCTCGATCCGGCGATCCGGGTGATCTTCATCACCGGCTTCGCCGCCGTATCGCTGGAAGGCGAGGCGGTGGTGGAGCGCAGCAAGGTCCTCTCCAAGCCGTTCCACCTGCGCGAACTGGTCGACGAGGTGCAGCGCATGTTCCAGATGGGCAGCGTCGCGGGCGGGTAAAGCGGGTCATTTCCATGCCCGTCATGCCGGACTCGTTTCAGCATCCATCCGCGCCGCCATCGACGAATTTCCGGTATTTACGCGATGTTGCCGCCTCCAACACCGCGACCCCACCGCCCCGCTCAACCGTGGATGCCGAAACGAGTTCGGCATGACGAGAGCGGCTTGCACTGCCCTCCCCCCTCCGCTAGAGGCGCCGGTCTCGGGCGTGTAGCTCAGTGGTAGAGCACTGTGTTGACATCGCAGGGGTCGCAAGTTCAATCCTTGCCACGCCCACCAGAAAAACCCCGTTAGGCCAATGGCCTGGCGGGGTTTTTCATGGGTCGGAAGCACGCTCGATCGACTTGGCTTGCGTGAGTTTTGCGTGTTCGAGCGAGAACATCCCAAGCGACCCGCCCCGCTTGCCTCGGACGTCCTAATCTACTGCTGGTCGGTCTAAAGCTTGACTTGGACAGGACGCCGGATGTCGTCCGAAAATATGCCGAAGCGGGATTGATCCGAGTCCGACGATCGTCCAACACGGTCTCGCCCGCGAGCACGTGGGCCGAGGCGTGGAAACCTCGCTATAAGTAGCCGTATGCCCGGTCGAAACTCGTTTCGGCCGGGAGGCGGACGCGCATGTCCAGGGCCGCGAGGCCTAAAGGCGTCCGCGCTCGTCTTATAGCGAGTTTCCAACTTCCGGCTTTCGGGCCGGCACCGCCTCGATCACTTGGGGCGGTGCCGCCGGCTGGTTCAGCCGATCGGTGCCGCGTGATGGGGGCCACGCGTGAAAAGGATCGGCAATCGTCGCCACTGGCGGCACTTCTTTGGAACATCGACGGCTCTGGCAGCAGCGCTGCTTCTATCGGCGTGCGGCGGCGGGGGAGGCGTGAGCTCGGCCTCGAGCGCGCCGGCCACCACCCCGAACACTGGAACTGGAACCGGGGCCGGCGCGGGAACAGGCACCGGGACAACGACGCCGACTTCGGCCGCCGACAGCGCCGAATACAAGGCGTCGGGCGCCGTCGTCTCCGCCGACGCCTACTACGCTTACGACAAGGGGATTACGGGCAAGGGCGTCACCGTCGCCATCGTCGACAGCGGCATCGACACCACTTCGGCGGAGTTCGCAGGCCGCATATCGCCCGACACCGAGCAACCGTCGGGCATGGTCGAGCTGAGCCTTGCGGGTTGCACCGGC
>CAXTMT010000203.1:0-2170 GCA_964245355.1 uncultured Sphingomonadaceae bacterium
TGGTGTTCGGCAACATGGGCGAGACCAGCGCCACCGGCGTCGCCTTCACCCGCGATCCTTCCACCGGAGAGCGCGCTTATTATGGCGAATTCCTGATCAACGCGCAGGGCGAGGATGTCGTCGCCGGCATCCGCACCCCGCAATATCTGACCAAGGCGGCGCGCGAGAAGGCCGGCGCCCGTGCCGCCTCGATGGAAGAGGCGATGCCCGCGGTGTTCGGCGAACTCGCCCGCGTGTTCGATCTGCTGGAAACGCATTATCGCGACATGCAGGATATCGAATTCACGGTGCAGCAGGGCAAGCTGTGGATGCTGCAGACGCGCGCCGGCAAGCGCACCGCCAAGGCAGCGCTCAAGACCGCGGTCGACATGGCCAACGAAGGGCTGATCACGCGCGAGGAGGCGATCCTGCGCGTCGATCCTGCGGCGCTCGATCAGCTTCTGCACCCGACGCTCGATCCCAAGGCGCCGCGCGACGTCATCGCCAAGGGGCTTCCGGCGTCGCCGGGCGCGGCATCGGGCAAGGCGGTGTTCGACGCCGATACCGCGGAGAAGTGGAAGGCCGCCGGGGAGGACGTGATCCTCGTCCGCGTCGAGACCAGCCCTGAGGACATTCACGGCATGCACGCCGCCAAGGGCATCCTCACCGCGCGCGGCGGCATGACCAGCCACGCCGCCGTCGTGGCGCGCGGCATGGGCCGGCCGTGCGTATCGGGCGTGGGGCAGCTCGCCATCGTCGCCAGGGAGAAGCTGTTCCGCGTTTCCGGCCGCGAGGTGAAGGAGGGCGACCTGCTCACCATCGACGGCGCCACCGGCGAGGTGATGTTGGGTGAGGTGGCCACCGTCCAGCCCGAGCTGGCCGGCGATTTCGGTGTGCTGATGGAATGGGCCGACGAGGTCCGCCGCCTGAAGGTGCGCACCAACGCCGAGACCCCGCTCGACTGCCGCACCGCACGCCAGTTCGGCGCCGAGGGCATCGGGCTGTGCCGCACCGAACATATGTTCTTCGAGGCGAGCCGCATCACCAGTGTGCGCCAGATGATCCTTGCCGAGGACGAGAAGGGCCGTCGTGCCGCGCTGGAGAAACTGCTCCCCGAACAGCGCAGCGATTTCGCCGAGATTTTCGCGATCATGGCCGGCCTGCCGGTGACGATCCGCCTGCTCGATCCGCCGCTCCACGAATTCCTGCCGCACGAGGATGCCGAGTTCGCCGAGGTCGCCGCCGCCACCGGGGTCGATGTCGAGAAGCTCAAGCGCCGCGCCGCCGAACTGCACGAGTTCAATCCGATGCTCGGCCACCGCGGCTGCCGGCTCGGCGTCACCTATCCCGAAATCTACGAGATGCAGGCGCGCGCGATCTTCGAGGCGGCGGTGTCGGTCGCCACAAAGACCGGTGAGGCGCCGATACCCGAGGTGATGGTGCCGCTGGTGGCGACTCGCCGGGAGCTGGAGCTGATGAAGACGGTGATCGACAAGACGGCCGAAGCCGTCTTCGCCGAGACCGGCACGCGCCTTGAATATCTCGTCGGCACGATGATCGAACTGCCGCGCGCCGCGCTGCGCGCCGGCGAGATCGCCGAGGTCGGCGCGTTCTTCTCCTTCGGCACCAACGATCTGACGCAGACGGCGCTGGGTGTCAGCCGGGACGATGCCGCGCGCTTCCTCGGCGCCTATGTCGAGCAGGGCATCTACGCGAAGGATCCGTTCGTCAGCCTCGATGTCGAGGGTGTCGGCGAACTGATCGCAATCGCCGCCGAGCGTGGCCGAGCGACCCGGCCCGAGATCAAGCTCGGCATCTGCGGCGAGCATGGCGGCGATCCCGCCTCCATCGACTTCTGCGAGAAGATCGGTCTCGATTACGTCTCCGCCTCGCCCTATCGTGTGCCGATCGCGCGGCTGGCGGCAGCGCAGGCGGCGCTGAAGAAGTGAGGATCGAGCGGGGCGACCTCGACGATCCGCGCGTCGTCGCCCTGCTCACCACGCACGTCACCCGCGCCTGGGCTTCGCACGGCAGTTGCCACGCGCTCGACGTGGATGGTCTCAGAATTCCCGAGATCGGCTTCTGGACCTCGTGGGAGGGCGAGGGGCTGGCCGGGATGGGCGCGCTGAAGCGGCTGGGCGGCGATCACGGCGAACTCAAGTCGATGTATGTCGACGATGCCTTCCGCGGG
>CAXTMT010000203.1:2180-4937 GCA_964245355.1 uncultured Sphingomonadaceae bacterium
GGCCATGCCCGCGCGATGATCGTCCGCCTGCTTGCCGAGGCGCGCGCCGCCGGGCTGTCGCGCGTCAGCCTCGAGACCGGCGCCTGGGATTATTTCATCCCGGTACGCGCGCTTTATGCGTCCGTCGGCTTCGCGGTGTGTGGTCCGTTCGAAGGATATAAGGTCGATCCGAACAGCCTGTTCATGACGATGGCGCTTTAGGCGATCCCGTTCAGGCACCACTCACGCGCCCGAGCGTTACAGGGCATCATGATGATGGTGCTCAAGCTTCGTTTCGTCGCGGTGCTCGCGACCGGTGTCGCCATCCCGGCGCTGGCCCAGACGGCTGCTCCGCTCGGCTACGATCCGCAATCCGAAGTTGCGACAAGCTCTGCCGATGTCGTCGCGCTGTCGCCCGACGAGCGCACCGCCGCGATCGATCGCGCGGCGCGGGGTGAGGAATTGCCGATCAACGGCGCGTCCGGTCGCGGCATCCACGGGGAGATGGGGATCGAGATCGGCAGCCACGGTACGCGCGCGATGTACGGCACGACGGTGGTGCCGCTCGGGCAGAACGGTGTCGCGGCCTTCTCTTTCCTGACGAGCCAATCGAACGGCTACCGGCGTCGCTAAGCAGATCCTCCCTACCCGAAGCGTGGGAAGGATCTCAGTTAGCCAAACTTTGCCCGATGCTCGTCAACCTTGCCGTCAGCCAGCAGTGCGGCCTGCTCGCGCCAATTCTCCTGCGCGATATAGCCGCGATCGGCGCCGAGATGATCCTCCAGCGCGGCTTCGTCGGCGGCGCTGAGGCCGGTGATGTCCGCATAGCGGTACAGGCCCTGCTCGTTGAGATCGCTTTCCCCGACCGGGCCGATGCCGCGGATGCGGGCGAGATCGTCGCGGGTGAGATCGAGCGTCGAGGCAGTCGTCACAGGCGCGACCGGGGTCACTGGCGCCACGACGGCGGCGGGGACGGCGCGTTCCAATTCGGCGATGCGGGTGTTTGCGGTAGAGAGTGCCGTGGCATTTTCCTGCTGCTCGACGGCGCGGGCCTCGCGCTCCGCCTCGTAGGCGCGGCGCCATTTCGCCCCGCCCGATCGCGAGATCAGCCCCAGCAGCCAGCCGAGCACCAGCACCAGGAAGACCACCACCCATTGGCTGGTCGTGAAATTGGGCATGGATCGGCTCTCCGGCGAGTGTTCGTTACGCTAACGATGCGGGCTGCGGCCCGTTCCCGTCAATGGCCGTGCAGGACCGATCGACGCAAGCCCAGGGCGTATAGCCGCCCGTTTGGCCGGAAGCGAGGGTGGACGGAGCCCCGGTCCACGTCCTAACCGGTCAGCGATGCCCGCTCCTTCCTTCGACATCGCGATCATCGGCGCGGGTATCGCAGGCGCCAGCCTCGCTGCGGCGATCGGCGGCCGGGCGAGGGTCGTGCTGTTGGAGGCCGAATCGCAGCCCGGCTATCATGCGACCGGTCGGTCGGCGGCTTTCTGGTCGGAAAGCTATGGCGGGCGCGACGTGCAACCGTTGACGACCGCGTCGGAAGCTGCGCTGCTGCCGTGGCTTGGCCCGCGTGGATGTCTGCACATTGCCGATGCGGCGAGCCTAAGCGAACTGGATCTGCTGGAGGCCGAATTCGCGGGCCGGCGGCCGGGTTTGTCGCGGATCGATCGCGCAGCAATCGCTGCACGGGTGCCGGGGCTGGCGGCGCGCTTCATCGCTGCGGTCGAGGAGGAGAGCTGCCGCGATATCGATGTGGCCGGGCTTCACGCCGGATATGTGTCCGATTGCAAGATGATCGGCACCGCCTTGCGAACAGGATCGGAGGTTTTCGGTTTGACGCGTCAGGATGCCCGCTGGCGCATCGAAACGCGCGACGGCTTCATCGAGGCGGCAATAGTGGTCGATGCCGCCGGTGCCTGGGCCAGCGATATCGCGATGATGGCCGGCGCGTCACCGATCGCGATTACCCCCTATCGCCGCACCGTCGTCCAACTCGCCACCGATCCGGCGATGGCGGCCGACATGCCGCTGGTGATGGACGCGGCGGGGCTGTTCTATTTCAAGCCGGAGGCGGGAGGGCGCCTCTGGCTCTCGCCGCACGACGAGCATCTCGCGGTCCCACAGGACGTGGCGCCGGAGGAACTGGATGTCGCGATCGCGATCGATCGGTTCGAGCAGGCGGTCGATTGGCGGGTTCTGCGCCGCGAGCGGGCCTGGGCGGGGCTGCGCAGCTTCGCGCCCGATCGCGTACCGGTCTATGGTTTCGACGAGCGGGCGCCGGGTTTCTTCTGGTTCGCCGGGCAGGGGGGCTTCGGCATCCAGACGGCGCCGGCCGCGGCGGCGATCGGGGCGGCGTTGCTGCTGGGCGAGCCGATGCCCGCATTCGTGGCTGGAATCGACGTGCAGCGCTACGCCCCCACGCGCTTCTGATCCGATCATATGTACGTGTCTTGTTCTGATTGTCAAAGAGCGGTCAGAACAAAGCCAGCACCTCGATCGCATCGTCCTTGCCCGCGAACGCGACCCGATCGCCCTTGCCGGCGCCGATGAGGGCGCGGGCGAGCGGGGCGGTGTAGGCGATCAGCCCCCCGGCGGGATCGGCTTCGTCATCGCCGACGATCGCGATCTCCTGGTTCTTGCCGTTGAGGCGGAAGCGGACCTTGCTGCCGAAACCGATCTCATCGCCCTCGGGCGCGCGCGTCAGGCGCGCGGTGGCAAGGCGCTGGCGCCAGTAGCGGAGGGTGCGCGCGGTTTCCTCGCTCGGCACGGCCT
>CAXTMT010000204.1:0-4929 GCA_964245355.1 uncultured Sphingomonadaceae bacterium
ATCCCATGATGCCGGGTTGGCCGAAGACCTATCAATACAGCGATCTCGAGCGCCCCGCGCACCTGTCGCGCGATGAATGGGGACTAGCCTGCGCAGAACGCGTTCGCGACACCATCCTGTCCGAAAGTCCCGAAACGGTCGCCGCGTTGATCGCGACACCGGTGGGTGCCGGTCGTGAATATGGTGTCGTTGCTCCGGCGATCTATTGGCAGACGGTACGTCAGATTTGCGACGAATACGAGGTATTGCTGATCCTCGACGAGGTGGTCACGGGCTTTGGGCGCACCGGCCGCTGGTTCGCATCGGAACATTTTGGCATCGTCCCTGATCTCATGACCATGGGAAAAGGCATGTCGAGCCTGGTTGTCCCGCTCAGCGGCGTGATGATCAGCGACCGCGTCGCCGCGCCGTTCGATGCCGGGGCCAGTTTTTATCACGGTTTCACCGGCGCCTTCAACAGCCTCGCCGCAGCGGTTGGAGCCGAGGTCATCGCGATCATCGAAGACGAGCGGCTGATCGAAAACGTCAGGCTCAGCGGCGCGCGGCTCTTTGCCGGGCGCGACCGCCTCATGGCGCGTTCAAGCGTTTCTGACGTACGCGGGGCCGGGCTGCTGATGGTGGTCGAACTTGTCAAGGACAAGGCAAGTGGCGACTTCTATCCGCCCGAAGCGGGTGCCGAAGCGCTCTTGCAGTCGATTGGGCTGAGCAACGGGCTGGCGATATTCGGCACGCTGTTCGGTTCGCGCCG
The DNA here is from genome assembly GCA_964245355.1 of uncultured Sphingomonadaceae bacterium. Classification (GTDB taxonomy): domain Bacteria; phylum Pseudomonadota; class Alphaproteobacteria; order Sphingomonadales; family Sphingomonadaceae; genus Sphingomonas_I. The sequence continues at coordinate 749 of CAXTMT010000204.1, forward strand.
GCTGACCGGACGTGGCCTGCCGACCCGTATCTGCCCGCCGTTTTCAATCACGCCGGATCAAGTGGACGACTTGCTCGACCGTCTCGACACGACATTGGCGGAATGGGAAACTGCCTTGGCCTAAAGCTCTAAAAACGAGGTCGAGGTTGCAAGATTGCGCTGCCACCATTTCATCATCTCACGGTTGAGCAATAGATTGATGCGCACGGCGCGGCGTTGATCATGTGTGGCAATTGCATCGATCAGGTCCTGAAAAACGCGAAATTGCTCCCGATTACCCATTCCTAGTTTGCTGGCGGGACGGCCCTTGTCGTGGTAATTGGCACGATAGGGAGAAATGAGCACGGGGCCGAGCCGCAACCACATGCCTTCAAGCAACTCAATTAAAAGTTGCGACCGCGACGCGCCATAAATAGCGAACCAGAACGAGACATTCGCTTGCAATGCCGCGTCGGCGTCGTCGGCTACGCTCGCCGACCTCATTTTGATCAGCGCGGCTCGCATCTGCGCAAGGTCGTTGGCGTCGGCTTGTGCCGCACTCTTAGGAATCGCCAACCGCTCGAGCTGCGTGGATATTTCTGCGATCTCGATCAACCGCGTCATATTTACCTGGGGGACCCGAAGCGGCTGATTCGGCTCGTGCTCAAGCGCCCCCTCGGCGATAAGCCGCTGTACCGCCTGGCGTGCGGGCATCGTTCCAAGGCCCAGCACCTCGCTGATCTGTCTCACGGAAAGCGGTCGACCCGGCTCGAACCTGCCGGCAATCAGCGCCTGACGCAACGCTCGATAGGCGGCAACCTGTCGCGTCTTCGCTAGATCGTCGGACCGTTCAGGCAAAGTCGCCGCGCCGCGTGGTTGCGCCATGCGGCTCTTTTTCGCCTGTGCTGAGTTCGTCATCCCGAACGAATAGGCCAGATCGGCCGCCGGATGAAGCCGCTCCCCTCAAAATTTGATTTGATCAAATGGTCCGACATGCTAATGCTTTTGCCCGATGTCAGGAGAAGTCGAAATGCGCTTTGCTGGATTGTCCTTGCTGCTGGTCGTCGCTGCGACAGCGATCCCGGCGTCGGCTGCGGTACCTGCCGGGCCGGTGAATGCAGGCTTGGCCAAGGCCTATGCGCTGAAGCGGGACGCCTATCGCCGCGGCGATGTCGAACAAATCCGCCAGGTCTATGCGACCGATGCGATTGTCGTCGGAGAATCGGTACCGGCGACGGAGGGAATCGAAAACATAATGAAGGTCTACCGCGCCGGGCTTCCCACCAGGCGCGATCTGGAAGTCAAGGTCGTCCGCCGCGAGATTTCGCCCAAGGGCGACATCGTTTACGATTTCGTCAACCTGAGCCTGTTGCCGCGCGATCTGGCGCAACCCGCGACCAAGCTCACCGAAGTCCTGTTGTGGCGGTGGTCGGGAGACCGCTGGCGGATCGCGAGCGAGTTCGTGATGTACAAGGACGTCGATCTCAGCGCCATCGGCCGGCCGCTGGAATGACGGAGGCATCATGTTCCTCAAGAATTGCTGGTACGTCGCAGCTTGGGACCATGAGCTCAGCGATTTGCCGATTGCGCGTCGGATCATCGGCGAGGCGATTGTCGTCTACCGGCTTGCGGACGGTGAGTTGGTCGCCCTGCAGGACCGGTGCCCGCATCGGCATGCACCGCTCTCGCGCGGGAAGATCGAGGGCCGAAATCTGCGATGCGGCTATCATGGCCTAGTGTTCGGCCCGGGCGGCGAATGCCTGAGCGTGCCAGGCGGCACACCGGTGCCACGCGGGTGCGGCGTACGGACCTACCCGGCCGTAGTCCGCAACAGTTGGGTCTGGGTCTGGATGGGCGAGCACGACCGCGCCGATAGATCGCTCATTCCGACTGCCTTCGGACTCGACGACAGTCGATGGCTGATGCGTGCGGGTCAACTCGATTACCAGGCCGATTATCAGCTTGTAAACGACAACCTTTGCGATCTTTCGCACGTCGACTTTGTGCACGCGGCCACCCTCGCGCACGCTACCGGCGGCGGCTGGTCGGACGATCAACCCAAGGTGGAGCAGCAAGACCGCGGCCTGAGGATCAGTCGCTGGTTCACCGCCAAGCCGGCCAGTCCGACCAATGCCAAGCTGGTCGATACCTGGTCCAGCTATACGTTCAAGGTCCCGGGCATCTTTGTCATGGAGAACAAGTCCTATCCGCACGGCATGGCGGAAGCATGCGGCGGAGGGGAGCCGGCGACAACGCCGATGACTTACCGCGTCGAGCAACAAGCGGTCACGCCGCTGTCAGCTACCGAAACCCGCTACTTTTTTGCTTCGGGATTTGACTCCAAAAATCTCCCGGCAAGGCTGATCGAGCCGATTTTTGAGACGATCATGGCGGCCTTTGCCGAGGACCATGCGCTGATCGAGGCGCAGCAGCGCGTGTGGGACACGACGCCTGTTGGCACTCCGAAGGTCTATCTTCTGCAGGACAAGGCGCCGGTGCTGTTCCGTCGCATGATGAGCAAGCTGATCGATGATGAATTGTTGGACAACGAACTTCAGCACGGGTCAACAGCGAGGTCGGTGGGCTGAACTAATTCGAGGCGGACCTCGGTTAAACCCCGACTACCATCACCGCGTTCGCGGTTTTAACCGATGACAGACGCTATCCATGACTCGGAGTCAGCACAATGGAGAGTAATCAGCTAGCTATTTTCGATCGCCTAGACCCAGTGACGGGGGCGGTCGCGTCACGCGCTTGGGCGATGACGGCGGGGGACGCGATCGCGGTTGTGAACGATGCTGCAGCGGAATTCCCCGCGTGGTCGTCGCTCGGTCCAAATGCTCGGCGTGTTGCGCTGAACAGCGCCGCGGATGAGCTCGAAGCCCGCAGCGCGTCTTTCGTGGAGTCGATGCTTGCAGAATGCGGTGCTACTGAGGGTTGGGCGCGGTTCAACTTGATGCTCGCAGTCGGAACAGTGCGCGAGGCGGCAGCGCTCACTACTCGGATCGCGGGCGAGGTTATCCCCTCGGACAAGCCGGGGTGCCTTTCGATGGCGTTGCGTGAACCGGCTGGGGTAGTGCTTGGCATCGCACCGTGGAACGCGCCGATTATTCTCGGCGTCCGTGCCATCGCAGTACCGCTGGCTTGCGGTAACACTGTCGTGCTCAAAGCCTCCGAGAACTGCCCCCAGACCCATGGCTTGATCGTCGAATCGTTCGTCGCGGCTGGGCTGCCGGTCGGCCTCGTCACCAACACACCCGCAGATGCGGGTGATGTCGTCGGTGCCCTCATCGATCACCACGCCGTCCGTCGCGTCAATTTCACCGGGTCGACCGCAGTCGGACGGATCATCGCGAGGCGTGCCGCCGAGCAACTCAAGCCCTGCCTGCTCGAATTGGGGGGCAAAGCGCCGCTTATCGTCCTCGACGACGCGGACATAGACGAATCAGTTAAAGCGGCTGCCTTCGGCGCATTCATGAACCAGGGCCAAATCTGCATGTCGACGGAAAGGATTATCCTCGTCGATGCAATCGCCGATGCCTTCGCCGCTGCTTTCGCCGAGAAGGCCAGAAGTCTTGCGGTCGGCGATCCGCGTTCCGGGGCGACCCCGCTGGGAGCAGTCATCGATCGTAGAACCATCGATCATGTAGAGGGCTTGATTGCGGACGCAGTTTCGGCTGGCGCGGTGCAACTGACCGGCGCCCCCGCCCACGGCGTGTTGATGCCCGCCTGCGTCGTCGATGCTGTCACTCCAGCAATGCGCTTGTTCCATGAGGAGAGCTTTGGCCCTGTCGTGGCGCTGGTCCGCGCTCGCGATGAGAACCATGCCATCGAACTAGCCAACGACAGCGAATATGGTCTGTCGGCCAGCATCTTCACTCGCGACACAGCGCGCGGCCTCAGGGTGGCGCGGCGCATCCGCTCAGGCATATGCCACATAAATGGTCCCACCGTTCACGACGAGCCGCAAATGCCGTTCGGCGGTGTCGGGGCATCCGGCTACGGTCGCTTCGGTGGCAATGCCGGGATAGAAGCCTTCACCGATTTGCGTTGGATCACGATCGAAACCGCGCCGGGGCATTTCCCAATCTAACCGAAAGTATGCCATGAGCGATTTTCTCAACGACGATCCCGATGTCGCAACGTACCGCATCGCAGACAGTATTGCTTGGCTCAGCTTCAATCGCCCAGCCAAGCGCAAT
>CAXTMT010000205.1:0-4893 GCA_964245355.1 uncultured Sphingomonadaceae bacterium
CGGGCGGACATCTGCTGGTTCGCCGGGCGTGTCGTCATCGGGCGGCGGCGCGACAGCACTGGGTTCGCACAGACGGTCGCGAGGTGCGGCACCTGTGCGCCCGAGACTGTTGCTCCCTATCCGATCGAGGATCATGTCAGCCACGGCACCGAGGTCGCGTCCGTGGCGGCGGCTGCCCACGATGGCGTCGGCATCCAGGGAATGGCGCCGGAAGCGACGATTCTCGCGCTCAAGATCGTTGCCGCAGATCCCTCCGGTCTGACCGCCAGCAGTACGACGCCAGTTCCTGAAGGCACCGGTCCGAACGCCGCGCTGATCGCGCCGGCGCTAGGCTACGCGGTCGCGCATGGCGCCTTCGTCACGAACGTCAGCGTCAACGGAAATGTCTCCGGACAGACCGCGACGAACCTGCGCGCGGCGATGGACGCGGTCCGGCAGGCCGACGGGCTCGTCGTGGAGTCCGTTTCCAACGTCGCCGGGCAAGACAGCTATTCCGGTCAGATCGCGGAGACGCTGGTCGGCACCGACGGGACGAACAAGAGCTGGTTCCTGTTCGCGATAGGCATCAACGCCGACGGAAGCGCCAGGGCCAGTAACGGAAATCCGGGAGCGCTGGCCAGCCGGATGCTGGCTGCGGTAGGATACGGTGTCCAAGCGGTGGGTGCCGACGGCACGCTCTCGACCGTGGACGGCAACAGCTTCGCCGCGCCTGCCGTCGCCGGGGCGGCTGCTCTCCTCAAGCAGTATTGGCCGACGCTCGGCGGCAAGACGATTGCGCAGATCTTGCTGGACACCGCGACCGAAGCCGGAGCCCCTGGGGTCGATCCGGTCTACGGAGCGGGCATCCTGAACGTCGCCAAGGCGATGCAGGCGCAGGCATCGGCCGCCGCCTTCTCGTCGGCTGCCACAGTCCTCGGCCGCTTCTCGTCGCTCGTAGTTTCGGCGCCCTTCGGCGGCGCGACCGTCGGCGGCGCGCTCGCCTCGAAGGTCGACCACATGACCGTCTACGACGTCTACGGCCGCGACTTCGAGATAGCCGCCGCGAGCGGGATCCGCGCGCGAGGATCGAGCCTGCTGGCGGGTTCGATGCTGGCGCCGGTCGAACCGATCGGCTGCGGCCCGGCACGACATCCCACCCTCAACAGCGGCAACCACCCGCTCCCTAGGTCCTGCGACAGCACTCGCGGCATCCATGCCGGTCTCCTCCGCCCGGCACAGAGCCTGAATCAGAAAGCCGCGCCCCTGTGAATCCTCAACGATTCAGATCGTGCGAAAACCGCTCTAGGCTGTAGTGACGATTTAACTATTTGAGCCATAGCATGATGCTGGCGAGTTTGATGAAGCCTAGGAAGTTGGCGGCGAGTTTGTCGTATCGGGTTGCGATGCGCCGCCACTGCTTGATGCGGGCGAAGAAGGCCTCGACACCCCAGCGTTGCTTGTAGGCGATGCGATCGTAGCGGTGCTGGTATGTGCGGTGTCGGCGTGGCGGGATAACGGGTTCGCCGCCTTGTTCGTAGATCAAGTCATGGAGGCTGTCGGCGTCATAGGCGCGGTCGGCAAGAACCTGTTGTCCATGCAGATCGCGGATCAGATCGCGGGCGGGTGCCATGTCGTTCTGTTGGCCCGGCCCCAGGATAAAGCGGATCGGTAAGCCGAGCGCATCGACTACAGCATGGATTTTGGTGCCGAACCCGCCGCGCGAGCGGCCGAGTGCCTGGGCTTGAGCGCCCCCCTTTTTAGATCGTTGCGCTGCGCTCGCCGCGGCTCTTCTTGCGCGCCGCACCCTCGACATCGGCGAGCTCGAAGAACTTGCGGCGAGCATGGGCGAAGCAGCCAGCTTCCAGGATCGGGCCGGGCTGCCGACCGGGTTGGTAAAGCTCGTTATAGCCGCCATAGGCATCGGCCTGCAGGATCCCCGACCAAGTGGCGAGATGAGCGCGTGGATGCTCGCCGCGCCGGTCCCGCGAATAGTGGAACAGCGCTGCCGGCGGATCGAGCCTGGCGAATGGCCGGTCATCGCGCACGTACACCCATAATCGGGCGGTATCGGTCTTGCCCCTGGCCATCACCGGCACGGTGGTGTCGTCGCCATGCAGGCGTTCCGCGGCCAGAACATGCGCCTCGATCAGCCGGTAGATCGGCATCAGCGCAAAGGCGGCGGCACCGACCTGGTCGGCCAGCGTCGATGTGCTGAGCGGCACGCCTTCGCGAGCGAACCGGTCCGCCTGTCGGTTGAGGGGTTGGTGCTGCCCATACTTCTCGAACAACAGCATGGCGAGGAAGCTGGGACCCGCCCACCCGCGAGGCACGACGTGGAACGGTGCCGGTGGTTGGCTGATCTTCTCGCACTCCCGGCAGGCGAACTTCTCGCGCACGGTCTGGATCACCTTCCATGTGCGCGGGATCACTTCCAGCGTCTCGGTGATGTCCTCGCCCAACTTCGACAGCTTGGCGCTTCCGCAGGCCGGGCACGAACAGGGTGGCGCCGTCGATCGCTATCATTCCCCGATCGTTGCCAACTCACGTTCTATTCCTCTGCTTTTGATCACAGCTCTCGTGATCAAAGGCAGGTTCGCAGTCGGCGTCTGCGGGCGCGGCGATCAGAATTTGATTGCGAAATCAGCGAAAAGGCCTGCTCGCTCGAACGCTAGTGGTTAAACACTCACGCTGGCGTGTTGAACCTAGCCCCCCAATATTGAGCAAAAAGTCGAGCGAAAAAGGCTCGGCTATCAAGTGGGCGAGATCGGGATCGCGAGCGACGTGGTAGCCCGCCACTAACGCGATCAGTGCTTCCGCGCAGCTCATAAGGGATGGTAGGTAGCCGAAAATAGACTTTAATCCGGCAAATTAAGGCACAACGCGTCGTCCTCATCACACGACATGACCGAGTTCCGACCATTCGCCGGGCCATCGGCGTTTCCCAAAACTGACCGCTCGCTCAAGTTTCCGTTTTGGCTCAATTTGGGCCGATCGCTGACTAACCGCTTCGCAGACGGGAGTAAGCAAAGCTGACATCGGGATTCAATTCCGACCAATCTGATACAAACAAAAGCCTCGTCGCTTTCGACATCAACGCTGGCTCAACCGTACAGGATTGCGAAAACTAGAAATATTCAAAATTTCAGGTTTCGTTTAATTTCGCCTGAGCGCCACAGTAATCGAGCACTGCGTCAAGGCATAACTCGTCATTGCTCGCCCGATGCCTATATGCCGTCCCCAATCATCCCGCAGCCCCGGCCGATTCCTCGCTCGGCGCGGCAGCGACGGTCTCCTCGCCGACTTGGCTAGGCTCGGCGTGGTTGAACGTTTCCACCAACAACAGGCCATAGGCCAGCGCGGCGACGAGATAGGACATCAAGAGCGCGATGTAGCACCCGACGTGCATGTTCATTCTCCTGTGCATGGTAGCTCCGGTTCTTCCAGCCGAAGGTGCCGGCGCATGCATGGACTAAGCCTTCCAGGTGAACGCTGCCGCCGGCCCGACGGCAATGTCACCGAGTGGCATTCGCCATCAGGACAAACGACGGCCGATGGTTTGCGATCGGTCCACACGAGAAACGCCGAGCAACAACGGGGAGTTTGGGAATTAGATTACACGAGGAAAAAAAGACCGCGATACTTATCGCCGCTGGAGAAGCCCTCGCCCGGACATCGCGCTCGGCGACATCCTTGATAGGCCGCAAAGGAGCGCCGGCACCGACTTCCGCTCGACCCGAGATGTCGTTCAACCTCACGAAGCATCACGGGACATCACGGAGCACTGCCATGTCGCACGGTAATATTAGATTGTTGCGAGCATATGCGTATTTCGCTAGCTTCGCGCTCCCCTGAAGCCGCCGCTTGTTCATCTGGCCCTCGCCTGGTTTCGCCATCTAAGCCACGGGGACAAAGGGGAGCCATAGGAGAGCTGAGGCGAGGCTGACGAAGCCAACGTAGGACGTGCGGGGTTGGCGTAGCGGGTGGCGATGCGTCGCCAGTTCTTGAGCTTGCTGAAGAGCTGCTCGACCCGGCTTTGCAGACGATACTTCCGGCGATCGTGCAGGGCGGGATGGTTTCGGCCGCGCTTGGCCGGGATCACCGCCTGGATGCCATGCAAGGCGATCTCGTTCCGGATCGCGTCGGCGTCGTAGCCGCGATCGGCCAGCAGCGCCTCCACCTTGCCGGTGATCATACGGAACAAGGGACCGAAGCCTTGCACGTCATGCGCCTCACCCGGTGTCAGCGCGAAGCCTAGTGGACGACACTTGCCGTCGCATGGGACATGGAGCTTGGCAGTGAAGCCGCCGCGTGAGCGGCCGAGCGCCTCAGCCGGCCCAGTCCCTTTTTTAAGCCGACCGCGCAGTGGTGCGCCCGCACGATCGTGCTGTAGATCATGTCGCGGACCGATCCCGTCCGGCCATCTCCGCCAGCGTCTCCAGCATGGCGTCGAACACGCCGCCTTCGACCCAGCGCCGGTAGCAACGGAACACGCTGCTCCACTTGCCATACTCGTCCGGCAGTTGGCGCCATCGCGAGCCCGTCCGCGCCATCCACATCACACCCTCAAAGAAGGGCCGGTTGTCGCCCGCGGGTCGGCAGCCTCGCCCCCGCTCAGATGGTAGCAGGGGTCCGATCAGCTCCCACGCCTCATCCGACAAGCCGATCCGCCCTCACAACGCCGCCTCCAATTAGCAGCGTTGAATCAACCGAGCGTCACCCCGTCAACCTTTGTCCACGTGGACTAATTCAGTCGGAAAGCGGCAGGGGCGTCGCGTAGATCGGACAGGTCGAGCTCCAGCAGCTCTCCACCGCTCATGAGCTGGACACCGATTGTGAACGCGCCGACCGCCGACATCTTCACCTCAACGACGCCGCCGCCGTCAAAGTCGAGCGTGCGGATGATCGGCTCCGGGA
>CAXTMT010000206.1:0-4877 GCA_964245355.1 uncultured Sphingomonadaceae bacterium
CTGTAGGACAGCCTTACCAATCCGACCCTACAGTGCCACTTGCGCGTTCCAATCTTTGATGAACGAACCGATCCGCGCCATATCGCGATCCGATAGCATTCCGCTGTGCATTATGACGTTTCGTGATTTCTCAATCGTGTCAAAGATGCTTTTTACCCAATCTTTGTCGTGAACGAACGGTTCGAAGGCTTCAAAGTTATTTAATATTATACTAGAGAGTTGACCAAGAATGGTGTAGTTAAGCGGATTGGATCCGCGTTTTACATGCCAGCGTACCTTTTCTTCATTGTCCATGCGTTGCTGGGCGTCGTTACGGATAGCTGGTTGAACTTTGCTATTCCACCAATCATCCCCAAAACTATCAAGCATTACATCGGAAACTAATTGACGTACAGAATTCTCAAACGCTGCAACGGCGACATAAACTTGAGACATCTTGTCCGCTGCCGAGACGTGATCGATATCCATTACATCCACGCCGAGAAGGCTTCGCAATCGCGCGTATTCGACACGCTCAGTCCGTCCTGAACGTCTCTCCGCAGCATCTAATGCTTCTTCGGTCAGCAAGCCGCGAAAAACAAAGCTATATGCGGGATTCATGCTCAAAATAAATGCTCCCGCAAACTCCGAAAGAGTGCGTCAAACACTTTAGGATCCCGGGTGTCTGGCAAAATGAGCTGTATGTTGTAATGCATACCGCCTAACGATAAGCTTCGCGCGGTTGGTGAACTCTTGGCAATAGAATGCTCAACGAGAGGTAAACCCGAGGAAAGGTCGCTTTCGATATGTACGGAATCAACGGCTTTGGAGAAATCCGCTTCCTTGACTAAGCCAGTAAATATCATAGCAAGTTTATCAAGAACGGAGTCGGAAAGTTGACCTTGAGAAAGTGTTTTGAACTTATTGATCAAGTCACTTCGTGACATCTTTTCGGCGGCTGTATTTACTTTAAATAAGTCGGAAAACGCATCGCGAACCCCTTCGGCAATCATGGATGCACCTTGGGTCTGATCCAAAAAGTTATAATATCGATCTGTCGGCACGCCGTTGTCGTCTAAGAATCGCATCGACTTCAGCACGCCAATAATCAGACGATCGGAACTCGATTTGAAGTCAAGTGACTCCAGAAAAGCTTGAGTAAATCGCTCTGGTGCTTGGGCCTGTTGGATGGCGGCTAGGATATTAGGCGCTAGTAAGATATGACTTTGGTAGCGCCATTGCTGCCCCCTTGGTTGCCCTTCAAGCTGTTAGCGCCACGCCGTCAGACGTGGCCGGCTGCGCCGACCCCGCTGCCCGCCGTGGCGAGTCTTCGGATTTCTGGTGGAATCCGAAGCCGCCCGCACCTCACTCCGCCGCCACGCCCGCCGCGCTGAACATATCCCCGCTTTCCCCCTCGGGCGCATCGTTCGCCGGCTTCGCGCCGCCCTTCGCCTTCTGCCGCTTGTCGAAGCTGTCCCACACCTCGTTCCACTGGCCCTTGGTCGCCGCCTTCGAATATTCCGTCGCGCGCGTCTCGAAGAAGTTGGCGTGCTCAACCCCGTTCAACAGCGGCGCCAGCCACGGCAGCGGGTGCTCGTCGATCATGTAGATCGGCTTCAACCCCAATTGCCCCAGCCGCCAGTCGGCGATGAAGCGGATGTACTTCTTGATCTCCTTGGCGGTCATGCCGCTCACCGGCCCCATCTCGAAGGCGAGGTCGATGAAATTGTCCTCCAGCCGGATCGTCGTCTGGCACACGTCGGCGATGTCGTCCTTCACCGCCTTGGTCAGGCATTGCCGTTCCTGGCAGAAGGTGTGGAACATCTTGATGATGCCCTCGCAATGCAGCGTCTCGTCGCGGATCGACCAGGTGACGATCTGGCCCATGCCCTTCATCTTGTTGAAGCGCGGGAAGTTCATCAGCATCGCGAAGCTGGCGAACAGCTGCACCCCCTCGGTGAAGCCGCCGAACATGGCGAGCGTCCGCGCGATGTCCTCGTCGTTGTCGACGCCGAAATGCTGCATATAGTCGTGCTTCTCCTTCATCTCGGCATAGTCGAGGAAGGCGCCATATTCGCTCTCGGGCATCCCGATCGTGTCCAGGAGGTGGCTATACGCGGCGATGTGGACCGTCTCCATGTTGCTGAACGCGGTCAGCATCATCTTGATCTCGGTCGGCTTGAACACGCGGCCGTATTTCTCGTGATAGCAGTCCTGCACCTCGACATCGGCCTGGGTGAAGAAGCGGAAGATCTGGGTGAGCAGGTTGCGCTCGTGATCGGTCAGCTTCTGCGCCCAGTCGCGGCAGTCCTCGCCCAGCGGGACCTCCTCGGGGAGCCAGTGGAGCTGCTGCTGGCGCTTCCAGAACTCGAACGCCCAGGGGTATTCGAACGGCTTGTACTGCTTGGAGGCTTGGAGGAGGGGCATGGGGTTACTCCGAGAGAAGCTGAGTGATGAGAACAAGAGCGAGGGCGATCAAGACGCCGCCGCCGATGCGATAGGTGCGACGCGAGGTCGAATCTGTGGGCAACAAGGCCAACGACAAGCGGTTCGCCACGATCTGCGGCGCGACGAACATCACGATGCCGGTAAGGCCGATCACGAGCGAGGTTCCGATGAGAAAGCCGCTCATGGCTGCCCGCTCCAGTTCCACATTGCGCTGGCGGAGAAGGCGAGCACCACCCCCGCCGCCAATGCCATGATGCCGGCCATGCGGAACACGTATACCTTGGCCGGCCCGCTCGGCCGCGCGAGCGCCAGCAGGAGCCCGATACCGGTCAGCGCCAGCATCGCCGCGACCGCGAACATGATGATGACCTGCCAGCTCATGCGTCATCGCCGCCGGTCTACATATGCGGTGCGATAGACCGTCCGTCCGCCATGCCGTGCGCCAACGCCGAGAAACACCACCCCGACAAAATAGCCGAAATCATACCAGCCGCCCTGGTTGGGCACCGCATAGATCGCGACCGCCGGCATAAACAGCGACAACACCCACGCCACCGGAAAGATGAAGCCGTGCCACAGGCCGAGCAGGAAGCCGGGCGAGGCGGGCGCGTGGCTGACATGATCGGGCACCGCTCGCGCGCAGGCGCCAAGCAGTGCGAGCGCGGCGATTGGGAGAAAGCGGGCCGGTCGGATCATGCGCGAACATCCTTCATGCATCCAAACGCGTCGCGGCTCGTTCCGCCGCCGACCCCAAGAGGAGAATGACGATGGTCGACGCAAGCCAGATCAAGGAACATGCCGAAGTGATCGGCGCCGACGGCACTCACGTGGGCACCGTCGACCATGTCGACGGCGACCGCATCAAGCTGACCAAGAACGACAGCCCGCAGGGGCCGGACGGCGAGGGCGCCAAGCACCATTACATCTCGCTCGGCCTGGTCGCCGAGGTCGAGGACGGCACGGTGCGGCTCAGCGCGACCGGCGCCAACGCCGTCGAGCTCGAAGAGACCGAGTGATCCAGCCCCTCTCCCCTTGTGGGAGAGGGAGGGGCCCGCTGCCATGGGCAGTGGGAGGGTGAGGGGGCCGCTGGGCACGCGCGGCCCGTTTGCCGTGTGGCGACCGCGGTAGAGATGATGCTCAACACGCCATCGATATTCGTCATCACATCGCCATTGCTCACACGAATCACACGATAACTTTCGTCGTTCAAAAACCTTGTTCGTGTTGCGTCTTTTTCCAGGCGTTGGGCGTGATCATCGCCATCGATCTCGACGATCAACTTTGCCGAGTGCGAACAAAAGTCGGCATGATAAGTCCCGAACGGCACCTGCCGGCGGAATTTCCCGCCCGGCAGCGCCTCGCGTAGTGCGCGCCACAACCGGCGTTCCGGTTCGCCCGCGGTCTTGCGCAAATGACGCGACCGTTCGGTGGCTCCCGCCGGCAGCAATTGCCGCTTGGTCAGGCCGTCCTCATTCCCCCTCACCCTTTCCACGCGCTGCGCGCGCGGGCCCCTTCCCTCTCCCACAAGGGGAGAGGGACATTGCTCATTGGCAAGCAAGGCACTCGTCATAATCGGTGCTCTCGCCCAGGTTGAACTTCGGCGTCTCGATCGTGTTGTCGGCCTCGACCCCGCCCGACCCCTCGCTGCCCGCGAACCCCGCGCGCTGCACCGATTTTGAGCGCAGATAATAGAGCGACTTGATCCCCAACTCCCACGCGCGGAAGTGGAGCATCAGCAGGTCCCACTTCTCGACGTCGGCAGGGATGAATAGGTTCAGCGACTGCGCCTGGTCGATGTACGGCGTGCGGTCGCCGGCGAGCTCGAGCAGCCAGCGCTGGTCGATCTCGAAGCTGGTCTTGTAGCAGTCCTTCTCCTCGACGCTGAGGAAGTCGAGATGCTGGACGCTCCCCCCTTGTTCCAGGATCGAATTCCACACCGCGTCCGAGTTCTTCGACTTCGCCGCCAGCAATTTCTCGAGATACGGGTTCTTGATCGAGAAGCTGCCCGACAGCGTCTTGTGGGTGTAGATGTTGGCGGGGATCGGCTCGATGCACGCGCTCGTCCCGCCGCAGATGATGCTGATCGACGCGGTCGGCGCGATCGCCATCTTGCAGCTGAAGCGCTCCATCACCCCCATGTCGGCGGCGTCCGGACAAGGCCCGCGCTCGACCGCGAGCTGCATCGACGCCTCGTCGATCTGGGCGCGGATCTGCTTGAACATCCTGAGGTTCCACGACTTCGCCATCGCCCCCTCGAACGCGAGGCCCCGCGCCTGGAGGAACGAGTGATAGCCCATCACTCCCAGCCCGACCGACCGCTCGCGGCTCGCCGAATAGGCGGCGCGCTCCATGCCGGGCTCGTGGCGGGTGATGAAATCCTGGAGCACGTTGTCGAGGAAGCGCATCACGTCCTCGACAACGCCCTTCTCGTCCTTCCACTGGTCCCAGGT
>CAXTMT010000207.1:0-4848 GCA_964245355.1 uncultured Sphingomonadaceae bacterium
CTCCCCTGAAGGGGAGAGGGCTTTTAGGCGCTTTACCCCTCCGCCGCTTTCCTTTAAGTCCGCGCCATGCAGTTCGGCCATAGCCTCCTCCTGCTTCGACTTACGCGCCCTTAGGCGCGCCGATGTCGTGCGGCCGTGAAGGCTGCGCTCACCGCCTAAGGGAAATATCGCCGCGCCGATCACGGCGCGCCACCGATCCTTCGAGCACGAGAACCCGATCCATGCCCATGTTGCGCGACCCCTCCGCCAAATATCGCCCGTTCCCGCAGATCGATCTGCCTGACCGCCAGTGGCCGTCGCGCGTGATCACGCAGGCGCCGCGCTGGCTCTCCACCGATATGCGCGACGGCAATCAGGCGCTGATCGATCCGATGAACGAGGAGAAGAAGACGCGGCTCTTCGAACTGCTCTGCAAGATCGGCCTGAAGGAGATCGAGGTCGGCTTCCCCTCGGCCGGCGCCACCGAATTCGATTTCATCTCGGGGCTGGTGAAGAACGATCGCATCCCCGGGGACGTGATCGTCCAGGTGCTCACCCAATCGCGCCGGGATCTGATCGAGAAGAGCTTCGAGAGCCTGATCGGTGCCAAGCAGGCGATCGTCCACCTCTACAATGCGGTGTCCCCGGCGTGGCGCCGCATCGTCTTCAACATGAGCCGCGACGAGGTGCGCGCGATCGCGATGACCGGCGCCAAGCTGCTGCGCGACGAAGCCGCCAGGCAGCCGAACGTCGACTGGTCGTTCGAATATAGCCCCGAAACCTTCTCGACCGCCGAACTCGATTTCAGCCTGGAGGTTTGTTCGGCGGTGATGGACGTGCTGCGCCCGACGCCCGAAAAGCCGATCCTCTTCAACCTGCCCGCCACGGTCGAGGCGGCGACGCCGAACATCTATGCCGATCAGATCGAATATTTCTGCCGCAACATCCCGAACCGCGAGAGCGTGATCGTGTCGCTGCACACCCACAACGATCGCGGCACCGGTGTCGCAGCGGCCGAACTGGGGCTGATGGCAGGCGCGGACCGCGTCGAGGGCTGCCTGCTCGGCAATGGCGAGCGCACCGGCAATTGCGATCTCGTGACCGTCGCGATGAACATGTATACGCAAGGGGTCGACCCGGGCCTCGATTTCTCGGACATCGACGAGGTCGTGAAGACGGTGGAATATTGCACCAACATCACCGTCCATCCGCGCACACCCTATGCCGGCGATCTGGTGTTCACCGCTTTCTCGGGCTCGCATCAGGATGCGATCAAGAAGGGGTTCGCCGCGCAGGATATTTCGAACAGCGGCATCTGGAGCGTACCTTATCTGCCGATCGACCCCGCCGATCTCGGCCGCAGCTACGAAGCGGTGATCCGGGTCAATTCGCAGAGCGGCAAGGGCGGCGTCGCCTGGGTGCTGGAGCAGGACAAGGGCCTCAAGCTGCCGAAGCGGATGCAGGCCGATTTCAGCCGCGTCGTCCAGGCGCTCGCCGACGAGACCAGCCGCGAACTCAACGCCGCCGACATCTGGGGCGCCTTCCAGCGCCACTATCTGGCCGGCGCCAAGGCTTACGAGCTGGTCTCCTACGAGGAAAGCCACGCGGGTTCGGATCGCCTCTTCGTCGGCCGCGTACGCCACGACGGGGCGGAGCGCTCGATCAGCGGGCGCGGCAACGGCCTGCTCTCCAGCGTCCTCTCGGCGCTGAAGGAAGGCTTCGGGATCGAGATCGATATCGTCGATTATTCCGAACATGCGCTCGGCTGCGGCGGCGACGTGCAGGCGGCGGCCTATGTCGAGGTGCGTGACCGTGACGGGCGGACCCTGTTCGGGGTGGGCATCGACGCCGACGTCGCCACCGCCTCGGTGCGGGCGCTGCTAGGTGCGGCCAACGCCGTCGAGGCGCAGGCGGGGAGCGTGAAGGCGGCGGCGTGAACAGTCGATATGCCACCTCCCCTTGCAGGGAGGATCCGGGCCGTTGCCATTGATTGCAATCGCCGCTCTCGCGCTCCGCGGTGTGCTGCGCTAGAGCATGATGCATGTCCGCCGGTTACGCTGAACCTTTCCCCACGAACGAGTGGATCGAAGAAGAGGAAGACGCCCCCAAAAAGGGCCGGTTTCGCATGCAGCTCCTGTGGCTGTGGGTGTTCCTCGTCGTCCTCTATTTCTCGTGGGAGAGCGCGGCGTATCGCGGCATCGTCGCGATCGTCTCCGAATGGCAGTTCGATCGGCTCGGCCAGGATTTGCCGACGCTGAACTTCACGATCCTGACGATGCTCTTCACCTGGCCGGTGCTCACCATCCTGCGCCGCCGCCGTGCCCGCGAGGCGCGCTACGAGCAGGAGGATCAGGACATCCCCGAGGCCTATGAAGGCCTGTCCGAAGAGGGCCTCGCCCGCGCCTATGCCGAGCAGGAGGAGCGTCGCGCGACCGAACTCGCGCTGTTCGCCGCGCGCGATTACATGCATTATCTGTTCGGATTCGCCGCCGCGCTCTGGATCGCCGCGCTCGCCTCGCTGCTGTGGACGCTGACGCTGCCCAACTCGACCGAGAATCCCAAGGATTACACCCCGAGCAGCCTGGCGCGCCAAAGCCCGACCGAGGGCGCGGCGCGCTTCAACGGCACGTTGCGCTACGGCCGCATCGCCTCGTTCGGACGCGGCATCCTGTTCGCACGCCGGACCTCGCTCTACGCACCGCTGTTTCCGCCACGCGGCACCGACGGCAAGATCCGCTATTTCATCGAATTCCTGCCCGCCGAGCGCCCCGACATCCGATCGGGCGCGATCGTCAACCACCGCGAGGGCATCCTCGTCCGCTCCGATCTGCCGGGCGCGCTGATCCGCCTGTATCGCTATCTCGGCTATCAGCCGGCCGACAATTATTACGTGCTCTACGTCTCGCTGCTGACGATGCGCTGGCCATATTATGTCATCGCCGGCCAGTTCATGCTGGGCGGGCTGAGCTTCTTCGCCTGCGCGCTGTGGCAGCGCGGCCATCGCCGCAAGCTCCAGCGCGAGGTGGTGCGGCTCCAGGCGCTGCACTCGCGGCACGACCGGGCGTACGAGACGGTCTGAGGTTCAAAGCCCTTCCTTCTTAGCCCTCTCCCCGGTGGGGGAGAGGGTTGGGTGAGGGGGAACCACGTTGGCTGGCCGGGCTGCTCGCCTGCGCCTCGCCCCTCACCCTCCCACAAATCTCGCACGCTCGATTTGCGGATCCCTCCCGCTCCCAGAATGGGAGAGGGGTAAGGGGGCACCCCACCTCCCCCGCACCAAAAAAAGGCGCCACGGTCTCCCGCGGCGCCCCCTTTTGCCGGCCCGATCGGGCCTTATTCGTTATTCTCGAACGGATAGATATGCGTCACGCCCTCGAAGCCCTGCGCGTCGATCGCGCTGACGCGGACGTAGTAGCTGCCGACCGGGGTTTCCTTGATCGTCAGGCTGGGCTTGTCGGCAAAGACGTCGTCGCGGATGTCGCGGAAGGCGATGTCGGCGGCGATCTGCAGATGGTAATGCGCGGCACCCTCGAGCGTCTTGACGTTGAACGTCAGCGACTTGTCCGGATTCTGCACCAGCGGCAGCTGCACCGGCGGATAGGACAGCAGCTTCACCGGCTTGCCGACGCCTTCCTTGCTCGCCTTCGCACCGAAGCCTTCGGGCACCATCTGGTGCGGGCCGGGCGTGATCGGCGACACCTCGACATTGTCCTTGAGCACTTCGGCCAGCGACGCCGCGCCATTGTCCTCGACCGCGATGCGGAATTCGGTGCCGCGCACGGCCGAGACCGAGACGGGCGTCTTCACCTGGAAGCGGCTCGCCGGGCCGCGCGCCGGGGTCACGCTGAATTGGCTGCGGCCGGACTCAAGCCGGAACACATGCTCCAGCTCGCCGGTCAGCAGCACGAGACGCAGGCGATCGAGCACGAACGAACTCTGCGAGGGCAGGCTGATCAGCGAGCCGTCTTCCAGCATCAGGCTGACCGAACTGTTCGCGCCGGTGACGATGCGGGTCCCTTCGGGCGCGACGGCGTTGATCTTGCAGGGCTTGCTGCCGATCGTCACGTCGCCGCGAAAGCCGGAGACGATCGCGCGGGCAGGTACGAGGTTCAGATATTTGCGCGGGATGACGATCTTGCTGCCCGGCGTCAGGCGATCGGGATCGACGATATGGTTCGTCTTCCAGACGTCGCGATAGGCGTTCTGATCGCCGCGGTTGAGGAAGTAATTGTTGACCAGCAGGCGCAAGGAGTCGCCCGGCTGCACTTCGTAGGTCGAGGTGCCGGTCAGATCGTTGCCGGGCGCGGCGGCGTGGATCGGCCGATGCGGCTTCACCGGGCCGGCGGCCTGCACGGCCGAAAGACCCGAGAGAAGGACGGCGCCCGTCGCAACGCCAGCTACCAAACGGATCGAAGTACGGATCATGATGCGAAGATACCCCAAGAGACATCGCCGCTCAACGCACGGGTGAAATATTAAACAATTGATATCAGGGAGTTAATTTCCACGGATTGTGATCAATTGCAAACGGGGTGCAGACTTTGACTATCCTCACCCGCCAGGGGGAGGTGTCAGCGCAGCCGACGAGGGGGCGGCAGCACTCGATAGAAGGTTCGCGGCTTACCTCCCCCTCCGACGCCTTCGGCGCCACCCGGGGTGGGCCAGGACTTAGTTTCCGGTCCGCGCGATCGCGACGCTGGCGAGCAGGGTCTCGACATGCTCGGTGCCGAAGCCCGAGGCGAGGAAGGCTTTGATCTCGGAGACGGGCAAGGTGTAGCCCTTGTGCCAGGCGTGGACGGCCAGGCGGCGGATCGCCTCCAGCCGCGGATCGGCGAGCCTGGACGCGCGGCCGAAGCCGAACAGCCCGCCGAG
>CAXTMT010000208.1:0-4840 GCA_964245355.1 uncultured Sphingomonadaceae bacterium
GCGCAGCGCGGTCGCGAAGCCGCGGCCGATCGCATAGGCATCCTTGGTGTCGAGGCTCTTCCCGACGATCCCACGAATATCATATTCACGCAGCGAAGTGGGGTCGAAACGGTGGGTCAAATTGGCTCTCCTGTGCGGCCGGACGGCCTGATCGATATGGTGTTAGCGAAACCCGGCCAGCAAGGTATCGCGCGCGGAATTGACCTGATGGGTCAGATCGGCGGAGCCCCCCGCATCCGGATGGACGCGCGCGATCAAACGCCGGTGCGCGGCCTTTATGTCCTCGCGGCTGGCGGAGGCGGGCAGGTCGAGCAGGCGTCGGGCCTCGTCGCGGCTCATCGCCGTGGTGCTGTCCTGCCTGCGGAACCAATACCACCAGCCGGCGCCGCCGATGGCGAGCAGGCCGGGTAGAAATTCGCTGCGGGTGAACAGGCGGAGCGCGATCAATGCTGCAACGACGGCCGCAACATCGCCGAAGCGCATCACCTGCGCATCGCGGGTCTTCCACGCCCAATAGCCGATGGCAGCACCGGCGATCAGCAGCAGGCCGATCACGCCGCCTGGGCTCGCGCGCCGTCGGCCGGCAATTGCAGCCCGGCGATCAGTTCGCGCAATTCCTGGCGCGCGGCGATGTGGCCGAGGCCCGCCTCGGGGCCGATCGCGCCGAGATCGAGCAGGGTGAGGCCCTTGGGGAAAAGCTCGCGGTAGATCACCCGCTCGGACAGGCCGGGGATGACGCGGAAGCCGACGCGCTTGGAGAGTTCGACCAAGGCCGCCGCGACACGCTTCATGTTGCGCGCCTCCAGATGCTGCAGCCGGTTGCGCAGCACGACCCAATCGACCGTCGCGCCGTCGCGCTTGCCGCGCGCCTTGCGGGCGTCCCAGACGAGTTCGGCATAGAAGCTCGGCCGGGTGACCTTGAAAGTGTTGGCATCGACCTGGCCGATCAGGTCGAGATCGATGAAACTGTCGTTGATCGGGGTGACCATCGTATCGGCGGTCGAGATGGCGGTGCGCACGTAGGGATCGTCGCGGCCGGGGGTATCAACGATCAGGAAGTCCACATCCTCGGCCAGCGCATCGAGGCGATCCTCGATGTTCAGCCCCGTGTCGGGATCGAACGTCTCGTGCGGGGGCGTCACCAGCTCCAGCCCCTGCGCCCGCGCATAGGCGGCCCGATTGTCGAGATAGCGGCCGATCGTGCGCTGGCGATGGTCGAGATCGATCGCCGCGACCTTGCGCCCCGCCACCGCCAGCGAGACGGCGGTATGCACGGCCGTCGTCGACTTGCCGGAGCCGCCCTTTTCGTTGGCGAAGATGATGCGATGCGCGACCATGAAATTCCCTGCGGCGTAATGGTGACGGGTTTAGGAAAGCCAGCGGGAGGGTGCAATCTCAAACCCGCTCCCGCTTTCGCGGGAGAGGAGGGGGCCGCTCATAGAGCGGGAGGTGAGGGTCTTTTTCTTCGACCGCGCCGAGGAAAGAACTACAAGAAGCCCCTTTCCAGCTTCTCCCGCGAAGGCGGGAGAGGGGCTTTCTTGGTTTACCCCGCCACCGGCGCGGTGACGATCACGCGCAACCCCGGCTTGTTGTCGAACCTCTCGATCGTGCCGGCCAGGCTCTGCACCATCGCGGTGATCATCCGCGTACCGAAGCCCTGCCGCCCGCCGAGCGAAGCGGGTTTCGCGCCGATCCCCTCGTCCGCCACGATCAGGCGGAACTGGTTACGATATTCTTCGAGCGCTACGGTCACCGGGCCGCTGCCGCCGCCATAGGCATATTTGTTGGCGTTGATGACGAGTTCGGTCAGCACCAGCCCGATGTTCACCGCGCGATCGGCGGAGATCAGGATCGGCGCCAGATCGAGGGTCAGACCCTTTGACCAGTCGGCGCCCATCGCCGCGCCCATATCGCCCAGCAATTCCTCGATATAGCGCGACAGATCGACGGTCTCGACCCGATCGGCCTGATAGAGCCGGCGGTGGACCAGCGCCACGGCCGAGATACGGCGCTGCGCCTCCTGCAGATGGCTGGCGGCGGCGCCGTCGCGATCCGCCCGCTCCTGCATGCCGAGGAACGCCTGGACCAGTTGCAGGCTGTTCTGCACACGGTGGTTCACCTCGCCGAGCAGGTGATCCTTCTGCGCGATCAGGGCTTCCTTGTCGGCGATCGTGGCGGTCAATTCGCGGTTGAGTTCGCGCAGGCGCCGGGCCTGACGCGCTTCGAACAATTGCCGCCGCAGGCGCTGGGCGCTCTCGATCTGCGGCAGCGTCCACGGGCGGGCGCGGCTGCCGACCTCTTCGGACCAGCTTTCGAACGAGCCGCGCGGGGTGAGCGCGGCGATCGGATCGCTGCTGTCCTTGTGCGGATTGCCCGCCCATTCGACCAATTCGCGCTCCTCGGCGCGAAACCACATCAGCAGCATCGGCACATCGGCGGTGACGGTGACGGCGAGCACCCCGCTCGCCTTTTCGGGCCACGCCTTCGCCGCGGGGAATTGCCCGGCGAGCGAGCGCGAGACGAACGGCTCGATCAGTGTGCGCGACGACAGCCATGCGGCGAGTTCGATCAGCCCGTCATGCGGCGGACAGACGCCCTCGGTCGCGATCTTCTTGCCGGCGACCACCGCGAACCCATCGGCGCCGAGCATCGTGCGCAGATCGCCGCCGAACAGCTTGATGAAACTCTGCACCGAAACATCGCTGTCGATGCGGCTGAGGATGGCGTCCTCGGTGGCGCGCAGGCGGATGCGTTCGCGATAGGTCTCGGCTTCCTCCTTCGCACGAATCTGGCGGGCGAGGCTGCCGGCGAGCGCGCCGCAGGCCGATTGGTTGGCATGCGGGATGTCGCGCGGGCTGTTGTGGTGGCACGCGACGAGCCCCCAGAGCAGCCCATCCTTGACGATCGAGATCGAGGCCGAGGCGCCGACCCCCATGTTGCGCAGATACTGGAGGTGGATCGGCGAGACGCTGCGGATGCCGACATCGGACAGATCGACCATCGCCTCGCTTGCGGGGCGGATCGGCGCGGGGGTGTAGCTGACGGTGGGGATCACGCGAACGCGGTTGCGGACATAGAGCGTACGCGCCTGTTTCGGGATGTCGCTCGCCGGGAAATGGTGGTTGAGGAAGGAGGGCAGCGCAGGATCGCGTTCTTCGGCCAGCACCAGCCCGGCG
This sequence comes from uncultured Sphingomonadaceae bacterium, assembly GCA_964245355.1. Classification (GTDB taxonomy): domain Bacteria; phylum Pseudomonadota; class Alphaproteobacteria; order Sphingomonadales; family Sphingomonadaceae; genus Sphingomonas_I. Next base: position 3,177 of record CAXTMT010000208.1, read on the forward strand.
CCATCGTCGAGGAAGCGGTAGATCATCACCCGATCGAAGCCGGTGAAATCACGGAATGCCGCCGCCGCACGGGCGCACAACGCGGTGAGGTCGTTCGCCCGTTCGAAAGCCGATCCGGCCGCATCGAGCTTGGCCAGCATCGCGGCCGCGGACAAAGGCCGATCGGGCGCGGGCAGCAGGGTGACGAGCAATTGGTCGTCCGCGACGGCGAGAAAGGGCTGCAGCGCGCCATGGAGGCCCGTCACCGGATCGAGCGGTATGGCGATGCCGCTATCCGCCTCGGCCACCGCGATGCTCACGTCCTGGCCGAGCAGGGTGTCGAGCGACGCATCCAGCCAATCGGCGGTCAATCGCCCTTCGATGTCGCCTGCACCGCCGATGATCCTGCGGGTGACGGCGTCGGCAATCAGCAGCAGGCCGTGCGGCTGGATGGCCCCTGGCACATGGATCGGTTCGCGATCGCAGGCGGTGAGATCGGGGGTGGCGTCGGCGCCTGCGCTCGGCAGAGCCTGGCCCTGCGCGACTTTCGCGAGATCAGGATCGATGGACGCCAAACACGCTGCTCCTCACGGACGGACAAGGTTTACGCGCCAACCTGAACGTAGACAATCGTTACAGGTTAAGGCGGCAGTTTTGACGTGAAATGGGCTTTTTCGGCGGCGAGGCGGTAGGCGCCGAGCAATCCGGGCGGCTCGATCGAGCGCGGCGGGACGATCCGCGTGACCAGATCGGCGGCATCGGTAGCGGCGACATAGCCGGCGAGCAAAGCGGCGGTGCGCGCGCGGATCAGCGGGAACAGGCTCTCCTGCGCCATCACCCCGCCGCCCAGCACGATGCGCGGCGCGGAGACGGTGAGGATCAGGGTCACGCAGAGTTGGGCGAGATAATCGGCTTCGGCGGCGAAGGCGGGGTGATCGTGCGGCAATCGATCGAGGCTAGTGCCCCACGCCGCCTTGATCGCGGGGCCGGCGGCCAGCCCTTCCAGGCAATCGCCATGATACGGACAGACGCCCTTGAAACCGGCATGGTCGGCGTGGCGGCGGATCAATATGTGGCCGACCTCCGGGTGGCCCTTGCCATGCACCGGCCGGCCGTTGACGACGAGGCCGACGCCGATGCCGGTGCCGACCGTCGCATAGGCCAAATCGCCTTCGCCCCACGCCGCCGCCTCGGCGATCGCGGCGCCGTTGACGTCGGTATCGAGCGCCGCCTCGAGCCCCAGCGCGTTGCCGACCGTGCCGGCGAGATCGAAATTCCGCCAGCCGGGCTTGGGCGTGGCGAGGATATGGCCGTAGCGCGGCGAGGCGCGATCGAGATCGACCGGTCCGAAGGTGGCGATGCCGAGCCCGGCATAGCCATCGGCCGGCTTTTGCTGCGCAAAAAACGCTGCAACATCGGCGACGGTGCTCGCCGGATCGCGCGTCTCGATCCGGCCCGTCGCGATCGAGCCGCCCTCGGCTGTGCCCACGCCGAGCACGAATTTCGTGCCGCCCGCCTCGATCCCTGCAAACAGCGTCATCGGCATCCTCTCTAGCGCAACTATAGGCCGGACGCGCTGCTATGCCAGACATGCGGTTCGCGCCCCGATCTGGCCATGCCCGCCGGAGCGCCGAACCGGGCCGGCTAGGGTTCGCTGGACGCCGGGCAAAGGCTCGCGATCGAGA
>CAXTMT010000209.1:0-4775 GCA_964245355.1 uncultured Sphingomonadaceae bacterium
GAGCAGGGCTTCGGGATCCACCCCCGGCGGGCAGCGCAGATCGAAGACGAAGGTGCAGGTCCTGGCGAGAATATTGACGGCCGTGCCGCCGTTGATCTGGCCGATCGTCAGCGTCGGGTGCGGCGGCACGAAGGGCGAAGTGCGATCCGCCCCGCGCTCCAATCCGTCGGCCAGCGCGACGAGGCTCGTCATCAGCCGGATCGCCGCCATGTTGGCCGAAGCGCCGAGATGCGTGAGGCTCGAATGCGCTTCGTGGCCCGTCACGGTGACGACGTAGGAGGTGATGCCCTTGTGGCCGTGGACGACCTCCATGTTGGTCGGCTCCCCGACGATCACTGCGGCCGGCTTCGGCAGCACCCGCGCGATCTCGGCGATCATCGACGGCGCGCCGAGGCAGCCGACCTCCTCGTCATAGGAAAAAGCCAGGTGCACCGGGCGCTTCAGCCGGCCGGGCGCGGCGAAATCGGGGGCGGCGGCCAGCGCGAGGGCGAGGAAGCCCTTCATGTCGCAGGTGCCGCGCCCGTATAGGCGGCCGTCGCGCTCGGTCAGTGTGAACGGATCGCGGGTCCACGGCTGGCCGTCGACCGGCACGACATCGGTATGGCCGGATAGGACGACGCCGCCCGCCGCCATCGGGCCGATCGTCGCATAGAGGTTCGCCTTGCTGCCGTCGGCATTGGCGACGCGGGTGGAAGCGACGCCGAGCTCGCCCAGCAGCCCCTCGACATAGTCGATCAGCGCGAGGTTCGAACCGCGCGACGTGGTGTCGAAGGCGATGAGCTTGGCGAGCAGGGCGATCGCGCGGGTGGCAAGGATGGCGGGGTCCATGCACCGACCCTAAGCCGACGCTTGCCCAACACCAAGCAGTGCCTAAGCTCGCGCGACAGCGGAGGGCAGCATGCGCGCGGTGTTCGCTGGGTGCCGCAAGCCGATCGTGGGCTCGGCGGCCACATCCTCACCTGCCCGATCGCCGTCGAACACCCCGTCACCCTGAACGTGTTTCAGGGTCCACCGCGCTATCGCGACATCGATTCATCTTAGCGGTGGATGCTGAAACACGTTCAGCATGACGATGGTGAACCATCAGCCCGCGGGCTCCAGCATCCCGTGCATCAAGATATCCACCAAGCGCTCCGCCACCGCCTCCGGGGCCAGCGCCCCGTCGGGATCCTGCCAGCGCGGAATCCAGTTGAGCGAGCCGGCCAATGCGGCCGAGGCCAGCCCCGGATCGCCGCCCCTGAGCGACCCGTCCTTCGCCCCCTCGGCGATCAGCTCCCGCAAAGCCACGTCGATCCGGCGTTTCATCGCGCGGAAATGGCGCGCGCCCTCGATCGAAAGTTCATGATCGGCGGTCAGCACCACGCAACGGCCGAACGGCTCCATATTCACCTCGGCGTAGCGGATCAGAAAGGCGCGCAGCCGATCGGCGCCGCGGCCATGCTCCGCCCGCGCCCGGATCACCGCCGCCTCCAGCTCGGCGATGCCGCGCGCGAGGCATTCGATCAGCACCTGCTCCTTGCCGCCGAGGTAGTGGTAGATCACCGGCTTGGTCACGCCTAGCTGCGCTGCAACATCGCTGAGCGAAGTAGCCGAAAAGCCGCGCTCGTTGAAAAGCTCGACCGCAGCGTGTAGCACCGCCTCGCGTTTGGCGGCACGCTCGGTGCCGCGCTGTTCGGCGGTGCGGAATGGCGAGTCCGGCTGCGTTGCCATGATTATCCTATTGATTCCTGCCTGGGGTAACATCATTTACCCATCGGTAAAGACTATTCCAGATTCGCACCGTTCTCTGCCATTGAGGAAGACCCTATGAGCGCCGATCCCGTCGTCATCTCGTCCTATGCCCGCACCCCGATGGGCGGCTTCATGGGCTCGCTCGCGGGCGTCAGCGCGATCGATCTGGGCGCCACCGCGGTGAAGGCGGCGGTCGAGCGTTCGGGCGTGAATCCCGACGAGATCGACCGCATCTACATGGGCTGCGTACTTCCTGCCGGGCTCGGCCAGGCGCCTGCGCGCCAGGCGGCGCTGGGCGCGGGTCTGCCCAGGTCGGTCGAGGCGACGACGGTCAACAAGATGTGCGGCTCGGGAATGCAGACCGCGATCATGGCCGCCGAGGCGCTCGCCGCCGGCACCGTCGACGTGATCGTCGCGGGCGGCATGGAGAGCATGACCAATGCGCCCTTCGTGATGGCCAAACACCGCGCCGGCGCGCGCATGGGCCACGATGTCATCTATGATTCGATGATGAAGGACGGGCTCGAAGACGCCTATGATGTCGGTAAGCCGATGGGCGCCTTCGCCGAGGATGCGGTGGAAATGTACCAGATCACCCGCGAGGCGCAGGACAATTTCGCGTTGGAAAGCCTCGCCAACGCGAAGAAGGCGATCGAGACCAGCGCCTTCGCCGGCGAAGTCGTGCCGGTGACGGTCAAGACCCGCAAGGGCGATGTCGAAGTTCTGATCGACGAGAATCCCGGCAATGCGATGCCCGAGAAGATCCCGGGCCTGAAGCCGGCGTTCAAGAAGGACGGCACGATCACCGCCGCCAACGCCTCGTCGATCTCGGACGGCGCCGCCGCGCTGGTGATGACGCGCGCCAGCGTCGCCAAGGAATTGGGCATGACGATCGAGGCGACCGTCGTCGCCACCGCCGCGCACGCGCAGGAGCCGGGCCTGTTCACCACCGCGCCGGTGCCGGCGATCAGGAAATTGCTGGCGAAGGCCGGCTGGAGCATCGACGAGGTCGATCTGTTCGAGATCAACGAAGCCTTCGCCGTGGTGCCGATGATCGCGATGCAGGAACTCGGCATCCCGCGCGACAAGGTGAACGTCAACGGCGGCGCCACCGCGCTCGGTCACCCGATCGGCGCGTCGGGGGCGCGCGTCATCGCCACGCTGCTGAATGCGCTGAAGACGCGCGGGCTGAAGAAGGGCGTCGCGGCGCTCTGCATCGGCGGCGGCGAGGCGACAGCGGTGGCAGTGGAGCTGGCCTGAAGAACAATCCTCCCCCGCCAGGGGGAGGTGTCAGCGCAGCTGACGGAGAGGGCGGCAGCACGTCGTTAGAGGGTTGTCGCTTACGCCCCCTCCGACGCCTTCGGCGCCACCTCCCCCTGGCGGGGGAGGATAGGGAAAGAAAAAAGCCGCCGCATCCTTGAGACTCGGCGGCCTTTTCATATCCCGGAAACCCCGAGTCGAACCTTACTTCGGCGCGATCACCATCAGCATCTGGCGGCCTTCCATGCGCGGATATTGCTCGACCTTGGCGATCTCGGCGACGTCCTGCTGGAGGCGCTGGAGGACCAGCATGCCGAGGTTGCCGTGCGCCATTTCGCGACCGCGGAAGCGCATGGTGCATTTCACCTTGTCGCCCTCTTCCAGGAACTCGAAGACCTTCTTCATCTTGGTCTCATAATCGTGGTCGTCGATGTTCGGACGCATCTTGATCTCCTTGATCTCCTGCGTCTTCTGGCTCTTGCGGGCGAGGTTGGCCTTCTTCTGCGTCTCGTATTTGAATTTGCCGACATCGAGGAATTTGGCGACCGGCGGATCGGCGTTGGGCGAGACCTCGACGAGATCGAGGCCGAGCTCGCGCGCCTGCTCCATCGCCTCGCGCGTGTACATCACGCCCAGATTCTCGCCGTTCTCGTCGATCACCCGCACCTTCTGGCTCTGGATGAATTCGTTGAAACGGGGACCGTTGAGCGGCACTGGCGCTCCACCTAACGGGCGGCGCATCATGGGCGGTGGTATAACGCTTTCTCCTATCGCGGCTGGATGCCGCACTGCGCCCATATAGGCGGAATGTGGTGATTCTTAAAGGTGCCTAACATACCGCCGCCCGGGCGCAGGCGGCGGCCGCTGCATGGCGGGCTGCCGGCGGGCCGCCTGCGGCCCGGGCGGGCGCCGGGACGACGGGCGATTTCAGCGCAAATCGGGCGGGGTGGCTTCCGCTTTCAGCAGTGCAATCGCCTCGTCCAGCGGCAGTACGGTCTGCCCCTGATCGCCCAGGCGCCGGATCGCCACCGTGCCCTCCTCGGCCTCGCGCTTGCCCACCACGAACAGCGCGGGGACCTTGGCGAGGCTGTGTTCGCGCACCTTGTAGTTGATCTTCTCGTTGCGCGTATCGGTCTCGGCGCGCAGCCCCGCGGCGCGCAGCTTCGCCACCACCATATCGGCATAGCCGTCGGCATCGGAGACGATCGTCGGCACCACCGCCTGCACCGGTGCCAGCCACAGCGGCAGCTTGCCGGCGAAATGCTCGATCAGGATGCCGATGAAGCGCTCGTACGAACCGAAGATCGCGCGGTGGAGCATCACCGGGCGGTGCTTCTCGCCATCCTCGCCGACATACGCCGCGTCGAGTCGTTCGGGCAGCACGCGATCCGATTGGATCGTGCCGACCTGCCAGGTGCGGCCGATCGCGTCGGTCAGATGCCATTCGAGCTTGGGCGCGTAGAAGGCGCCTTCGCCGGGGAGTTCTTCCCAGCCGAACGCTTCGGTGTTCAGCCCGGCGGCGGCGACGGCGTCGCGCAGTTCGGCCTCGGCCTGATCCCACATCGCTTCGCTGCCGAAGCGCTTCTCGGGGCGCAGCGCGAGCTTGATCGCATAGGTGAAACCGAAATCCTGGTAGATGCGATCGGCGAGCGCGCAGAACGCCTTCACCTCGTCGACGATCTGATCCTCTCTGGCGAAGATGTGAGCGTCGTCCTGGGTGAACTGGCGGACGCGCATCAGCCCGTGCAGCGCGCCGTGCGGCTCGTTGCGGTGGCAGCAGCCGT
>CAXTMT010000210.1:0-4773 GCA_964245355.1 uncultured Sphingomonadaceae bacterium
TGGTCGAGGTCTTGTAGCTGGCGTTGCCGCGCCCGCCGTCGCCGCCGCGCAGGAAGACGAGGCGTTCGCCCGGCTTGGCGAGGTCGGCGAGGATCTCGCGCTCGTCCGTGTCGGCCAGGATCTGTGTGCCGATCGGCACCTTGATCACCAGATCGTCGCCGCCCGCGCCGGTGCGGTTGGTGCCGGCGCCGCCCTCGCCGCGCGGCGCGCGGAAATGCTGGGTGTAGCGGAAATCGATCAGCGTGTTCAGGCCCGCCACCGTCTCGAAGATGATGTCGCCGCCTTTACCGCCGTTGCCGCCGTTGGGGCCGCCATATTCCATGAACTTCTCGCGCCGGAACGAGACGGCGCCGGGTCCGCCGGAGCCCGAGCGGACGAAAATCTTGGCCTGGTCGAGAAAATGCATGCGGTGCGCTTAGCGGAGGCGGCGGCATCCGTCACGCCGATCCAGTTGTCGAGATCGTGGACGGTAAGCATGAGGGGCGGGTCGTCACTATCCTCTAGCACGCCCCTCCCCTTCAGGAGAGGGGGAGTGCTTAGTTCAAGCCAGCAGCCGGTAGCCCACGCCCAGTTCGTTGACGAGCAGGGTCGGCCGCGTCGGATCGTCCTCCAGCTTCTGGCGGATGTTGCGGACGACGACGCGGAGATATTCGACGTGCCGTTCCCAGCTTCCCGGCCACACCGCCGCGAGCAATTTCTCGTGCGTGATGACGCGGCCCGGATGGTGGCCGAGTTCGGCCAGCACGGCGAATTCCTTCGGCGTCAGGTGAATTTCGATCCCCGCCTTGGTGATCCGGCGCAGCGGGAAATCGATGACGACGTCGCCGGCGCGCAATTGCGGCTGGGCGCCCTCGCCGGCGAAACGGCCGCGCAGCGCGACGCGGACGCGGGCGAGCAATTCCTCGGTATCGAACGGCTTGGCGACGAAATCGATCGCGCCGAGATCGAGTGCCGCGACCTTCTCCTCGGTCGCCTCGCGTGCCGAGACGATCAGGATCGCCGCCTTGCCCTGTTTCTGGAGCAAAGGCAGCAATTCGAGCCCGTCGCGATCGGGCAGGCCGAGATCGAGCAGCACCACCGCCGGCTGGCGCGCCTCATATTCGGCCAGTGCCTCGCGCGCCGTCGCCGCCTCGGCGACCTTGTAGCCCGCCCGGTCGAGCGCGCCGTGCAGCAGGCGGCGGATCGCGGGTTCGTCATCGACGATCAGGATGGTGTGCGCGTCGCTCATTCGGAAAGGCCCTCGGTTTCGACCAACATGACTGATGCGAAGCGCAAGGTGAAGCAGGCACCTTGCCCATCCTCCGATGAGGAATCCGCGATGGCCAAGGTGGGTATCGATGGTAGCGGAGGAGGGACTCGAACCCCCGACACGCGGATTATGATTCCGCTGCTCTAACCGGCTGAGCTACTCCGCCCCGGCTTGGGAAGCGGCGCCTATAGGTGCCACCCGGCGAACGGTCAATTCAGAACATGTCCCATGTGAGGCGCGCATAGGCATGGACCTTGCCGGGGCCGAAACGGCGATTTTGCAAGGGATGGCCGAGGCTGGTGTCGAGCCCGAGGCGCTTGCCGAGGCGAAAGCTCGCGCCGCCGCCGATCGAGGTCAGGCCCTCGGGTTCCTCGAAGGAGGCGACGACATGGCCGCGATCGACGAAGGCGAAGAGCGTGGTGGCGAGCGATCCGGCGGCGGGGAGGGTCCAGTTGATCTGCCCATCGGCATAATAGCCCTTGTCGCCGGCGAGGGCGCCCTGGGTGTAGCCGCGCACCGTCGTCGGGCCGCCGACCTGGAACAGGATGTCGGAGGGCAGGCCGGTGGCGTTCGACCATTGCCCGGCGCCGCTTGCCGAAAAGGTCAGCGGGCCGATCAGCCGCTGGGTGAAGGCGAGAGTGCCGGTGACCAGCGCGTGGCCGGTGCGGCGCTCGCCATTGTCGATCTCGCCGTGCGCGAACGTGCCGGTCACTCCCATCGTCAGCGCGCGCACCGTGCCCTGATAGGAGATGGTGAGGCCGAGACCGACGCGCGTGGTGCCGGTGCTGTCGAGCAGGCGGCCATCGATATAATTGCGGGTGCGGGTGTAACCGCCCGAGGCGCTGCCTAGGATCAGCCAGCGGGTGTCGTTCCACAACGGGCGCACCACTTCCCCGGTGACGCTGTCGGCGAGCCCCTTCGTGCCGTAGCGCGCATAATTGCCCGCCACGATGCGGGTGAGCCCGCGCCCGTAGCTGATGCTGGCGCGGGTGCCGTCGTAGCCGAGCGGCATATCGTAGGCGACGGTGCCGGTCAGCGAGCCCTGCGCCCCGGTGGCGAGGACGCTCAGCCGATCGTCGAGCCCCAGCAGCCCGGAATGACGATAGAGCGCCCCGCCCTCGTAGGTGCCGGTCGCGCCATAGGCATGATTGTCGACGAACAGGGTCAGCTGGTCGCGGCGCGGGGCGGTGACGGCGAGGTCGACGTCGGTGAGGCCGGGGGTCTTGCCCGGCGACAGCGCGGCGTGAAGCTGGACGTCGGAGAGGCGGTTGAACCGCCACAGCGCCCCACGCAGCGCTTCGGGATCGATCGTCTCGCCCGGATCGATCGCAAGCTGGTGCTGGAGGTAGGCGGGCTTGAGACGGCGGCCGTCCTTGATCCGCACCTCGCCCAATTTCCCCTCGACGAGATCGATGGTGAGTGTGCCGCTTTCGCCCTGCTGCGGCGGCAGGAGCGCGCGGGCGGTGACGATGCCGCGCCCGGCATAAAGTGCGTTGATCGCGGCGAGCAGCCTGTCGATGTCGGCCGGTGTGACGGAATGCCCGCGATAGGGCGCGGCGAGCGCGTCGAGTTCCGCCGCACTCAGGAAATGCGAGGGCGGGAAGACGATCTTCGCGAAGGTGAAGGTGTCGGGTGCCTCCGCCATCGCCGGTGCGGCGAGGAGCAGAAGCAGCGGCAGGAGGCGGCGGATGATGCGCCTCAGCCGAGCTTCGCCGCGACGTGTTGCAGCGCCAGCGCATAGCCCTGCGTCCCGCAGCCGCAGATCACCCCGTCGGCGCGCTTCGAGACATAGCTGAAGTGGCGGAATTCCTCACGGCGGTGGATCTGCGAAATGTGGACCTCGACGATCGGCCCCCCGAAGGCGGAAAGCGCGTCCAGCAGCGCGATCGACGTGTGGCTGAGCGCGGCCGGGTTGATGACGATCGCGGCGGCGTCTTGGCGCGCCTGCTGGATCCAGTCGATCAGCTGGTGTTCGGCGTTCGATTGGAGGAAGCGGATTTCGAGGCCGTGCTTGACGGCGGTATCCGCGCACAATGTCTCGACATCGGCGAGCGTGGCGTGACCGTAGATCTCCGGCTCGCGCTGACCCAGCAGGTTCAGGTTCGGCCCGTTCAACACATAAACTAAATTGGCCACGCGCGTCCTCCTCGCTCAGCCATACGATACTACAAAGCGCGGGCGAGGACAGGAGAAAGCCTGACGAGCGCTGAACGGGTACGAAACGACAATGATGCCGTCGCCCGGCCTGCGCCGGGGCGACGGCATCAGGAGAGCGCCTCGAAAATCGCCGCCGGGGTCTTCTCTCCCGCCAGCACTCCGGCGATCGTATGCAGCAGCGGCACATCGACATCGCCGATATGCGCCTTGATCACGCCGACTGCACGGACGCCTTCGGCCAGGAAATCGGATTTGGTCGTGTCGATCGGGATGCCCTTGCCGATCATCAGGCCGACGGTGCGGTTGCGGCTGGTGTCGCACAGACCGGTGAGCAGGGTGTCGCCCATGCCGGCGAAGCTCAGGATCGTGCTTGGGTCGTAACCCAGATGCGCGACGATCCGGCCGATCTCCTTCAGCACGGCGGTGACGAACAGATAGACGGTGTTCTCGGACGGCCCGGTCGATCCGAGCACACCGAGCACGATCGCATAGATGTTCTTGATCGCGCTCAGCACGTCGACGGCAGCGGCGGAGTCCGAGAAATCGAGCACGACCGGGGTGCGGGCGAATAACTCCCGGACGATTTCACGCGCCTCGGCATCGCCGGTGCCGCAGGTAAGGCCCGACCATTCGGCGAGCAGCAGCGGCCGTGCGAAGGTCGGTCCTTTCAGCGCCACGTAACGCACGTCCGGCGCGCGGGCGGCGTAGAGATCGGCGAAGGTGAAATGCGCTTCGTGCAGGCCCTTCACCAGATTGATCACGATCGTGCCGTGCCTAGCCTTTGCGGCGATCAGATCGGCATAGGCGTCCATCCGCTTCGCCGGGAAGGCGAGGAACAAGATATCGTGCGCCAGTGCCGGGTCGAGATCGGCGGTGGCGGAGAGCGAAGGCGGCAGGAGATGACCGGGGAAATAGCGCCGGTTCTCGCGCGTGGCGGTAATGGCCTCAGCCTGCTCGACGGTGCGGCAGAAGAGCGTGACCGGCCGGCCATGCCGCGTCAGCGCCATCGCCATCGCCGTGCCGAACGAGCCTGCGCCGAGGATCGCGATGGTGGGTTCGGCCATGTCAGTTCCCTAGCAGCGACCGCAGGGCGGTCGTGGAGATGTCGGGGGTGCGCGGCAGATACAGGACTTCGCAATGATCGCAGAGATGATCGAACCGGCCCCGCCAATCCTCGCCCATCACCAGCAGATCGGCGGCGTGGGGGCGGACGTAGGCGGCTTTGTCTTCGAGGCGTTCCTCCAGAAATACTGCGTCCACCACCCGGATCGCGCCGACGATGGCGAGGCGATCGGTCTGGCGGAAGATCGGCGGCACGCCCTTCTTGGCGAGGCTGAGCGCATCGCTGGAGACGCCGACGATCAGCC
>CAXTMT010000211.1:0-4765 GCA_964245355.1 uncultured Sphingomonadaceae bacterium
CGGTGCGGTGCAGGTCGCGGCCGGCATCGGCATGGTCATCTGGGCGGAGGCCGCGGCGGCGAGCAGCGCACCGGCGAGGAGAGCGAAGGCCTTCATACGAGTTTGATCTCCCGGAGGCGCTCGTAGAGATAGTCGTGCGCGGTGATGGGGGTGGGGTAGAGGTTGGGATGCTCGGCATCGATAGTACCGGGCAAGGTCTCGATTCTGTAATCGGGGCGGAAGTGGAGGAAAAAGGGCATCGAGTAACGCGAATGGCCACGCCGCTCGGGCGCCGGATTGAGTACGCGGTGCGTGGTCGAGCGCAGATAGTTGTTGGTCAGCCGCTGGAGCATGTCGCCGACGTTGATCGCCAGTTCGCCGGGCCTGGGTTGGACGGGCAGCCAGTGGCCGTCGCGGTCGAGCAGTTGCAGCCCCGCCTCCTCGGCGCCGAGCAGAAGGGTGATGGTGTTGATATCCTCGTGTGCGCCGGCGCGGATGTTCGGGCCGTCCGCGCCCACGGGAGGATAATGAAGCAGGCGCAGCACGCTGTTGCCGTTTTCGATCGTGCCGTCGAAGAAATCCGGGGCGAGATCGAGGTAGCGGGCGATCGCCGAGAGCAGCCGCGCGCCGGCCTTTTCCAGCGCTGCGTACAGCGCGAGTTCGGCCGCCTTGAAATCGGCGATCTCGGCGGGCCAGACATTGTCGGGCATCACCGCGCGCAGCGGATCGCCGGGGGGCAGTTCGCGGCCGACGTGCCAGAATTCCTTGAGATCGAAGTTCGCGGCGCCCTTGGCGGTCTCGATCCCGAAGGGAATGTAGCCGCGCTGCCCGCCGCTGTCCTTCTGATGATAAGCGCGCTTCACATCGTCGGGCAGCGCAAAGAAGGCCTTCGCCTTCGCCTCGGCATCGGCGATCAGTTCGGGCGGTACGCCGTGATCGGCGACGATCGCGAAACCATAAGTGTGGAAACTGTTGCCCAGCGCCTGCGCGAAGGCTTGCGGGTCCGTGTTCGCGTCGGCGAGGCTGACGGTGGGGACCTTGTCGAGGGTGGTGGCCATGTCCCCTCCCTAAGCCCCTCGCGGCGAAAAATCACCCGTGATGATGATCGCGGTAGTCCGCGCTTACAGGTTTGTCATGAATCCCCGAGACCCGCTTCGGTCTACAAACCGAGCCCCAAACGCATTGAGCCCCGACCGCTGCAACGATCGGGGCTCGGAGGTGATTACTACTCACTTGCAACGTCGACTATATACACCTCTGCGGGCGAAAGTTCAATCTACCGTTCACTTCCCCGCCAGTTCCACGCCGATGAACGTGCCCGGCCGGTTGCCGCGCTGGACGAGCAGCAGCACCGTCTTGACCCCCGCTTTCTTCGCCGCGTCCACCGCGGCGGCGGCTTCGGCGGTGGTGGCGACGTGGCGGTTGCCGATCGAGAGGATGACATCCTTGGGCTGGAGGCCCTTGGTGGCGGCGTCGCTGTTCGGATCGACGTTGGTGACGATCACGCCCGGCACCGGCGGATTGACGCCGATCTGGCGCGCGATCGCCGGGGTGAGCGTCTGGATCGAGACGCCGAGGGCGTTCTTCACCGCCTGCGGGGTCTGTTGCTGATCGTCGGGAATGCCGTCCTCATTCTCGTCGCCGCCGATCGCGAGCTGGTCTTCTGGCGGGCGCTTGCCGACGATGGCGAGGGCGTTGATCTTCTTGCCGTCGCGGATCAGCTCGATCGGTACGCGCGCACCGACCGGCAGGCCGGCAACGATGAAGGACAAGGTGTTGTCCGGCGTCACGTCGGTGTCGTTGACGCGGACGATCACGTCGCCCTGCTGGATGCCGGCCTTGGCGGCGGGCTGGCCGGGCTCGACCCGGGCGACGATCTCGCCGCGATCCTTGGGCAGGCCGACGCCAGCGGCGATATCGTCGGTCATCGGCTGGATGATCACGCCGAGATAGCCCCGGCTGATCGCTTGGCCCTTGACCAGCGCGGCGACGATCGGCTTGGCCTGCTCGGCCGGAATCGCGAAGCCGATGCCGACGTTGCCGCCGGTCGGCGAGAAGATCGCCGAGTTGATGCCGACGACGTTGCCGTTCAGATCGAACATCGGGCCGCCGGAGTTGCCCTGATTGATCGCCGCGTCGGTCTGGATGTAGCGATCGAACGGGCCGCCGCCGATGTTGCGGTGGATCGCCGAGACGATGCCGGCGGTGACGGTGCCGCCGAGCGCGAAGGGATTGCCGATCGCCAGCACCCAATCGCCGACGCGCGTCTTGGTCGAATCGCCGAATTCCACGAACGGCAGATTGGTCGCCTCGATCTTCAGCACGGCGAGATCGCTGGCGGCATCCTTGCCGACGACGGTCGCCTTATATTCCTTGCGATCGGGCAAAGTGACGGTGATCGACGAGATCGTGACCTTGCCCTGCTCGGTGGGGACCCCCGAGATGACGTGGTTGTTGGTGACGATATAGCCGTTGGCCGAGATGACGAAGCCCGAGCCGAGCGAGACGGCATCGCGCGTCGCCGGCTGGCCACCGCCGTTGCCGCCGCCCTGGCCGCCGAAGAATTGCTCGAACGGGGTGCCGGCGAAGGGGTTCTGCGGTTGTTTCTGCTGCACCTTTTGCGTGGTCGAGATGTTGACTACCGCCGGCTGCAATTTGGCGGCGAGATCGGCGAAACTCATCGGTGCGCCGCGGGGAGCGACCGCCGCCATCTGCGACGGGGCATTCTGCGCGACCTGCGCACCGAGCGGATCCTGCAGGGTGATCGTCGCGGCCGCGCCGCCGAGCAACATGGCGGCGGTAATGGCGTAAGCGTATCGCACGTGTGGCAACCTCCAGGATGTTTTGCGCCCAGATGAGGGCTATGGGCGCCGAAGCGTTTGTCCCGCAAGTGGGGATGGTGTGCTGAACGAACATTGAACGTGGCGGGGTCCGGGCTTTTCGGCAGGCGGTGCGATCGCGTCTGCGAATGGCGCATTCGCAACCCCTCCTCTTCAGAGCAGGGGTTTAATTATCGGTTCCCGCCGCCGTTGAACTGGCGCAGATAATCGCTGTCGCGGCCGATGATGATGTGGGCATTGCCGCGCGGGTTCGCGTCGTCGGTGCCGAAGGTCATGCGGTAGCTCTGCATGGCGCGGTAGAAATCGTAGAAGGCGGGGTCCTTGCCGAAGCTGTCGGCATAGGTCTTCGCGGCGCCCGCATCCGCCTCGCCGATCATCACCTGCGCCTCGCGGCGGCCCTCGGCACGGATCGAGCGGGCTTCCTGGGCGCGGGCGGTGCGCATCCGTTCGAACGCGGATTGCAGCGGGGTCCCGTCGGGCAGATTGGCGCGCTTGATGCGGACGTCGACGATCTCGGCGCCATATTGCCGAGCGACCTTGGCCACCGCCACCCGGATGCGCTCCATGACCTCGCCGCGTTCGGGGCTGAGCAGATCGGCGAACGGCCGCTTGCCGAGCTCGTTGCGCAGCGCCGAGCCGAGGATCGGGCGCAGCGCCTCGGCGACGCGCTTCTCGCTGCCGGCGGAGACGTACATCCGCACCGGATCGACGATACGGAAGCGCGCGAAGGCATCGACCTCGAGGCGCAACTGATCGGTGGAGAGCACCGCCTGCCGATCCATGTCGAAATCCAGCACACGCTTGTCGATCCAGATCACCTTTTCGGCGAAAGGGAGCCGGGCGACGATGCCGGCGCCGGTCTGGCCGAATGGCTGGCGGGCCTCATAGGGATTGGCGATGCGGCTCGGCAGGCCGAAGCGCAGGATCAGCGCCTGCTTGGTCTCCGGCACGATCAGGAAGGCCGACCAACCGATCCCGAACAGGATCAGCGCGAGTCCCGCAAGCACGATCGGGTTGCGGGTGAACGCGCTCATTTCGGCGCCGCCGGCAATCTGGAGGGCGCGAGCGGCTGGATCGGCAGATAGGGCGCGACGCCCGGCGCCTCGACGATCGTCTTGTCGGATTTCGCCAGCACCTTCTCCATCGTCTCGTAATACATCCGCTGCCGCGTCACCTCGGGCGCGAGCTTATATTGCCGGTAGACCTGATCGAAGGCGCTCGCCTCGCCCTGCGCGTTCGCCTCGACCTGCGTCTTGTAGGCGCGCGCGTTGTTCAGATAGGATTGCGCCTCCTGCTGCGCGGCGGAGACGTCCTTGAAGGCGTCCATCACCTCGCCCGGCGGATCGGCCTGACGGATCGCGACGCCCTGGATGGCGACGCCGGCGCGATACTGATCGAGCAATTCCTGCATCCGCTGCGCCACCCGCGCCTCGATCTCGCCGCGCTGCGAACCGATCGCCTGGTTGAGCGTGACCCGCGCCACCGCCTCGCGCATCGCGCTTTCGGCGACTTCGCGGATCGTGCCGTCCGGGTCGGCGAGCTGGAACAGGTAGAGCTCGGGATCGCGGACGTTCCAGCGCACGGTGTAGGCGAGATCGACGATATTCTCGTCGCCGGTGAGCATCAGATTCTGGGCGTTGCCGTCGGTGCCGCTGGCGGTCGCGGTATCGATTTCGATCGGGTGGATCGCATCGACATCGAGCACGCGCACCCTGTCGATCGGCGACGGGAAGGTGAGGCCGAGGCCGGGCTGGAGCGTGTCGACATATTTGCCGAATCGGGTGACGACGCCGCGCTGCGCCGGGCCGATGACATGCGCGCTGGTGGCGACGATCCACAGCGCGAGCGCGGCGAGCGCGAGCCAGCCGCCGAGCGCGAAGGGGAGGCGCGGCGTGTCGTCGCCGCCTCCGCCACCGCCGAAATGCGCGCGTCCGCGGTGCAGGAGC
>CAXTMT010000212.1:0-4746 GCA_964245355.1 uncultured Sphingomonadaceae bacterium
CCGAAGGGCTGGTGGAACAGCCGCTGGTTCCTCGCGCTGCTGGTGCTGGCGGCGATCGTGCCCCTGCTGTGGCCGGCCTTCCCGCCGTTCACCGATCTGCCCGGCCATATGGGCCGCTACCGGGTCGAGCTGTCCGATCCCCATTCGCCGCTGCGCACGGTCTATTACGGCTTCCACTGGCATTTCCTCGCCAATCTGGGCGTCGATCTGCTGATCATCCCGATGGCCAGGATCTTCGGGCTGGAGCTTGGCCTGAAGATCATCGTCATCTGCATTCCGGCGCTGGTCGCCACCGGCATCCTGTGGACGGCGCGCGAGGCGCACGGGCGGGTGCCGCCGCCGGCGCTGTTCGCACTGCCGTTGGCCTATGGCTTCCCGCTGATCTGGGGCTTCCTCAATTTCTGCTTCTCGGTGGCGCTGGCGCTCAACGCTTATGCCTTGTGGCTGCGGCTCGATCGGCTCGGCAAACGACGCCTGCGCATCTGGCTGTTCGTGCCGATCGGCATCCTGCTCACCGTCGCGCATATCTTCGGCTGGGCGGTGCTGTGCCTGCTCGCCTTCGCCGCCGAACTCGCCCGCGCCCGCGATACCGGCGACAGTTTCGCCAAAAGCTTCTGGGACGCGGGGCTCGGCTGCCTCGCGCTGGCACCACCCATCCTGTTGCTGCTGTTCTGGCGGAGCGGTGACACCGGCGGAGTGACCGGCGGCTTCCTCTACTGGCGATCGAAATATGTCTATCTGATCTCGGCGGTGCGCACCCAATCGATGCCGTTCGATATCGCCTGCGTCTATCTGTTCTGCGGGCTGATCGGCTTCGGGCTTTCGGGCTTCTGGCTGCGGATGAACCGGGCGCTGGGCATCGCCTCGCTGATGCTGATGATCGCCTACATATTGCTGCCGCGGATGCTGCTCAATTCGGCCTATGCCGATATGCGGCTGGCGCCTTACGTTCTGCTGATCGCGCTGGCGGCGCTGACGCTGCGGAGCGGAAACCGGATCGAGGCGGCGGTGGTCGCGGGTGTGGCGACGGCGCTTTACCTCACGCGCATCCTGATCCTGACGCTCAATTTCGCCGGCCATGACGCCGCCAACGAACGCCAGTTGGAGGCGCTCAACCATATCGTGCCGGGCAGCCGCGTCTTCGCCGAGGTCGCGTTGCCGTGCCTGGGGCGTTGGGAGACGAGCCGAATGGATCACCTCGGCTCGATGGCGGTCGTGCGGCGCGGCGCCTTCGTCAACGGTCAGTGGGCCGATCCCGGGGCGCAATTGCTCACCATCACCTATGCGCCGGCCAAGGGCTATGCCGAGGACCCGACCCAGATCCTCCGCCCCTATGCGTGTCGCGCGGCGCGGGCGAAGAAATATCCGCGCGGGATCAATTACCTGCCGCACGACGCCTTCGATTATGTCTGGCTGATCGATATGCCGAAGAAGAATTGGAACAGCTTCCCGGGGCTGGAGCCGATCTGGACGGGCAGGGATCACGGCATCCTCTATCGCGTCCATCCGCGCCCCTTCCCGGTCGGCGAGCCGACGCCCGACGCCGACGATCTGCGCGAACTGAAGGAAAAGCGGCTGGCGGCCGCAGCCGCGCATTTGTGACCAAATCCTCCCCTGGCGGGGGGAGGATTGATGATCCCCGCAACTTTCTTACCTTTCGAACGTATTTTTCACGGAGGGGGCTTTCGTTCATGGCCGCGCGCGCCGAAAACCATGCCGTGAGCGGATCGCTCGCCGATCGTTTCATCACCACCCGCACACTCAGCCGCGATCTCGTCGCGACTTTGTCCGATGCCGATGCGACGATCCAGCCGCACCCCGATGCCTCGCCGGCCAAATGGCATCTCGCCCACACGACGTGGTTTCTCGAGACCTTCGTGCTGCGCGATCATGTCGCCGGCCACGTGCCCTACAATCCGGCCTACGCCTACCTGTTCAACAGCTATTATGAGGCCGAGGGCGCGCGCCATTCGCGCGATCGGCGCGGGATGCTCAGCCGGCCTTCGCTGCAGCAGGTGCTCGATTGGCGCGTCGCGATCGATGAGCGCATCCTCTCCGCTTTGCCCGCGCTGCCGCCTGCCGCGCTGGAGCTGATCGCGCTCGGCATCCAGCACGAGCAGCAGCATCAGGAATTGCTGCTCACCGATATTCTCGCCAGCTTCACCGAAAGCCCGCTCGATCCGGCCGTCTGGCCCCACCCGCGCCCGACGCCGGCGCCGATGCCCGAAGCATTGCGCTGGAACGAGGGGCGGCAGGGCGTGGTCGAGATCGGGCATGACGGAGCGGGCTTCGCCTTCGATTGCGAGGGGCCGCGCCACCGCATCTTGCTCCATTCCCACGCGCTCGCCGATCGACCGATCACCAATGCCGAATGGGAAGGATTCATCGCCGATGGCGGCTATGCCGATGCGCGCCACTGGCTGTCGGATGGCTGGGCATGGGTGAAGCGCGAGAAAATCGTGGCGCCGCTCTACTGGCGCGGCGACGATGAGGGCGGCTGGCTGGCCTCATCGCTCGATGGGCTGCACCCGCTCCACCCCGCCGCGCCGGTCACGCATATCTCCTTCTACGAAGCCGATGCTTTCGCCCGCTGGGCCGGCGCCCGTTTGCCGACGGAGGCCGAATGGGAAGATGCGGCGCGCGACCTCGATCCCGCCGCCGGCAACCAACTCGATGCCGCCGGCCCGGTGCGCCCCCGCGCCGCGATGTGGTCGGACTCGCCGGGGCAGATGTTCGGCGACATATGGGAATGGACTGCGAGCGCCTTCCTCCCTTACCCGGGCTTCGTGGCCGCAGAGGGCGCGGTCGGCGAATATAACGGCAAGTTCATGAGCGGGCAGGCGGTGCTGAAAGGTGCCAGCTGCGCCACGCCGCGCGGCCATTCGCGCGCCTCCTACCGCAACTTCTTCTACCCCTGGCAGCGCTGGCAATTCACCGGGCTGCGTCTGGCGAAAGACCTGTGACGATGGATCTCGACACGCCCGCCCCGTGGGCGGGGGACTTCGCCTTCGAGGACGATCACGCCTCCGGTGGAACGGACGCGCCCGAGGGTTTCCTGGCCGACGTGCTCGCCGGCCTCGCCCAGCCGCAAAAGGCGATCCCCGCGCGCTGGTTCTACGATCACCGCGGTTCGCAATTGTTCGAGGCGATCACCGCGCTGCCCGAATATTACCCCACCCGTGTCGAGACCGACCTCCTGGAGTCGCTAAAATCCGAGCTCGCCCACCTGGTAGGCCCATCGCGCGCGGTGGTGGAGTTCGGATCGGGCTCGTCGAGCAAAACCCCCCGCCTTCTCAAGGCGATAGACCCTTCCGCCTACGTGCCGATCGACATCTCCGGCGATTTCCTGCGCGAGAGTACGGCCGGTTTGGGCCAGGCCTTTCCCGGCTTTCCAATCCTTCCCATCGAGGCCAATTTCATGGCCCCGGTCGCCCTGCCGTCGCAGATCGCCGACCTGCCGAAGCTCGGTTTCTTCCCCGGCTCGACGATCGGCAATCTCGTCCCGCGCTCGGGTGTCGATCTTTTGCGCAGCATGGCCGCGACCCTGGGCATCGGCGCGCAACTGCTGATCGGCATGGACCGGATCAAGCGCGAGGATGTCCTCGTCCCCGCCTATGACGATGCCGCCGGTGTCACCGCCGCCTTCAACCTCAACCTGCTCCACCGCATCAACCGCGAGCTTGGCGGCGATATCGACGTCACGGCCTTCCGCCACCGCGCGGTGTGGAACGATCTGTGGGCGCGGATCGAGATGCATCTGGTGGCGGAACGCGACACCGCCTTCACCATCGCCGGCCGCGGCTTCGCGCTCGGCGCGGGCGAATGGATCCACAGCGAGAACAGCCACAAATATGACGCCCGCACCGCACGGCAATTGCTGGTCGCCGGCGGCTGGACCCCACTCCACGAATGGACCGCCCCCGACGACGCCTTCGCGCTGATCCTCGCCGAAGCCCGGCCCGAGCCGGTGGCGCCTTAGTTCGATCGGCTTACGCCGATGGCCCGGTGCGGTACGCGGTTCGGCTTTGGCTGAACCGCGATCAAAAAGGCGACAAGCGCTTTTTCTCGCTGAACCGCAGGTAGCCGCCGTTGATCCCTGCCCGCCATCCGACTCCCAGGTGAATCGGCACCAGCACCACATCGTGCCAGCGCAGATAATTGGCGGTAAACCCACCGAACACATAGAGATTGCCCTCGGCCGCCGGGAAGCGCCTGAACAGATCCTGCGTGTCATAGAGATTGTAAACCAGCACGAAGGTCTTCGACCCGTTCACGCCCAGGTCGAAGCCGACCGATGGCCCCTGCCAATAGACCGGCCGCTGTCCCTCTACCTTATGGAACAGCGTCCCCGATCCATAACGGACGCCCACCACGATCGCGCCGCCCGCCTCGCGCCCGACGATATAACCGTTCGGCCGGCCCTGTTTCTTGAAGATGCTCTCGATCGTCTTCGCCAGTCCCTCGGCCCCGCGCCCGAACACGCCCTCGGCGGCGGAAAGCACATCATTCTCCTGATAGGTCTGCCCCGAATTGGAGGCTGCATGCGCCTGCGCCCCGGCATCCACCGCGGGCGGCGGCGCATCACGCGGGACCGGAGCGTCGGCAGTGGCCGGCGCATAGGCAGGGGCGCTCGGTGCCGGCGGAGCCGACGGCGATGCCGGCCCTGCCCGCGCGGCGCGCGATCCGGCCGCATTGGGATCGATCGTCTCGATCTGTGCCGCCGCGACCCCGGCCAGCCCCACGATC
>CAXTMT010000213.1:0-2727 GCA_964245355.1 uncultured Sphingomonadaceae bacterium
CCATCCGGCGCGAGCCGATCGCTTCGACCCGCGCCTGCTCGACCGCCTCGAACACACCACGGGCCTGCGGATTGCCCGGCATCAGCTTGCGATGCACTTTCGGCTCGTGGCAGGCGATCTTCAGCGCGATCGAATCGGCGTGGCCGCGCACGATCGCGGCGTCGCGCCTGCTCATCTTGCGCGCCGGCTCCGGCAGCCGCGCCTTGCCGGGCGAAAGGCCCGGCCGCTCGGCGGCGAAGGTCACTTCCAGCTCCGGCGCCTTGGCGATCGCGCGCAGGCACGACGTCACCGCGCGCTTGAACGGCTCGGTCGGCGCTTCCTTCGGTCCGGTGCGGAATTTGGAGTTGGACGCGGTCATATCGCTCCCCTTACAGATCGGGGGATCGCGTATCGTCAAAGGCGACTAAGCGATTGAGAATGTCATCCCAGATGTAAGGACAGATGGTCGGGAACGCGTCGGCTGTCAGAGCTGTTTCGCGTATCGCATCGCCCCGCGCGTCTTCATAAGCTTCATCAATTGCTTCGTCGATGCTGGGCTTCAAGCTTGGATTCTTCTTCAGCACGCGAGCGATGCGTCGGCGATGTTCTGCAATTGAAAGCACCCAGTTCCGTGATCGACGGTTCGGCTGGTGGTCCCACTTCAGCAAGTGAATCAAGACGACCCGCACCGCACTCTCGAGTTTGTCATATTGTTCGCCTCCCACGTCCGACAACTCCTCGGCGATGTTGGCCGAGTCGACTTCGGACAGTTGACCGGCTCTCAGCAGCGCAACTTGATCCTGCACCCAGCCGAAGAGATCGCCTCGATAGGGACGGCTCACCAACGGCCGCGGCGCGTCGTCCTGACGATTTTTGACATCTGTCTCTGCCATCGATGCCTCGTCGGTTGAAGTGATCAGCTCAGCGCCACGTTGACCGAGCTTTCCGCCAGCTCGACGTTGAAGCAGCGCTGGTAGAATTCGGCGACCAGCGGCCGCTCCAGTTCGTCGCATTTGTTGAGGAAGGTGACGCGGAACGCAAAGCCGAGATCGCCGAAAATCTCGGCGTTCTCCGCCCAGGTGATTACCGTGCGCGGGCTCATCACCGTCGACAGATCGCCGTTGGCGAACGCGTTGCGGGTCAGATCCGCTAGCCGCACCATCTTGTTGACGCTGTCGCGGCCTTCCTGATTGCGATAGTGCCTGGCCTTGGCCAGCACGATCTCGACCTCCTCGTCATGCGGCAGA
This sequence comes from uncultured Sphingomonadaceae bacterium, assembly GCA_964245355.1. GTDB lineage: Bacteria > Pseudomonadota > Alphaproteobacteria > Sphingomonadales > Sphingomonadaceae > Sphingomonas_I. The sequence goes on from CAXTMT010000213.1 coordinate 1,227, forward strand.
TAATTCAGCGTGGTGACGATCGACCAGCGGTCCATCTGGCCCTGGTTGATCTGCTGGGTGCCGTGATAGAGCCCGGAGGTGTCGCCGAGCCCGATGGTGTTGGCGGTGGAGAACAGCCGGAACGACGGATGCGGCTTGATCACCTTGTTCTGGTCGAGCAGCGTGAGGCGGCCGGACAATTCCAGCACCCGCTGGATCACGAACATCACGTCGGGGCGGCCGGCATCGTATTCGTCGAACACCAGCGCGATGTTGTGCTGCAGCGCCCAGGGCAGAATGCCGTCGCGGAATTCGGTGACCTGCATGCCGTCGCGCACCACGATGGAATCCTTGCCGACCAGGTCGATGCGGCTGATGTGGCTGTCGAGATTGACCCGCACGCAGGGCCAGTTCAGCCTTGCTGCGACCTGTTCGATATGGGTCGACTTGCCGGTGCCGTGATAGCCGGTGACCATTACGCGGCGGTTCCTGGAAAATCCCGCGAGGATCGCCAGCGTGGTGGCGCGGTCGAAGCGGTAATCGGAATCGACATCCGGCACGTGCGGATCGACCTCGGAATAGGCCGGGACTTCGAGATCGGTATCGATCCCAAACACCTGCCGGACCGACACCTTCATGTCTGGCAGACCGGCGGGATTTGGCGCGGTGGTGATGGCGGCGGTCATCAGTCCTCCAAGGTCGCGGGGCGCATGCCCGAAACCCGATCTGCATCAGCGACGGTTGAATGCTGCAGCGAACCTAGCAGAGAGCCGCGACCGGCAGAAGCCCGCAGCACCATCAAAGTTCCGCCGTCTTATCATCGAGATAGGCTTCAAGGCTTTGGTTTCCGAAATGCCGCGCGGTGAATCGGTGCGGCCCGGCGCGGTATTTTGCCTGTGGAACAGGCGCGCGGATCGAGGCTTGATACGTCACGCGGCGACCGTGGCGCGATTCGCCATTTGTCTCGCCAAGATCGACGAGGTCTCGTGTGAGCGCATATCTCGACCAGCTGATCGCGTTCGTGTCGGAGCACGCGTGGCTGGCCTATCTCACGGTGTTTCTCGCCGCCTTGCTGGAAGCGGTCCCGGTGCTGGGGTCGCTGATCCCCGGCTCGACCATCATCCTGGCGTTGAGCGCGCTGATCCCCGGCGGCAGGCTCGATCTGATCGGCGTGCTGTCGGTCGCCATGCTCGGCGCCGCGCTCGGTGACGGCACCGCGTTCTGGATCGGGCACCGCCAGAACCGGCGGATCCTGCAGATCTGGCCGCTGTCGAACTACCCGAACCTCGTGGCGCGCAGCGAGGCGTTCTTCCTGCGGTTCGGCACGCTGGCGGTGTTCTTCGCGCGCTTCGTGCCGCCGGTGCGCGCCTTCGTGCCGATCACCGCCGGCGCGCTGCAGATGGCGCCGCTGCGCTTCTTCGCCGTGAACATCGCGGCGATCGTGCTGTGGGCGCCGGCGCATGTGCTGCCGGGCGTGGTGGCGGCGATGGCTTGGCCAACAGTGAATTTTTGAAAATGATTT
>CAXTMT010000213.1:2737-4727 GCA_964245355.1 uncultured Sphingomonadaceae bacterium
GGCCGGCGCGGTGCTGATCGTGGCGCTGGCGGTGTGGGCGTTCCGGCGCTGGCGCAGGGGCAGCGGCGTGCTCGCCGAGACCGACGCCTGACGCAGCTCGGCGCTCGAACGGAATCGTCCGCCTCTTCTTCGCCTCTCCCACAGGACAGGGAGCGCGCGAAACGCTTCCGTCAGAACCGAACCCCGGATCATGATCCGGAAAAGCGGGACCGGTTTCCCGAAAAGATCATGCTCGAACATCGGGATAGAGCGGGATGACGAATCGACGAGAAGTCGTCGCGCCCTGGCCATCATCCCTTGCGGCTGCGGTGCGCCTGCGGTACGCACACAATGAAATGCGACTGTCTCGGAGCGTTGGATGACTTACGTCGTCACGGAAGCCTGCATCAAGTGCAAATACACCGATTGCGTCGAAGTCTGCCCCGTTGATTGTTTCTACGAGGGTGAGAACATGCTGGTGATTCATCCGGACGAATGCATCGACTGCGGCGTCTGCGAGCCGGAATGTCCGGCGGACGCGATCAAGCCGGACACCGAGCCCGGCCTCGAGAAGTGGCTCGAGGTCAACACCGAATACGCCAAATCCTGGCCCAACATCACCCAGAAGAAAGACTCGCCGCCCGACGCCGAGGATTTCGAGGGCATGGACGGCAAGTTCGAACTGTTCTTTTCGCCCAAGCCCGGCAGCGGCGACTGAACGCGGCGCGCGGTCTGGGTTGTGGACCTGTCGGCGCGATTTAACCTTGTTGGCCGTTATCGGCCGACCGAACGCCGGATTCGGCGTCAAGCGACCATAAATAATTGATTTTTGCGGCAAATGTGCTATTATAGGCACATTCGCGCGCCTGGCATGTGCTGATCGCAGGCCGTCTGTTCCGTAAAAAACATTCAACAGGGGCGTGGCAATGTCCACGCGCAGGCTGTGTCACAGAAAACGCGTAAAAAGAGTGTTTCCAAGGGTTCCAGGAGCGCGTCTGCGGCGAGCCGCAGTGCAACCAAGAGCCGTGCGCGGACGTGCGCAAAGGACACCCGGTCGGCTGCCAAGGTTTCGGCCGCCAAGGTTTCGGCTTTGAAGTCGCAGGACTCCAGGGCCAGAGCCGCCAGGGCCGAGGCTCTCAAGTCCTCGAAAAACAAAAGAAGTGCAATGCCCAGCAAGACTGCCAAGACCGGCGCGAAAGCGGCCGGGTCCAAAGCCGCTCCCGTCAAGTCGATCAGGCCTGCCGTTGCGCCGAAGCCGGCCGCAAAGCCTGTCCGGCCGCTCGCCGCCAAACCCGTCACGCTCAAGCCGGAGGCCGCCAAGCCGGTCGCAGCCAAGCCGGTCGCGGCCAAACCCGCCATCGCCCAGAAGCCGGTTGCGGTGCAGCCGCGCGTCGAGGAGCCGAAGAAGGTGCTGACCCACCGCCAGGGCTTCAAGACCAACGAATATGTGGTGTATCCGGCGCACGGCGTCGGCCAGATCCTCGCGATAGAGGAGCAGGAGATCGCCGGCGCCAAGCTGGAATTGTTCGTCATCAACTTCATGAAGGACAAGATGACGCTGAGGGTGCCGACCGCCAAGGTCGCCAATGTCGGCATGCGCAAGCTGTCCGACCCGGCGCTGGTCAAGCGCGCGCTGGAGACGCTGAAGGGCCGCGCCCGTGTCAAGCGCACGATGTGGTCGCGCCGCGCGCAGGAATACGAGGCCAAGATCAATTCCGGCGACATCGTCGCGATCGCCGAGGTGGTGCGCGATCTGTACCGCTCGGAATCGCAGCCGGAGCAGTCCTACAGCGAGCGGCAGCTTTATGAAGCCGCGCTCGACCGGCTGTCGCGCGAGATCGCGGTGGTGCAGCACGTCACCGAGACCGAGGCGGTCAAGGAAGTCGAAGGCCAGCTCGCCAAGAGCCCGCGCCGCGGCGCCAAGACCGAAGCCGGGGCGGAAACCGATGGCGACGCCGGTGCGGACGCCGATGGCGACGACGCGGCGGTCGCCGACGAGGCTGCGTAGGCC
>CAXTMT010000214.1:0-4715 GCA_964245355.1 uncultured Sphingomonadaceae bacterium
GTTAGAGGGCTTGGGAATGCACGACCGCGAATCGATGGAATATGATGTCGTCATCGTCGGCGGAGGGCCGGCGGGGCTCTCGGCGGCGATCCGGCTGAAACAACTGGCGGCGGACGGCGGCAACGAGATCAGCGTCTGCGTCCTCGAAAAGGGCTCGGAGATCGGCGCGCATATCCTTTCGGGCGCGGTGATCGACCCCCGCGCGCTCGACGAACTGCTGCCCGATTGGAAGGAAGACGGCTGCTCGCTGGCGGACGTGCCGGTGACCGACAATCAGCATTGGATCCTCAGCAAGACCGGCAAGGTCGGCATGCCGCATTCGTTCACGCCGCCGTTCATGCACAACAAGGGCACTTACACCGGCAGCCTCGGCAACCTGTGCCGCTGGCTGGCGGGCAAGGCCGAGGAACGGGGGGTGGAGATCTTCCCCGGCTTCGCGGCGGCTGAAGTGCTGTTCCACGAAGACGGATCGGTGAAGGGCGTCGCCACCGGCGACATGGGCGTGGCGCGCGACGGCACCCACAAGCCCGATTATCAGCCGGGCATGGAGCTCCACGCGAAATACACTTTCTTCGCCGAGGGCGCGCGCGGATCGCTGACCAAGGAGGTGAAACGCATCTTCGATCTGGAGGCCGATTGCCAGCCCCAGGTCTACGGGCTCGGCATGAAGGAATTGTGGGACATCGATCCCGCCAGACATGTGCCGGGCCGCGTCATCCACACCCAGGGCTGGCCGCTGAACGAGGAAGTCGGGGGCGGCTTTCTCTATCATCAGGCGAACGGGCAGGTGGCGCTCGGCTTCGTCGTGGGGCTCGGGTACAAGAACCCGCACCTCTATCCGTTCGAGGAATTCCAGCGCTGGAAGCAGCATCCGGCGATCCGCGCGATCCTGGAGGGCGGGCGCCGCGTCTCCTACGGCGCGCGCGCGATCAACGAGGGCGGGTGGCAGTCGGTGCCCAAGCTCGCCTTCCCGGGCGGCGCGCTGATCGGGTGCGCGGCGGGCTTCGTCAACGTGCCGCGCATCAAGGGCACACATACCGCGATGAAGAGCGGGATGCTCGCGGCCGAGGCGGCGTATGCGGCGGTCACCGGCGGCCGGACGAGCGACGCGCTCGACAGCTATCAGGCGGCGCTGAACGACAGCTGGGTCGCGGCCGAACTGCGGACGGTGCGCAATGCGGAGCCGGCGATCGCCAAGTTCGGGCCGCTGCTCGGCACGATCTGGGCGGGCGTCGATATGTGGATGCGGACGCTGAAGATCGGCCTGCCCTATACGTTGAAGCACCACCGCGACAACGAAGGGCTGTGGCGCACCGATCTGGCGAAACCGATCGAGTATCCCAAGCCCGACGGGAAGATCAGCTTCGATCGCCTCTCCTCGGTGTTCCTGTCGAACACCAATCACGAGGAGGACCAGCCGATCCACCTGACGCTGAAGGACCCGACCGTGCCGGTGCGGATCAACCTGCCGCTCTACGACGAGCCGGCGCAGCGTTACTGCCCGGCGGGGGTGTACGAGATCGTCGGCGCCGACGTCGGCGATCCGAAGCTGCAGATCAACGCGCAGAATTGCGTCCACTGCAAGACCTGCGACATCAAGGACCCGACGCAGAACATCAACTGGGTGGTGCCCGAGGGCGGCGGCGGACCGAATTACCCGAATATGTGATCGGGTGCCCGGCTGGAGGTAGATCTCTCGTGCTCCGGCGAAGGCCGGAGCCCAGGGAAGCCGGGTTCAGCGCTCTTCAACCCTGGGCTCCGGCCTGCGCCGGAGCACGGAGCGCCTTTGCTACGCCGCCGTCCGCGCTTCGGACAGCGGGCCGGTGGCGGCGAACAGTCGCCCGATCTGCTCGGCGCGCATCGGGCGGCCGGTGGCGTAGCCCTGTAAATGGGTGCAGCCGCAATCGAGCATGAAGCGGCGCTGGGCTTCGGTTTCGATCCCTTCGGCGGTGATCTCCAGATTGAGCTTCAGCCCCAGATCGGTGATCGCGTGGACGATCGCGGCGCTGATGTCGTCGGCGGGCAGGCGTTCGGTGAAGCAGCGATCGATTTTCAGCCGGTCGATCGGCAGCAGGTGAAGGTGGCCGAGCGAGGAGTAACCGGTGCCGAAATCGTCGAGCGCGATGGTGATGCCCATATCCGCCAACGCCCGCAACGAGCGCAGCGCCACCGCATCGTCGCCGATCAGGCCGGTCTCGGTGATCTCCAGCTCCAGCCGATCGGGCGCCAGGCCGGTTTCGGCGAGGATGCGCTCGACCTGCGCGGGCAGATCGGGATCGCGCAACTGCACCGGCGAGAGGTTGACCGCCACGGCCAGATGCGATGGCCAGGTCGCGGCGGTCTGCGCCGCCTCGATCAGCATGAAGCGGCCGATTTCGGAGATAAGCCCGAGCTGCTCGGCCATCGGGATGAATTCGGCCGGGGAGACCGGGCCGACGCCCGAGCGATCCCAGCGCGCCAGCGCCTCGGCGCCGGCATAGCGGCCGTCGCGATCGACGAAGGGCTGGTACAGCGCCGAAAAGGCGTGGCCCGCGGTCGCGATGCGCAGATCGGCTTCCAGATCGCGCCGCGTCTGGATCGCGCGCATCAGTTCGGCGGCGAAGGGGACGAAGCGTTCGCGCCCACGCTGCTTGGCCTCGTACAGCGCGATATCGGCCTGCTGGGTCAGCTTGGAGGGCGTCGTTTCGCCGGGGAAGGCGCGGGCCAGGCCGATGCTGGCGCCGATATCGATGCGCTTCTCCTCGATCGCGATCGGCACCGACATCTGGGCGAGGATCGCGCGGGCGAGCGTCTCGGGCTCGTCCGAAAAGGCATCGGCGCATTCGACCAGCGCGGCGAATTCGTCCCCGCCGAGGCGCGCGATCTGAGCGGCGTCGGGGCCGGCGGCCGTCAGGCGGCGCGCGACCTCGATCAGCACCAGATCGCCGACCGGGTGGCCGAAATTGTCGTTCACCGGCTTGAAGCGATCGAGATCGATGATCAGCAGCGCGAACGGCTTGCGTTCCGTGTTCACGCCTCCGGCACAGCGCGCGGTGAGCGCTTCGTTGAACAGGCGGCGGTTGGCGAGGCCGGTCAGCGTATCGTGCCCGGCGATATGCTCGAGCCGTTCGTTCGAGCTTTCCTGCCAGCGCTGCTCGATCAGGTGGATAGAGATGCCGGTGCCCACGATCAGCACGGTGACGAGCGCGCTCGCCATCGCCAGCGTCCCCGTCGCATCGCCGTCGACGACCCCGCTTACGCCGGCCAGGGGCGTGATCCTGATCGCGGTCATGCCGAGGAAGTGCAGGGTCAGCACGGCGGCGGTCAGCCACGCCGTCGCCTGCCACGGCCAGACCCTGGACCGGTGATCGCGGGTCGCGCGCAACGCCAGGATCGAAAGCGGGACGACGCAGGCGATCGAGGCGAGGATATAGCCCATGTCCCACTGCGTGACGCCCTCGATCCGGTAGGCCATCGAGCCCAGATAATGCATTGCGGCGATCGACAGGCCGAGCGTGGCGCCGCCGGTCAGATCGGCGATGCGGCGGTTGGGCAGGGTGGCGAGCGCCAGGCCGATCGCGCTGCCGGCGATGATCACCAGCACCGATCCGATCGTCAGCGCGCCGTCGATCGTCACCGGTACGCCGGGGCGGAACCCGAGCATCGCGATGAAATGCGTCGCCCAGACGAAGGCGCCGGTCGTGACCGAAGAGAGGAAGCACCAGTAGAAACGCGCCCGCGGATCGACGGTGAGGCTGCGGCGCCAGAGCCTGACGGTGACATAGGCCCCGGACGCGCACATCAGCGCGGCAAGCCCCACCAGCCAGGGATCATGTTCGACGACGAGGCAATCGAGGACGCGCAGGGGGACACTCCTTGGTTATCGCCGACACCCCCATGCCGACGCTTGCGATCAGGAGACCGGCCACGCCCGATCACTGCACTGCAATATCGCATAGCCTGGTAAAATTTCCATTGCCTAATTGATGCGGCGGTGCAGGTGGTGGATATCGGCGCGGTTGAGGCCTAGGATCGCGTCATGCGTCGCATCGTCCTGGCTCTGGCCGCCAACGCCCTGATCGCCCCGGCCTTCGCCGCCCCGGTGCTCACCCCGCCCGAACTGTATGTGCGGTATCGCGCGGCGGCGGCGGCGGGCCAGATCGATCGGGCGAGCGCGGAAATGACCGCGCTGCTCAGCGAGGACGGCGCCAACGACGAGATGGCCAAGCGCGCCTATCGGCAGGGTGTCGCCGCGGGCGATCACGCACTGGCGGTGCGCGCGGCGAAGCTGCTCGACGCGCAGAAGGCGCTGCCGCCCGATGGGCCGGTGCTGTTCGCGATCGACGCGATCCGCGCGGGCGAGTGGAAGACCGCGCGTGAGCAGGTGGCGCGGCTGGAGCAGGGCAAGCTCTTCGCCTTCATGGCGCCGTTGCTGTCGGCGTGGATCGCGCAGGGATCGCACGACGGCGATCCGCTGGCGCTGATCGAGGCGGCGCGCGCGCAGGGCATGGCGGCGACCTATGTGCCCTCAGAAAAAGTGCTGCTGCTGGTCGCGATGGGCCGGCTTGACGAGGCGGTCGTCGCCTTGCGGGCGCAGCCGGGGGCGGGATCGCGGCTCAAGCTGCTTGTCGCCGGGGCGCTGGATAAAGCCCACCGCCGCGCCGATGCCTTGGCGGTGCTGGACGGCGATGAGCAGGCGGTGGTCGCGGCGCATGCGCGGGTGGCGGCGGGCGGAT
>CAXTMT010000215.1:0-4658 GCA_964245355.1 uncultured Sphingomonadaceae bacterium
CCCCATGATACCGCGCTATTCCCGCCCCGAAATGACCGCCCTCTGGGAGCCCGAGGCGAAGTTCCGCATCTGGTTCGAGATCGAGGCGCATGCGACCGAGGCGCTTGCCGAACTCGGCGTGGTGCCCAAGGCGGCGGCGCAGGCTTTGTGGGACTGGTGGGCGACCAACCCCGCCATCGACGTCCCCGCGATCGACGCGATCGAGGCGGTGACCAAGCACGACGTGATCGCCTTCCTCACCTGGGTAGCCGAGCAGGTCGGTGACGAAGCGCGCTTCATGCATCAGGGCATGACCTCGTCGGATGTGCTCGACACCTGCCTTTCGGTGCAACTGGCCAAGGCGACGGACCTATTGCTCGCCGATCTGGACCGGCTGCTGGAGGTGCTCAAGCGCCGCGCGATCGAGCATAAGCTGACCCCCACGATCGGCCGCAGCCACGGCATCCACGCCGAGCCGGTCACCTTCGGGCTGAAGCTGGCCGAGGCCTATGCCGAATTCGATCGCTGCCGCACCCGGCTGCGCCACGCCCGCGACGAGATCGCGACCTGCGCTATTTCCGGTGCGGTCGGCACCTTCGCCAACATCGATCCGCATGTGGAGGCGCACGTCGCCGGGAAGCTCGGCCTCGCGGTCGAGCCGGTCTCGACCCAGGTGATCCCGCGCGATCGGCACGCGATGTATTTCGCCACGCTGGGCGTCATCGCCTCGTCGATCGAGCGGCTGGCGATCGAAATCCGCCATCTCCAGCGCACCGAGGTGCTGGAGGCCGAGGAATATTTCGCGCCCGGCCAGAAGGGCTCGTCGGCGATGCCGCACAAGCGCAATCCGGTGCTGACCGAGAATCTCACCGGCCTCGCCCGCATGGTCCGCGGCTACGTGACGCCCGCGCTGGAGAATGTGGCGCTGTGGCACGAGCGCGACATCAGCCATTCGTCGGTGGAACGCTACATCGGCCCCGATGCGACGATCACGCTGGATTTCGCGCTGGCGCGGCTGACCGGCGTGGTCGACAAATTGCTCGTCTATCCGGCGCGGATGCGGAAGAACCTCGATAAGATGGGCGGCCTCGTCCACTCGCAGCGTGTGCTGCTGGCGCTGACCCAGGCCGGGGTGAGCCGCGAGGACAGCTACAAGCTGGTCCAGCGCAACGCGATGAAGGTTTGGGAAAGCGATGGGGCGCTATCGCTGCTCGAACTATTGAAGGCCGATCCCGAGGTGACCTTGTCGGACGCGGAGCTCGAGCAGAAGTTCGATCTCGGCTATCACCTGAAACACGTCGACACGATTTTCGCGCGGGTTTTTGCGGATCGATGACGGTCTATCAAGCGGTGACTCCGCCGACCGCCTCTACCGGGCTCAGCCGCTTCAACAGCAGGAAGAGCGCAAGCGACGGCACCGCGATCAGCCCCGCACCGATGAAGGCGATCGCATAAGCTCCGGTCAATCCATGCGCCCGTTGCAAACCTTCGACCACCACGCCGGAAAAGCCCTTCAGGAATTTCCCCGGCAGCGCGTAGGTCGACGACAGAAGCGCATATTGGGTGGCCGTATAACCCAGGCTCGTCAGGCTCGACATGTAGGCGATCAGCGCAACACCGGCGTAGCCCTGGGCGAGATTGTCGAACACCATCACTGCCCCGAACGTGGCCGGTCCATGATCGATCGCCAGCAGCGCGAAAGCGGCTGTGCCGAGTCCCTGCAGGATCGCCCCGACGACCAGACTTGGCAACACCCCGAATCTGATCGAGGACAGTCCACCGGCCGCCGTGCCGACGATGGCCGCAACCAGGCCCACCGAGCCCCGTATCCCGGCAACCATATCCTTCGAGATGCCGAGATCATGGTAATAAGGATTGTACATCGGTCCCATGATGAAATCGGGCAGCCGATAGAAGGCAACGGCCGCCAGGATCAGCGCGCCCAATGCCTTGTATTTCGAGAAGAAGACGATGAAGGGGCCGACGATCGCGTCGCTGAAACCACGCGCAGTCCACATCGGCGGCTTGGCGTTCAGCACCGCGTCTGCCCGCACGGGCTCGGCGGCTAGCAGGGTTCCCGCCAGGCCGACCGCCATCAGGATGGCCATCAACGTGTAGGCGATGGGCCAACCCAGGTGGCCGGCGAGGGAGATGATCAGCGCATCGGTAATCAGCAGCGCGGTTCGATAGCCGAGCGCGGACGCGGAGGTCAGCAGTCCAATTTCGCCGGCGCTGTCGGCGATCTCGATCCGCCAGGCATCGATCACGACGTCCTGGCTCGCCGCCCCAACGGCAGCAATCAGCGACATCACCGCGACGGCGGTCAGATCGCCCTTGGGACCCGTCACCGCCATGCCCAGCAACCCGATCGCCACGATCAACTGGGTCAGCAGCATCCAGCCTCGCCGGCGCCCCAATCGCCCGAGGAGCGGCACGTCGGTCCGGTCGATGATCGGCGACCAGAAGACTTTGAGCGTATATGCCATGCCGACCCACGACAGGAAGCCGATCGTCGTCAGCGCGATGCCCTCGTCGCGCAGCCAAAAGCCGAAGGTGTTCCCGACCAGCATGAACGGCAGGCCCGAGGAGAAGCCGAGCATCAGCATCGCCGCCATCTTCGGGCGGCGCAGTTCGGCCAAAACGCCCATGCTCTTCACGATCGACAAATGCGATTGTCCCTAAACTGCGGCGCGGTGCTGCGTGATGGTCATGCCATGGTGTGACCCGTGCGGGAAGTTGGCAAGACGCCCGCGACACGGCGCTACCTTCGTCATCCCCGCGAAAGCGGGGACCCAGGCCTGCGGTTCGATGTGCGGCAGAGGGTTCTGCGCTGCCGCGCAAAAAGCGGTTCGGCTGGATTCCCGTTTTCGCGGGAATGACGAAAGCTTGCTAAGCGCCCTCGAACAACGTCAGCCCACGCGGCAGACGCTTCGGCGTCTTCCCCGCGGCCAGCGCTTCCACCGCCTCGATCGTCGCGAGCAGGTCGCGCTGGCTGTAGGGCTTGGCGAGGATACCCACCGCATGATCCGCCGCATCGTCGGGCGGACTGCCGGTGACGAACACCAGCCGCACACCCTTCTTCTTCGCGGCATGCGCCACGTCCAGCCCGGTGCCGCCATCCGACAGGCGCACGTCGGCGAGGATCAGGTCGAGCTTGTGCTCGCCGATATAGTTGACCGCCTCGGGGACATTATCCACCGCGGCCGCCACGTCGTAACCGGCATCGCGCAGGAAATGCTCGTTGTCGAACGCCACCAGCGGCTCATCCTCGACGATGAGGATCTTGTTGATCGTCCGTTCGCGCTTGCCTCCGAACAACATGCCTCAACCACGCTCCCTTAGCCCATGGGCTTGACGATCACCTGCTTTGCCCCGACCAACGGGCTCCCCTTGCAGGAGCACCCCTTGGCGCGGCGCCTCACTCTCTACATCCTGATCGCGATGCTGGCAGGCATCATCGTCGGCTATGGTCTCAACCGGAGCATTTCCGATCCAGCCGCCCTCGTAACGATCACCGATAGTCTTTCGATCCTGACTGACATGTTTCTGCGATTGATAAAGATGATCATCGCGCCGCTGGTGTTCGCCACCCTCGTCGGCGGCGTCGCGCACATGGGGGATACGGCGGCGCTGGGGCGGATCGGGCTGCGCACGATCGGCTGGTTCCTGGGCGCCAGCCTCGTCTCGCTGACGCTGGGACTGATCGCCGTCAACATCCTGCAGCCGGGTGTCGGGCTGAACCTGCCGCTGCCGCCCGCCACTGCCGACAGCGGTGTTTCGACCGCCGCCTTCACGCTCCATGATTTCTTCGTCCACATCGTGCCCGCCTCGATCGTCGATGCGATGGCGAAGAACGATATCCTGCCGATCGTCGTCTTCGCGCTCTTCTTCGGCGTCGCGCTGACCGCCATCGGCAAGGTGGGCGAACCGATCGTCCACGGCGTCGAAGCGCTGGCGGCGGTGATGCTGAAGATCACCGGTTACGTGATGCGCGCGGCGCCGATCGCGGTGTTCGCCGCCGTCGCCGGCGCGGTCGCCAAGCAGGGGATGGGGATCGTCGCCACCTTCGGCTATTTCATGATCGGTTTCTACGCGGCGATCGCGATCCTGCTGGCGGTGCTGTTCGCTGCCTCGTGGCTGATCGTCGGCCCGTCGAGCAAACGGCTGTTCGGGCTGTTGCGCGAGCCGTTCCTCGTCGCTTTCTCCACCGCCTCGTCCGAAGCCGCCTTCCCGCGTACGCTGGAGGCGCTGGAGCGGTTCGGCGTTCCCGAGCGGATCGCCGGCTTCGTGCTGCCGCTCGGCTATTCGTTCAACCTCGACGGGACGATGCTCTACTGCACCTTCGCGACGATGTTCATCGCGCAGGCCTACGGCATCCATTTCAGTCTGAGCCAGCAGGTGATCATGCTGCTGATCCTGATGGTGACGTCGAAGGGCGTCGCCGGGGTGCCGCGCGCGAGCCTGGTGGTGATCGCCTCGACGCTCAGCTTCTTCAAGATTCCCGAAGCCGGCCTGCTTCTGATCCTCGCCGTCGATCATTTCCTCGATATGGGACGGTCGGCGACCAGCGTGATCGGCAATGCCGTAGCGGCGAGCGTCGTGGCGAAGTGGGAGGGTGTCCTGCAAGCGGGGCCGATCGACGCGATCGATGCGGTGGCCGAAGCATGAGCCGCGAACCC
>CAXTMT010000216.1:0-4617 GCA_964245355.1 uncultured Sphingomonadaceae bacterium
CCGATCGCGACATCGCGTCGATCAGCGCCCGCGACGGCGACAACGTACCCTATTTTCCCAAGGTTATCGCGAGTGCCAATGCCGACTATACGATCCCGCTGGGCGACAATGCGATCGTTCTTGGCGGCGACTTTTCGCATCGCAGCGGCGAGAACACCCGCTTCAACACGACGCTTGCGCGTAATCGGCGAATCCCGAGTTCGGATTTGTTGAATGCATCGATCATGTATCACTTCGGCAGTTGGGAGGCGGGCGTGTACGGCAAGAACCTGACCAACGATCTTCTCATCAACTCCATCGGGGCACAGGCTTATCCAACCAGTCCCGGCGATACGGTCAACATCGGACGGCCGCGCACCTTCGGTGTCCGGGTGGCAATGAAATTCTGAGCTAGTCGACGGATCAAGTCTCCAGTCAAGCATATATGCCGAAGAAAGTGTCGTGAAATGTTGAAGTTGCCGCGTGCGGTGCAGTTGAGCAATGAAGAACGGGCACTGGGGATGGCCCGCGCCGATGTAACCCGACGCGACTTCGTCGGCGGATCGTTGGCCGGGGCCGGCCTTGGCCTGCTCGCGCCCACGGCAACATCCGCAGCAGCCCGGAAACAGAAACATTCTGCTCCGGTCGTTGGCCCGCGGATCGACCCCGCCGAAGAGGCGGCGTTCAATGGCTTCGGAGGCGTCGGTGACTACGCCGCTTCGCACGGCAACATGTGGCGCGTCCTGTCCTCGGCGCACCAGATACGCGACGGAGCCTATCAGCCGGCGATACTTAACTCGGCCGGCGATACAGGTGAGTCCTATGATCTGATCATCGTCGGCGGCGGCGCCGCGGGACTGGGCGCGGCCCGTGCCTTCATCAAGCAGACCGGTGGCAAGGGGCGAGCGCTGCTGCTCGACAACCATCCTGTGATCGGCGGCGAAGCCAAGCAGAACGAGTTCATCGTCGGCGGCACCCGGCTGTTAGCCCCGCAGGGGTCCAATCTGATCTTTACCGCGAGCGCGCCGGCACCGTCCGGCGAAGAAGACTATATGTTCCGCGATCTCACCGATATGGGCATCCCGACGTCCTTCAGCTATGCGACGCTGGAGGGCACGTCGAAAGCTCTACAATTCGATCGTACAAACTATATGTTCCTGTACGACCAGGACCACTCCGATAGCGTCGGCTTGTTTACCGACGATGACGTATTTGGCCACGGGCGCCGGTGGCTCAACAATCCCTATAAAAATGAACTGAAGGGCATCGATATCCCGGAGCCTCTGCGCGCCGAGATGATGCGCTTCAGGCACGGTCTCGATTTGCCCAGGCCACCCGGCCCCGACACCGATCGCTGGCTTGACACCATCACCTATCGGCAGTTGCTGACTGACGTTCACCAATTGCCGACAGCCGTCGCCGACTATATGGAACCCTTTGTCGCGAGCGGGATCGGTTTGGGATCTTCGGTGGTATCGGCCTATTCCGCCGTGCGGCAACTTCCGCTGCCCGGCGGCGGTACAAAAGGTGACGGACGGGTTTTTCGAGACCTGAGTGCGACCAATTTCGGCGGGCTGGAGGTAAATGGCTTCCCCGGCGGCAACGGCACAATCGCGCGCGCCTATCTGAACAGCATCAATCCACAGGCCATTGTCGGTGGCGGCGATTTCGATCAGTTGATCACCGGCCGGATCGCCAGCGATAGACTGGATGCGATAGGAGCTCCGGTACGCATTCGCACCGCCTCGACTGTCGTCGACGTTCGTCACGTCATCAAGGCCGGCCAGACGGACAAGGTTCGCATCACGTACGAACGCGGCGGCAGGCTTTTCCGGACCGACGCAAAAGCGGTGGTGATGGCGAACGGCGGCTGGGTGAACAAGCACATCGTCTTCGACATGCCGGCCGCCATTCGCGCCGCCTATGACAGCTTTCGCTACTCGTCGGTGATCGTCGCCAATGTCGCGCTCAACAACTGGCGCTTTCTGGAACAGCTGGGATTGACGTCGTGCATCTACACGGGCGGAGAGTTCGGCTTCTCGTGCAATATCCGCCGGCCAATGCACGTCGGCGGCTTTGCGCCACCGCTCGATCCCGGCAAGCCCGCCGTACTGACGTTCTATGCGCCTTATACCTACCCTGGCGAGGACGCCGCGACCCAGGGCGCAAACTCGCGCGCCGAAATCTTCGGCACGTCGTACCGCGATTACGAGCAGAAGATCCGGCGGCAGCTCGTGCGGCTGTTCGGTGCCGCCGGGTTCGACCCGCAACGGGACGTCGAGGGCATCATCCTCAACCGCTGGGGTCACGCCTATATCGTTCCCGAACCCGGCTTCGCCTTCGGCCGCGATGGTCAGGAGCCTGCTTCTGAGGTGATACGCCGGGGGTTCGGTCGGATCCGTTTCGGCGCGGCCGAGTTGCGGGGCGAGCAGAACTTCCGGGGCGCTGTCCACGAGGGCACGCGCGCGGTTCAGCAACTATCGCAGTACTTCTGATCGAACGACCCGTACCGGCGGCTCGCTCGCCGAGCTGTGGTTTCACGGTATCGCACCGTGCGACCGCCGCAGATACCAGGCACCGATGCCTAGTGTAAGCCATGCCGATAGCAGGATCCACTCCACCGGCACGCGGTCGCGATGGGCAAGCCACGGCGAAAGTATCGCATAGCCCGCCATCGCGCTGGTACCGGCAGCGGCGAAAACCGGTGTGAACCAGCCGAATGGTGCGACATATCTGGGGGCCGCGCCGCGCTGGCGACGTCGCAACACGATCAATTCGACCGCGGTCATGATGAGCAGGACGTTGGCGCTTATCGAAGCGGTGCTCAGGATCGGCAGGATCGCGCCGGGCCCGGCTGCGATCCCGAATAGGGTAACCAGCGTGACTGCCGCGACGGCGAGATGCGGCGAGGCGAAGCGCGGGTGGATAAGCGCCAGCCGCTGCGGTAGGAAGCCAAGACGCGCCTGAGCCATAACGACGCGCGCGGCCGTCAGGGCGACGCCGTTCCACGTCTTCACCAGCGCCGCCAACGCTCCGACGATGACCATGACGCGGAGAAATCCGCTGACGTCAAGGTGGTCCATGGCGATCGTCGTCGCCATCGGCTTTCCGGCCAACTGCTGCCACGGGACTGCCATGCCAATCGTCAGAACCAGCGTGATGTAGAACAACGCCGCGACGATTACGGCCGCGACCATGACCCTGCCGACCGCGGCGATCGACAACCCCGGCCGCCGCTCCTCGATCGCCTGAATGGCGGCCTGAAAGCCGTTCAGCCACAGCGGACACGTCGCGAAGATCCAGGCGGCACCGCCGCCCCATGATCCACCTCGTGCGGGTCCGAACAAGGGGTCGAGATTGGCTGACGAGCCTCGCAGCGCCCCCATCGCCATGGCAATCGCGGCCAGTATCAGGAATCCGACCGTGCAGAATGCCTGCACCCGCGCCGCGGCCAAGGCACCGCGCATGTTGATCACGCCGATGGCCAGTGCTCCGCCGATACCCAGCAGCAATGGCCCCGCAGCAACCGATTGTCCGAAGCTCGCGTAAAGCGGCGGCCCACTGATAGCCGGCAGCAGGTCGACCGCCAGCAAGCCGATCGCGATACCCTCGAAGCAGACGATGCCGATCAGAAACAGCGCCAGGAACCAGCCGACCAGAAAGCCGCCGAACCGGCCGAAAACCTCCACCGCATAGATCATCTCGCCACCGGCGACCGGCAACCGCGCCGTCATCTCGGCGTAGCAGGCGGCGATCGCACCCATCACCGTCGCGCCCGCGAAGAAGCCGATCGCTGCGGCACCGGGCGGTGCGAGCGCGTACCAGTCACCTAGCAGCACTACCCACGCTGAGCCTACGATCGAGCCGAAGGCAAGCACGAAATACTGGAACGGGCCGAGCGAACGCGCGAGCGTTCGGGATGCCATGGTGTCGGTGTCGGTCAAGCTGCTCTCCTCGCTTAACCAAATATGTGCCACGGTAAAACCATTTGATCAAATTTTCAGGATTGTTATGTTATGCAGCTGTGATCAGCGGCGCAGAGGCAGCAGTGACGAACTTTCAAACCATCGATTCGAAGCCCGACATAGCCCCTCGGCTCTCCAACCGCCCGGATATGCTTCGCCGCGAAGGGCAATGGTCGGCGGTCTTCGCCTATCATCCTTCGACCGTCGAACTGGCTCGAGCGGATGGAATCTATCTCTATGATCGCGATGACAATCGCTACATCGATGCGACCGGAGGCCCGATGGGCGTCAACCTGCCGCATGGCCATCCCCGCATCGCGAAGGTCGTCGAGCGTCAGCTTGCCGACTACGCCTATTGCCATCCGCTGCTCGCCGACCCGTTGCGCGCCGCGCTGTGCAATACACTGGCGCGGATCGCGCCGGGGAATCTGAACCAGTGTTACATCGCCTCCGGCGGCTCGGAGGCGGTCGAGACGGCGATAAAAATTGCCCGGCAGTATCATGTTGAAACGGGTCGCGCCGCCAAGCATAAGATCGTCAGCTTCTACGAATCTTATCATGGGATGACGCTCGCGACGATGTCGCTGGCGGGAAGCCCGGGCCATCGCCGCACGTTCGATCCCATGATGCCGGGTTGGCCGAAGACCTATCAATACAGCGATCTCGAGCGCCC
>CAXTMT010000217.1:0-4609 GCA_964245355.1 uncultured Sphingomonadaceae bacterium
GTGCTGGAAAATGTGGTGATCGACGAGGAAACCCGCGAGATCGACCTGGACGACGCCGGCCTCGCCGAGAACAGCCGCGGTTCGTACCCGATCGATTTCATCCCGAATGCGAGCCGGGACAATCTCGGCCCGGTGCCGAAGAACATGATCTTCCTTACCGCCGATGCCTATGGCGTGCTGCCCCCGATCGCGAAACTCACCCCCGATCAGGCGATGTACCACTTCCTCTCGGGCTACACCGCGCGCGTCGCCGGCACCGAGATCGGCGTCACCGAGCCCGACGCCACCTTCTCGACCTGCTTCGGGGCGCCCTTCATGCCGCGCCACCCGGCGGTCTACGGCAATCTGCTGAAGGAGCGCATCGCGCTCGGCGGCGTCGATTGCTGGCTGGTCAACACCGGCTGGACCGGCGGCAGCTACGGCGTCGGCCACCGCATGCCGATCAAGGCGACCCGCGCGCTGCTCAGCGCCGCGCTCGACGGCAGCCTGAACGAGGCCGAGTATCGCGTGGACCCGAATTTCGGCTTCAAGGTGCCGGTCGCGGTGGCCGGCGTCGACGCGACCATCCTCAACCCGCGCGAAACCTGGCCCGACAAGGCCGGCTACGACGCGACCGCCAAGAAGCTGGTCGGCCAGTTCATCGACAATTTCGCCCAGTTCGAAGATGCGGTGGACGCGGGGGTGCGCGAGGCGGCGCCGAGGGCGGCGTGATCTAGGCGCCGACTCTCGCGGGAGTGAGGGGCGGGTTGTCGATAAGGAGGGGCATTCCGGCGACGGGGCGCCCTTTTTTGTCCCTTGCTGCGCGCAGCGGATATTTAAGAATCGCGACGCCGCATCGAAGCTATCGGCTCGTCTATGAGATAGCAGGCGAGACTATATGGATTCTGGTTCTGATCCATAGTGCCCGTCAGTGGCCGCCTCTCTAGCGGCTTCGAATTCATGCATGATCGAGCAAGAAAAAAGAACAAAAGGGGTTCAAATATCATTTTAAGGCCCCATATAGGGTCCTCAGTTTTCACCAGAGAGCCGTCATGCACACCGCCTCCACTCATTTGGCCCGACGAAGGCGCTGCGCTGTTCCGCGCAGGGCGGTCGCTGGTGCTTTCGGGGCGAAGGCCACGAAGGCCACGAAAGCCACTGGAGCGGCGAAGGCCACGAAGGCCATGGCTTTCGGCAGTCATCGGGGGAGCGGGGTTTCGGGCCGAGCCGGCTGGGCTCGATGGCAATCCTCAACTTCCTCAACTTCGCCGCGGGAAATCCGCGTTCCTATCGCCCCATATTCCCGCAGATGGCGATGCCCGCACACGCCCGAACCTGCCTGCGCCCAACGAAAAGGGCGGCGTCGCCATCGCGACACCGCCCCTTCGTTGATCGGAACCCCGGATCGGGGCTCCCGAAAAGCCATGCTTGCCGGGAAATTACCGCGAGTAGAATTCGACGACCAGGTTCGGCTCCATCTTCACCGGATAGGGCACTTCGTCCAGCGTCGGCACGCGGATGAAGGTGACCTTCGCGGCGCCGTCGGCGGCGACATAGTCGGGGATCTCGCGTTCGGAGAGGCTCTGCGCTTCCATCACCAGCGCCATTTCCTGCGCCTTGGTGCCCAGCGTGATCTCGTCGCCCGGCTTCACCAGGCGGCTGGCGATGTTGCACTTCACGCCGTTGACGCGGATGTGGCCGTGGTTGACGAGCTGGCGCGACGACCAGATCGTCGGCGCGAACTTGGCGCGATAGACCACCGCGTCCAGCCGGCGCTCGAGCAGGCCGATCAGATTCTGCGAGGTGTCGCCCTTCATGCGGCTCGCCTCGGTGTAGTTCTTCTTGAACTGCTTCTCGGTAACGTCGCCGTAATAGCCCTTGAGCTTCTGCTTGGCCTTCAGCTGGATGCCGAAATCCGAGACCTTGCCCTTGCGGCGCTGGCCGTGCTGACCGGGGCCGTACTCGCGCTTGTTCACCGGGGACTTCGGACGGCCCCAGATGTTCTCGCCCATGCGGCGATCGAGCTTATACTTGGCGCTGCTGCGCTTCGACATGCGTCTTCCTTCAATTGCGTATGTGGGCTGAAAGCTCACGGAAATGCCCGGGACCGCGCTGCTTTCCGACCAGAGGCCAAAACGGCTGAGGCTGGGGCAGGGCCACCGCTTCACCGAGCGTGCGGAGCCAATTGCGAAGGCGCGCGATTAGGGGGAAGGCGCGGGAAAGTCAACTTATGGCTGACCGCGTTCGCGCAGCTTGTTCAGTGCCGAGAACACCCCGCGCATCGTCCGCACCTCCTGCGCGTCCCAGCCGGGCTTGGTCAGCAGGGTGCGGAGCACCCGCCGGGCATGGGCGGTGCGATCGGTGGGGAAGAAATAGCCGGTTTCGTCGAGCATGGTCTCGACCTGCCCGATCATCCCGTCGAGCTCGATCTGCGGGGCGGGGGGATCGATATCGGTCGCCGGCGGCGAGGCCAGCGTCCGGTGCTTCGACCATTCGTAAGCCACGAGGATCACTGCCTGCGCGAGGTTCAGCGACCCGAACTGCGGGTTGATCGGCACGGTGATGATGGTGCGGGCGACGGCGACATCGTCGGTCTCCAGCCCCGCGCGCTCGGGTCCGAACAGGATCGCGCTGCCGCCGGTCTCGGCGTGGACGGTGCGGGCGGCGACCTCGGGTGTGACGACGGGCTTGGTGACGCCCCGCTTGCGGACGGTGGTGGCATAGACATGCGCGCAATCCGCCACCGCGTCGGCGACGGTAGAATAGACGCGGGCCTGTTCGAGTACGCTCCCGGCGCCTGTCGCGGCTGGCGCGGCGCTGGGATTGGGCCAGCCATCGCGCGGGGCGACGAGGCGCAGGTCGGTCAGCCCGAAATTGAGCATGGCGCGGGCCGCCTTGCCGATGTTCTCGCCAAGCTGCGGGCGGACGAGGACGATGGCGGGTTGGGCGAGGTTAATCGCTTCCATCCGCTCATCCTGAGGAGAGGCTGAGCCTGTCGAAGCCTCGTCTCGAAGGACGCGCCGAGACGGTTCGCTGATCAACCCAAAATCCCCCGCGATCAGGGCTTCCTTCTTGGCCTGGCGCCAACCCTTCAGTTGCCGCTCGACAGCGAATGCCTGATCGCGATCGGGAAAATCCTGCTGCCAAACGAGCACGACCGGCCGGCGATGCTGAGTATAGCCAGGCAGTTCGCCATGCTCGTGTTGGGCAACCCGCTGTTCAAGGTTGTCGGTGTGGCCGACATAATATGTACCGTCCGAACAGCGCAGCATATAAGTGTGGAAGGTCATACGTGTCCTTCGATACGGGCCTTCGACAAGCTCGGTCCCTACTCAGGATGAGCGGATTGGGGGGAGGTGTGCGGGTTACCCCCTCACTCCACGCTTCCGGCGAAATCCTCGAAATCCTTGGCCTCGCGGAAATCCTTATAGACGCTGGCGAAGCGGATGTAGGCCACGCTGTCGAGGCGCTTGAGGCCGTCCATCACCGCCTCGCCGATCTTCACGGCGGGGACCTCGCTGTCGCCGCTCGTCTCGAACTGGCGCTGGATGCGGCCGACGAGGCGTTCGATCTGCTCGGGGCCGATCGGACGCTTGCGGGCGGCGGTGGAGATGGCGCGTTCCAGTTTCTGGCGGTCGAACGGCTGGCGTACGCCATCCTTCTTCACCACCGTCAGCTCGCGCAGAACCACACGCTCGAAGGTCGAGAAGCGCGCGTCGCAGCCCTCGCACTGCCGTCTGCGCCGGATCGCCGCGCCGTCGTCGGCGGGGCGGCTGTCCTTCACCTGGCTGTCAGGATGTCCGCAGAAGGGGCAGCGCAATTACGACGCCTTCGGCGTGCGGCATCCGCGTGAGCGGATCAAATCACAGCTCCGGATAGATCGGGAAGCGATCACACAAAGCCTCGACGCGTTCCTTGACGGCCGCCTCGACCAGCGGGTTGCCGCCTTCGTTACTGCCGCGCAGGCCGTCCAGCACATCTGCGATCATGTCCGCGATGTCGCGGAATTCGGCGACGCCGAAGCCGCGCGTCGTGCCGGCGGGCGAGCCGACGCGGATGCCGCTGGTCTTCACCGGAGGCAGCGGATCGAAGGGGATGCCGTTCTTGTTGCAGGTGATGCCGGCGCGCTCCAGCGCCTCGTCGGCATCCTTGCCGGTGACGCCGAGCGGGGTCAGGTCGATCAGTGCCAGATGGGTGTCGGTGCCGCCCGAGATCACCTTGGCGCCGCGTTCCTCCAGCCGGCTGGCGAGCGCCTTGGCGTTGGCGATCACCGCCTTGGCGTAAGCCTTGAACTCGGGCTGGAGCGCCTCGCCGAACGCCACCGCCTTGGCGGCGACGACGTGCATCAGCGGGCCGCCCTGCAAACCGGGAAAGACCGCCGAGTTGATCTTCTTGGCCAGGGCCTCATCGTCGGTCAGGATCATGCCGCCGCGCGGTCCGCGCAAGGTCTTGTGGGTGGTGGTGGTGACGACATGGGCGTGGCCGAAGGGCGAGGGGTGGAGACCGGCTGCGACGAGGCCGGCGAAATGCGCCATGTCGACCATGAAATAGGCGCCGACCGCATCGGCGATCGCCCG
Organism: uncultured Sphingomonadaceae bacterium; assembly: GCA_964245355.1. GTDB lineage: Bacteria > Pseudomonadota > Alphaproteobacteria > Sphingomonadales > Sphingomonadaceae > Sphingomonas_I. Next base: position 4,557 of record CAXTMT010000217.1, read on the forward strand.
GAAGCGCGCGAAATCGATGTGGCGCGGATAGGCCGAGCCGCCGGCGATGATCA
>CAXTMT010000218.1:0-4569 GCA_964245355.1 uncultured Sphingomonadaceae bacterium
CACCAGATCAGCTCCGCCGTGCCCAGCCCGAACACCAGGCGTCGCAACGTCCACAGACGCCTGCACGACAACTCCAGCCCGATCGAGAACAGCAGCAGCACGATGCCGAATTCGGCGAACGGCTCGATCGCGTGCGGATTGGTGATCGTCGCATAGTAGAGCCACGGCATCTGCGGAACGAGGCGCCCGAGCCCCGCCGCGCCGACCGCCACGCCGACCAGGATGAAGCCGATCACCGGGTTGATCCGCGCCCGTGCGAAGGCGGGGATGACGATCCCCGCCGCCCCCAGGATCACCAGTGCATCGCTGAAGCCGGCCGAGTGAATGGGGAGCGCCATGCGCCCCTTTTGCCGTGAAGCGCGCGGCGCGCTAGTGTCATCCGCAACGGAGGGGTGAATGACGCGCAAGCTGTGTATCGTCGGGGGTGGCCCGGCCGGGATGATGGCCGGCTATCTGTTCGCCCGCGCAGGTGTCGATACGGTCGTGCTGGAGAAGCATGGCGATTTCCTGCGCGATTTCCGCGGCGACACCGTCCACCCCTCGACGCTCGAGATTTTCGCCGAACTGGGGCTCGTCTCCGAATTGCTCGAACGGCCGCACGACAAGGTCCGGCACATCGGCGCGGTGGTCAATCGCCGCGCTTTCCGCGTCGCCGATTTCTCGCATCTACCGGTGCGCAGCCGCTTCATCGCGATGATGCCGCAGTGGGAATTCCTCGATTTCCTGAGTGGAGAGGCGCGCAAGCTGCCGAATTTCGAACTGCGCATGAACACCGAGGCGACCGGGCTGATCGTCGAGAACAATCGCGCGCTGGGCGTCATCACGCCCGCAGGCGAAATCCGCGCCGATCTGATCATCGCCGCCGACGGGCGATCGTCGGTGTTGCGCGAGGACGCGAAGCTCAAGCGCACCGATCTCGGCTCGGCGATCGATGTCTTCTGGTTCCGCATCCCGAAGCCCGAATCGCCGGAAAACCGCTCGCAGGCCTATGTCGGCTCGGGCGAGATGCTGATCACGATCGATCGCGGCGACTATTTCCAGTGCGGCCGGGTGATCCCCAAAGGCAGCGCCGATCGCCTGCGCGGGCTGGGCCTGCAGCGCTTCCGCACCGACATCGGCCGGACCGCGCCGATGCTGGCCGGCTGGCTCGATTCGATCGACGACTGGGACAAGGTGCAATTGCTCAGCGTCTCGCTCGATCGGTTGCAGCGCTGGTGGCGGCCGGGATTCCTGGCGATCGGCGATGCGGCACATGCGATGTCGCCGGTTGGCGGGGTGGGGATCAACCTTGCCATCCAGGATGCGGTGGCGGCGGCGAACCTATTGGCGAAGCCGCTGGCCGAGGGGCGCGACGTGACCGGGCTGCTGAAAAAGGTGCAGGCGCGGCGGATGTTCCCGGTGCGGGTGATCCAGAGCATCCAGCGCATCGTCCACGATCGCGTGATCGGCGCGGTGTTCCAGAGCGGCAAGGTCAAACCGTCGATGCTGCTGCGGCTGGTGAATGCGGTGCCCCTGTTGCAGCGGATTCCGGCGCGGGTGATCGGGCTGGGTGTGCGGCGCGAAAAGGTGAAGTCGCCGGCGGTTTAATCCTCCCCACGCCGTGCGTGAGGAGGATAAGGCAGTTTTACTTCGCCATTTCTGCTTCGAGATTAGCCCGCACCGCCTCGAAGAATTGCTCGGTCGTCATCCACGCCTGATCGGGGCCGACGAGCAGGGCGAGATCCTTGGTCATCGCGCCCTTTTCCACCGTTTCGATGCAGACGCGCTCGAGCGTCTCGGCGAATTCGGTCACCTCGGGCGTATCGTCGAAGCGGCCGCGGAACTTGAGGCCGCCGGTCCATGCGAAGATCGAGGCGATCGGGTTGGTCGAGGTCTGCTTGCCCTGCTGGTGCATGCGATAGTGGCGGGTGACGGTGCCGTGCGCGGCCTCGGCCTCGACCGTCTTGCCGTCGGGGGTCATCAGGATCGAGGTCATTAGCCCAAGGCTGCCGAAGCCCTGCGCGACCTGATCCGACTGGACGTCGCCGTCGTAATTCTTGCAGGCCCAGACGAACTTGCCGCTCCACTTGAGCGCGCTCGCCACCATGTCGTCGATCAGGCGATGTTCGTAGACGATTCCCGCTTCGGCGAACTTGTCCTTGAATTCGCTGTTGAAAACTTCCTCAAAGATATCCTTGAAGCGGCCGTCATAGGCCTTGAGGATAGTGTTCTTCGTCGAGAGGTAGACCGGCCATTTCAGGTTGAGGCCGTAGTTCAGGCTGGCCCGCGCGAAATCGCGGATCGAATCGTCGAGGTTGTACATGCCCATCGCGACGCCGGCGCCGGGGAATTTGAAGACCTCATATTCCAGTTCCTTGCCGTCCTCGCCGACGAACTTCATCGTCAGCGTACCGGGGCCGGGGACACGGAAATCGGTCGCGCGATACTGATCGCCGAAGGCGTGGCGGCCGACGACGATGGGATCGGTCCAGCCCGGGATCAGGCGGGGGACGTTCTTGATCACGATCGGTTCGCGGAAGACCACGCCGCCCAGGATGTTGCGGATCGTGCCGTTGGGGGAACGCCACATCTTCTTGAGCTTGAATTCCTCGACGCGCGCCTCGTCGGGGGTGATCGTCGCGCACTTCACGCCCACGCCGTGCTGCTTGATCGCCTCGGCGCAATCGATCGTGATCTGGTCGTTCGTCTCGTCGCGCTTCTCGACGCTCAGATCGTAATAGAGCAGGTCGATGTCGAGATAGGGGAGGATCAGGCGTTCGCGGATCCACTGCCAGATGATCCGCGTCATCTCGTCGCCGTCGATCTCGACGACCGGATTCTTCACCTTGATCTTCGCCATTCCGCACATCCCGCTTGAAAGAGTTGCGGCCTCCTAAGACGCGGGCGGGCGCGATTCAACCGGGCGGATGCCCAGTCCGTTCGCCGCGCGATTGTCAGCGGCGGGCGGCGCCCCTAGAAACCTTCCCATGCGTTCACTCGAAACCCGCCCCGACACCACCCCGAGCGTCAAATGGCGCTGGCCCTCGATCCACCCGGAAGGCCGCAAGTTCGCCGTGATCTCGGGCGCGATCACGGTCTTCCTCTACGCCTTCGTCGCGCATTTCCTCGGCTGGGTCGGGATTGGCATCACCATCTGGGTCTGCGCCTTCTTCCGCGATCCGATCCGTGCGGTGCCGCAGGGGGAGGGCGTGATCGTCGCGCCCGCCGACGGCCTTGTGACGATGATCGAGCCGGTGGTGCCGCCTCGCGAGATGCAGGGCGAGGACGGGCTCGGGCCGGAGCCGCTGATCCGCGTCTCGATCTTCATGAGCGTGTTCGACGTCCACATCAATCGCGCGCCGATCGCCGGCACGATCGCCCGCGTCGTCTACATCGCCGGCAAATTCCTCAACGCGAGCCTCGACAAGGCCAGCGAGGAGAATGAACGCCAGCACATATTGGTGCGGGGGCCGGACGGCACATGCATCGGCTTCACCCAGATCGCCGGGCTGGTGGCGCGGCGGATCATGCCGTTCGTGCGCCCCGGCGACATGGTCGCGGCCGGACAGCGCGTCGGACTGATCCGCTTCGGCAGCCGCGTCGATGTCTATCTGCCCGCCGACGCCGCACCCCTGGTGGCGCTCGGCCAGCGCTCGATCGCGGGCGAGACCGTCCTCGGCCGGCGCGGCATAGCCGAGGCGGCGCGGGCTTTACCGCTATAATGGAAGCCGGCTGCACATAATGGCGCGCTTTCCCCGGCGCCGGCCGGCGTTGCCGCTGCGCGCGGTGCCGCCCAATGCCATCACCGTGCTGGCGTTGTGCAGCGGGTTGACGGGAGTCCGCTTCGCGATCGGCGCGGATTGGGAGAAAGCGGTCGCCTCGATCGCCGTCGCCGCGATCCTCGACGGACTCGATGGGCGGGTCGCCCGGCTGCTCAAGGGTGCCAGTCGCTTCGGCGCCGAACTGGATTCCTTGTCCGACGCGATCGCGTTCGGCGTTTCCCCCGCGATCATCCTCTATCTCTGGTCGCTGCAATATGTGCCCAAATATGGCTGGGTGATCGCGCTGACCCAGGCGGTCTGCTGCGCGCTGCGGCTCGCGCGGTTCAACGCCAATCTCGACAGCGACGAGCAGCCCCGCAAGATGGCCGGCTATTTCACCGGTGTACCGGCGCCCGCCGGTGCCGCGTTGGCCTTGTTGCCGGTGGCTTTGTGGCTGGCGACCGGGCTGGACGTTTTCACGCGCAGCTATTTCGTCGCGCCGTGGACGATCATCGTCGCGCTGCTGATGATCTCCGATCTGGCGACCTACAGCTGGTCGTCGTTCCGGCTGCGGCTGGAATATCGCATCCCGGCTTTGCTGCTGATCGCCTTGCTCGGCACCGCGCTGATCACGTCGCCGTGGGCGACCTTCTCGGTCTGCGGAATCCTTTACGCAGCGATGATCCCGCTGGCGTCGCGCAGTTACGCCAGGATCAGGCGGCGGCGCGCCGCTGAGGAACGTCCATCCGCATCATGATCGCGCGGCGGGCCGTCGTGGCCCGGACGCGGGGCGGCTGCGGCGCGGCAGGGGCGACCGGGCCGGCAACGC
>CAXTMT010000219.1:0-4460 GCA_964245355.1 uncultured Sphingomonadaceae bacterium
CACCACCGAAGCGCTATCTACGACAATCCGTATCGCGACGCTTGGCGACATCGATCAGAACGTCGCCAAATTCTCGCTGTCCGATCGCCAGATTCCGATCCGCGTCGTCATCAACGAGAATGCGCGCCGCAGCCTGGCGACGATCCAGAACCTGCCGGTGCCGACGACGAGCGGCGGCTCGGTGCCGCTGAAGGTCATCGCCGATATCGGCTTCGGCGCCGGCCCCTCGCAGCTCAGACGCTACAACCAGACCCGCCGCGTGATCATCGGCGCCGATTTCGCGCCGGGCCTCGTCGGCGGTGCAGCCAAGCAGATCGATGCCTTGCCCGCGCTCGCCCGCCTGCCGAACGGCGTCCAGCGCGTCTTCATGGGCCCGGACAAGTGGCAGGGCGAGATGATCAAGAATTTCATCACCGCCGTGATCTCGGGCGTGCTGCTCGTCTTCGCCGTGCTCGTGCTGCTCTACAAGCGCGTGATGCCGCCGCTGGTGAATATGGGATCGCTGGTGCTGGCTCCTCTCGGCGGTGCGCTCGCGCTCCATGCCACCGGCATGGCGATCTCGATGCCGGTGTTCATCGGGCTGCTGATGCTGCTCGGCATCGTCGCCAAGAACTCGATCCTGCTGATCGATTTCGCGCTGGAGGAGATGCACAAGGGCGTCGACGTGCTGACCGCGATCATCGATGCCGGGCACAAGCGCGCGCAGCCGATCGTCATGACGACGGTGGCGATGGTCGCGGGCATGATCCCGGTCGCCTTATCGCTCTCCGGCGACGGCAGCTTCCGCGCGCCGATGGCGATCACCGTGATCGGCGGCCTGCTCGCCTCGACGCTGCTCACGCTGGTGATCGTGCCGGCGGGTTTCAGCCTCGCCGACGATATCGAGGCCTGGCTCGGCCACCATCTCGGCCGCCTTCTCACCAACGGCGGCGAGCACGCGCCGAAGCCGGACGTGCAGCCCGCGGAATAAGCTCGTCGCACCAACGTGACGTCGCCGCGGCGAAAGCCGGGGCCGCAAGCGGCAAACGCGACGCCGCTGGTGGATCGCGGCCCGGCCTTCGCCGGCGCGACGTTATGACTTGAACCTTTCGTCTGCTCCCGCCTTGATAGGCAAATGCGCTCCGGTTCCAGTCTTGCCGCCCGCACGGGGCTCGGCCGCTTCAATCCCGCGCAGGGCGGCGCGCGAGGCATGCGGATCGTCGCGACCGGACTGCTCGTCGCGATGGCGGCGCTCTATCTCGCCGCGCGCGCGCTCGAGCCGCGCTACGGGCCGGCGCTCGACCCGATACTCGGCTATGTGCGCGCGTTCGCCGAGGCGGCGATGGTCGGCGGCATGGCGGACTGGTTCGCGGTGACCGCACTGTTCCGCCACCCGCTCGGGCTGCCGATCCCGCACACCGCGATCATCCCGCGCAACAAGGATCGCATCGGCGACAGCCTCGCCAATTTCCTGCGCACCAATTTCCTCGTGCCGGCGATCGTCGCGCGGCGGATGGCCAAGCTCGATGTGGCGGGCGGCTTCGGCCGGCTCCTCGCCCGCCCCCCGAAAGACGGCGCGGCGCGCGGATCGAAGCTGGCGGTCGTCTTGCTGGAAGGGCTGGCCGACGAGCGGCTCGGCGGGATGGTCAAGGCCGCGGGCGTACGCCAGCTCGGCAGCGCCGAACTCGGCCCGGTCGCCGGTCGATTGCTTGCCGCCGCCATTGCCGAGGAGCGCCATCGCCCGTTGATCGACGCGGCGATCGATTGGGTCGGCCGCACCCTCGATGCCAACGAACTATTGTTCCGCAAGATGATCCACGAGCGCGCCGGATCGATCCTGCGCTGGACCGGGCTCGACGAGACGCTCTCGAAGAAAATCCTCGACGGCCTGTTCAAGCTGCTCGCCGACATGGCCGACGATCCCGATCACCCGCTGCGCGCCAAGACCGAAGAGGGCCTCGCCCAGCTTGCCGAACGCCTGCAGCATGACCCCGAACTGCAGGCGCGCGTCGCCGCGTGGCGCGATGCCGCGATCGCCAACCCGGCGATGGCGGACTGGCTCGATGGATTATGGGAGCGCGCCCGTGCCGCGATGCTGCGCTCGGTTCGCGATCCACGCGAGGCGTTGGCGGGAAAGTTCGGCGAGGCCTTGCGCAGCTTCGGCGAGACGCTGCAGAACGATCCGGCGCTGCGCATCGCGGTCAACCGTTTCGCGCGCCGTGCCACCGCCGGCGTGGTCGCCGCTTACGGCGACGGTATCGTCACGCTGGTTTCGGACACGATCCGGCGCTGGGATGCCAACACCGTCACCGATCGGCTGGAACAGGCGGTGGGCCGCGATCTGCAATATATCCGGGTCAACGGCACATTGGTCGGCGGCCTCGTCGGCATCGCCATCCATGTGGCTGAGGTGCTTGTCGCTCGCTGAAAGGTAAAAGGGCCGGAAGTGGGTCCAATCACTTCCGGCCCATGATGAAAAACCTGCCCCAGGGTTTCACCAGTTTGCGGGCAGTCGGCGGCGGCTAGCGGCTCTCCCCCGAGTGGGCCGTTCACCATCCGTCGGTGTCATGCACCAGCATAAGGGAGACGGTGCGTCGCCGGACGATGCACAGCAGATTTGTAGAAGTTGCGTTGAAGCGAGTGGTTATGGCGATGAGCCGTTGGTCAAGCTCTGGCTGGCGCATGGCGGCGCATGTCCTTAAGTGCGCAGGCGCTTCACGAAGGGATGATCATGGGTTTCCGTTGCGGTATCGTCGGCCTGCCGAATGTCGGCAAATCGACCCTGTTCAATGCGCTGACCGAAACCGCCGCCGCGCAGGCCGCCAACTATCCCTTCTGCACGATCGAGCCCAATGTCGGCCAGGTTGCCGTGCCCGATCCGCGCCTCGACAAATTGGCGGAGATCGCCAGCTCGGCCAAGAAGGTCGAAACCCAGCTCGCGTTCGTCGACATCGCCGGGCTGGTGCGCGGCGCCAGCAAGGGCGAGGGTTTGGGCAACCAGTTCCTCGCCAACATCCGCGAGACCGATGCGATCATCCACGTCCTGCGCTGCTTCGAGGGCGAGGTGACGCATGTCGAGGGCAAGGTCGATCCGATCGCCGACGCCGATACGGTCGACACCGAATTGATGCTCGCCGATCTGGAAAGCCTCGAGAAGCGGGTTCCCAACCTCGCCAAGAAAGCGACGCAGGGCGACAAGGAAGCGAAGGTCGCGGCGCGTGTGCTCGGCGAAGCACTGGAATTGCTGCGCGCCGGAAAGCCCGCCCGGCTGACCGAACCCAGGGACGAGGACGAGCGCCGCCAGTTCGACATGGCGCAACTGCTCACCGCCAAGCCGGTACTCTACGTCTGCAACGTCGACGAAGCCTCCGCCGCCGAGGGCAATGCGCTGTCGGCCAAAGTGTTCGCCAGGGCCGCCGCCGAAGGGGCCAAGGCGGTGGTCGTCTCCGCCGCGATCGAAGCCGAGATCGTGACGCTCGATCCCGCCGACCGCGCCGAATTCCTTTCCGATCTGGGGCTGGCCGAAACCGGCCTCGCCCGCGTGATCCGCGCCGGCTACGAACTGCTCCACCTTCTCACCTTCTTCACCGCCGGCCCCAAGGAAGCGCGCGCCTGGACGGTGCCCGTCGGCTCGAAAGCCCCCCAGGCCGCCGGCGCCATCCACAGCGATTTCGAACGCGGCTTCATCCGCGCCGAGACGATCGCGTTCGACGATTATGTTGCCTTCAAGGGCGAAGCGGGAGCGCGCGATGCGGGCAAGCTGCGCTCGGAAGGGAAGGACTATATCGTCCACGATGGCGACGTGCTGCTGTTCCGGTTCAATGTGTGATTGAGGTTATCAGCCCGCGATATAAGCGTTAATTGTGATTGGTCGCCGATGGGTGGATGCGGGCGTTGACGAAACAAAGCTGGTATGTAGCCTGTCTTCATGAACCTCGTAAGATCGGTGCTTTTACCCGCAATCGTGGCGGCTCCTTTTGATCCGATCGCTTTTGTGATTGGGGTTGGTAATATTTTGATTCTTCACTTTTCCGTGAACACCTTGTGGAAGTTGGAAGCGTTATTTGGCCCGATAAACGCTCTAGGATATGTTTTGGTGATTCTGCCTGCGCTCAGTTACATGAGAAAACGCACTGATAACGCATCTTTACTAGCTCTATTTCTTCTTTTGGCTGGAGTTTGCGGCGGAGCAATCATCGGCGGTGCTATTATAACTTCCATCACGCGGGCTGACGGCGATGCTCGAATCTTAATTATCGCGATCATATCGGGCGCGTTGGCAGGCGCGATTTCGACTGCTGTTTGGTTATTGCTAAACCTCGATCGTGTTCGCTTCGCTTCGGATAAATGAACCTCCGATATTGGGGAGAACGCTGGCACCTCCCCACCCTGCAAGGAAGGGGATTGAGGAGTGGGTGGAAGCTTGGCGATACGATTGCCACTGGCTTTGAGCCAACCGTATCGTGTGCCTCCCCCACCCC
>CAXTMT010000220.1:0-4444 GCA_964245355.1 uncultured Sphingomonadaceae bacterium
GCAAGGAACGCCCGATCGCGAGCGGCTCGGACGAATCCGCCTGGGCGCAGGATCGCCGCGCGGTGACGGTGGTGCCGCAGTAACGTCTTCACCCCTCCCTTCAGGGGAGGGGCCGGAGGTGGGGGAGTCCGCCAGCGCGGCAGCCCGCCGCCGATGGCGTCCACCACCCCAACCCCTCCTCTGAAGAGGAGGGGCTTTTCGGCTACCCCTCCGCCTCCAGCACATGATCGCGTAGCGCCCGCGCATCGTGCAGCGCATTGTGCGGCACCTTGCTGTTGCGCGCGGTGGAGAAGCCCGGTGTGCGCAGGAAGTGGAAGCGCAGGCTTGCGATGTCGACGATCTCCGCATCGCTCGTCAGTAACAGCCGGCAGAAGAGCGCGATATCCTCGGGCCAGTCGGCGACGATCTCGGCATCCGGATCGGTCGAGAGATAGCGGGCGATATCGTGCGCGGCGGCCACTCGGTCGAGCTCGTTGAGCAGGGCAGGGGGTACGCTGCGCAGATAGGGGATGACATGGCGCGCGACCCACGGCGTCGGCTCCTGCTCGATCGGCAGGACGACATAATAATCCTCGCCGCCATCCTCCGGCACCAGCCCCAGGCTCAGCAGCGGCCCGCCGAAGCCGTCGAATTCGGTATCGAGGAAATAACGCATCGTGCGGGCTTAGCGTCAGGCGATCGGCGGGTCATGCCCTTCATCGCGTTCCTCTTCGATCACTTCCGTGCGGGCAAGGTTGGCGGCGGAAAAGAAGAAGATCGCCACGATCACCGCCGCGGCGATGCCGAGCAGAATGACAAGGCCGCCGAGCCAGCCCGTATCGGTTACGATTGAAAATCCCATATCCCCCGAACGCGCGAGCGTCTCCAAGCTTTCCCGGCCGCACTGAATGTTTTATCATGGCCGAAATCAGGAGACACACGATGATATCCCTGTTGATGGCCATCACCACGATCGTTGGAACACCGCCGGCGACGCTAAAGGCGAATTGCCCGCTCGCCGAAGCGCATTTTACCAGCGGGATGATCGACGGCAGCAAAACGAAGGGCTTCCGTACGCTCGACAAGGAGCCTTCCGCGCAGGCCTATCTCACCGTCGCCCGCAAGATCGACAATTGCACCGTGCCGATGGTCGTGCCGAGTGTGCTGACGCGGCGGCAATGAAGCATCCGCGACCTACCGGGAGACCGTCTCGCGGCCCAGACGACTTATAGCTGCGTACTGCAATGGGGCTTCACTCGTCCAGTTCGAGAAAGCCGCTCTCGATCAATCGGCTTACCAGCGCGATCCGGATGTCGTCGGCGAGGTCGGCGGGCAGATCGGAGACGCGAAACGAGGGCGTCGCGGCGATGAAGCGGAGCGCCGGCTCGACGCCGCGATGCACGTTGATATGCTCGCCCGGCTGACAGAAATCGATCATCGTCGGCGTCGTCAGCATATGGCACATCGCCAGCGGGCTGTGCCGCACGACCGAAGAGATCGACACGCCCGGCGAGACGGCGCCCTCCAGCCGGTCCATAGTCCCGATCAGCCGCGACGCGCGACGCTCCAGCGCCGCCGCAATGAAGTCCGGTGATTGCGCCGCCGCCTGCAGCCGGGCGAGGGCATCGCGGGTGCGCTGCGCCAGACCCGGCCGATCAGGCTCCGCATCGACGCGACCGACCGCACCCTCCCGCAGTGTGCGATCCTGATCCGACAGGTGATCGAGCGCCGCGATCAGCACCTCGCGAAGCGTGACCGGGGTGAAGGTCACCGCCAGATGGAGCGATTCCGATTGGGAGATCACGGTGTGCGGCGTCCCGCGCGGCACGTAGAGCAGGCTTCCCGGCGCGAGATCGAAGCTGCGGTGCGCGCCCAGCGGCGCCGGTGGCTCGGCCACGTCCCGCCACGCATTGTGCAGCGTGGGAGGGGCGGTCGAGACAAGCCATTGCTTGTGGCCGGTCAGCTGGATCACGATATTATCGTTATCGTCATAATGGATCGGCGCGCGCGCACCGGCCGCACTCCAGAACAAAGATGCCTTGACCGGCGTCTGTAGCAGGAATTCGAGCGCGCGGGTGAATTGGGCAAGCGCGGGCGAGAGCGCCGTGACGGCGGGGACGCGCACGGTATAGCCCACCGCGTGGAAGCGGCCGATCGAGGCACGAAAGGCAGCGGCATCTTCAACCGGCATGGCGCGCGGGGCAGGGCCGGTCGGCGCACCGGCATGCGATGCGAGCTGATCGCCGTGCGTGGCGAAGGCGTTCAGGATAGTCTGTTCCGGATCGCTGCCGAGCAACAGCCGACGAACATGGTCCGGCGCGCCGCCAAGTTCGAGCACCGTCCGCCCCATATGCTCGTCGAAAAAGTCGACGATCGGGAGCGGGGCGAACGCCGCCGCCAGAATCGCGCGCGCTGTTTCGAGGATCATCGCTCTCTTCCGTTCCGCCCGCCGCTCTTAAGCGGCTTTGTGCAGCACGCAATTGCTAAGCGGTTGGGGATGTCGGGCGGCGGTGCGGGTGACATCGGTCAATCGGTCAATTGGTAAATGCGAACAAACGGTGTGAGGCTAATTTGCCCTCAAGAGGTCTGCCCTTCAGGAAGCGATGGCGGACTTTTGCTCTTTCGTGCTACTCGTTGCCGTCCCATCGTTTGACGTGCGAGCCTACAAGCCGCTTATGGAGAGCGCCATTGTGGGCAAAATAGACCCTGGATCACGCAGAAACTGGTCTCGGCGGTCGTTGCGGGAAGTGGCGAATGGGTCCTTCCCCGACTTCAGATTTAGGCAAGCCAATCTATAAATTCGCGGACGGCTCGATGATGCTTCCGCTTTCGGAATTCCTCTCGGACATGGGCTACAAGCTGCCGTTCCGCAGCCCACCTGAAATCAGCAATTTCGCACGTCAGCCCGAAAGCGCAATCCGTACTCATCCCCAGTGCCGCACCCGCCCCGTATCGACGTGCACGAAGCCGTCCTTCGGATAATAGCCCACTCCACCCGCCTGCATCGCCATCGCCGCCGCATGCAGGCGATCGAGCGCCACGCCCGGCATATGGATGTCGGTCGCCTTGCCCAGCATGTGCTGGCTCTTGGAGGCGACGCCGGTGTGTTCGCCGCCGCGTTCGCGCAGGGCGGCGTTGGTGTGGGGAGAGCGATAGCCGGAGATCAGGTCGATCTTCGCTTGCGGGGCGACGCCGACGAGATCGCGGACGCGGCTGATCAGCAGCATCAGCGCGGGGTCCATCACCGTCTGCTCGCCGTTGCGCCAGTCGCGGAGGCCATGGTGGAGCTCGGCCAGGCCCTGCTCGTCCCAGCCCCTGGCGCCGAAGAAGCGCGCATCGACCGTGTCGTTGGTGTGGACGTTGCGGAAGGCGATGCGGCGTTCCGTCATCGGGAAGCCCTGCGCAAGCGCAGCCTTGGCGCCGAAAGTGGTCATCGCCCCTGCGGCCAGCGCGCCGCCCAGCAGGCGGCGACGGCCGATATCGATGGTACGCATAGGATTCACATGCTCCAGGAATTAACGCGCCCGGACATATTGTCCCGGTCCGGCGTTGCCTTCTTTTGCCCACCACCAAGATAGGGAAGCGCACACATGTTGAGAACTTTGGTTGCGGGCGTTGGGCTTGCGATTGCAACGGCTTATCCCGTGCTGGCCGCGGCAGGCACGGCGCCGAGCCCCGAAATCCTCCAGCAGCAGGTCGTGCTCGATCGATTGGGCTTTTCGCCGGGGGTGATCGACGGCAAGGCGGGAATGAGCCTTAAGCTTGCGCTGCAGGGCTTCCAGGAGGCGAACGGCATCGCGGTCTCAGGTACGCTCGACGCGGCGACCAAGGCGGCGCTGGCCAAAAGCGGGGCGGTGCCGGGCACGGTCGAGGTGACGCTGACGGCGGGCGATTTCGCCGGGCCGTTCGTCGGCCCGCTCCCCAAGGCCGAGGATGAACAGGCCAAGCTCCCCGCGCTCGGCTATGCCGATGCGATGGAGGGGCTGGCCGAACGTTATCACACCAGCCGCGATCTGCTGGTCGCGCTCAACGGGCCTGGCACTAAGCTGGCAGCCAGCGTGAAGATCAAGGTGCCGAACGTGGTGCCCGCCGCCACCGCCTATCCCGACGCGGCCAAGCCCGAATGGAAAGCGACGCTCGCCTCGCTCAACGTCTCGTCGGACGAGCCGAAAGCGGCGAAGGTGGTCGTCACCAAATCGAAGGGTGTGCTGCGCGTCTATGACGAGGCCGGCAAGCTGGTCGCGCAATTTCCGGCGACCACCGGCAGCGCGCACGATCCGCTGCCGATCGGTCACTGGAAGATCCAGGGTATCAGTCCGCTGCCCGAATTCCACTTCAATCCCAAGCTGTTCTGGGATGCCAAGCCCGGCGAGAGCAAGGCGACGCTGAAGCCCGGCCCCAACGGCCCGGTCGGCGTGGTGTGGATGGACCTCAACATTCCACATTACGGCATCCACGGCACACC
>CAXTMT010000221.1:0-4437 GCA_964245355.1 uncultured Sphingomonadaceae bacterium
ATCGCCTCGATCTCGGCGCGGCTGACCGGCTCGTGATAGGCGACGATCGCCAGCGTCTCGATCCCGGCGCGGCTGAGCTTGCGCGGTTCGGGCTTCTCGCGGCGCAGGATGTAAGCGAGATCGAAGGCGGTCTGGAAACGCCAGCGCCCGCCGCGCTCGACCAGTTCGATGCCCCGTCCTTCGTAGAGTTCGACCAGTTCGGCCAGCGCCTCGCGGACCCCGTCGATCCCGGTCGCCTTGGACAAAGCATCGGGCGTCATCGGCTCCTCGGCGGCGAACAGCGCCGCCTCCAGCGCGCGCAGCGGATCGGTGATCCTCATGCGCGGCGCACCATCAGCGGGGCGAAGGCGCTATCCTGTTGCAGAGCCAGCCGCCCCTGCTTGGCCATCTCCAGCGCCGCGACGAAGCTGGAGGCGATCGCCGAGCGGCGATATTCGGGCTCCAGATCGTGCGGCAGGAAACTGGCGATATCGGCCCAGTCCATCGCCACCCCGATCATCCGCGCGACCAAGGCGAGCGCCTCGTCGAGCGTCATCACCTTGCGGCGCGCGATGACGTGCATCACCGGGATGCCGCGCGCCTTCACCTGCCCGTAAGCGGCGATCAGTTCGTAGAGATCGGCCTGCCACAGCGGCCGTTTGACGATCCGCAGCCCATCGGGCGCCCCGCGCGCGAAAACATCCCGTCCCAGCCGATCGCGCGCCATCAACCGGGCGCCGGCATCGCGCATCGCGCCCAGCCGTTCGAGCCGGAGTTGCAGGCGCAGCGCCAGTTCTTCGGCCGATGGCTCGACCTCGGGATCGCGGGGCAGGAGCAGTCCGGATTTCAGATAGGCGAGCCACGCCGCCATCACGAGATAATCGGCGGCCAATTCCAGCTTGAGCGCGCGCGCCTCGGCGATGAAGGCCAGATATTGCTCGACCAGCGCCAGGATCGAGATCGCCTTCAGGTCCACCTTCTGGTTGCGCGCCAGCGTCAGCAGCAGATCGAGCGGCCCCTCCCACGCGCCGAGTGCAAGCGTCAGCACCTCGCCCTCGGGCCGTACCGGCGTGAGATCGAATGCTTCGTCCATCGGAAGACAGCTTAGCCGGCGCGAGGGGCTAGTCGAGTCCCCGCCGATGCAGGGTCGGCATCGGCGGGCAACTCTAACGCACGCAAGACGGTCGCTCAGGTGTTGGGGGGCGAGCGGCCGCCTTGATCGCTTATTATCAAATCGGCTGGTGGCTGGCTAGATTTTCATAACCCCGCAATGCGGAATTGCGACGAAATCAGGCGTAGGCGAGCAAGGCGTCGCGCTTTTCGATGAGCTCCGAAAAGGGTGTCGGATCGGCAATCGCCGCGATCGTCGCCATCGCCCGATCCAGCCGCGCCCGTGCCGCCTCCCCGATCGGCCCGACCGCCCCGGCCACCGCCGCCATCTCGGCCATGTCGCCCGAACAATGGAGCGCGATATCGCAGCCCGCCGCCAGCGCCCCGGCCGCGCGGTCGCCGAAATCGCCCTTGAGCGCCTTCATGCCGAGATCGTCGGACATCAGCAGCCCATCGAAGCCGATACGGCCGCGGATGATCCCGCCGATCACCTTGGGCGAGAGGGTCGCGCAATGGTCCGCATCCCAGGCGGCGTAGACGACGTGCGCGGTCATCGCCATCGGCGCCCAGTTGAGGCGTTCGAACGGCAGCAGATCGGTTTCCAGCTCGTCGGCGCCGGCGGTGACGGTCGGCAGCTCGACATGGCTGTCCGCCGTCGATCGACCGTGGCCGGGGATATGCTTGACGACCGCCACCGCGCCGCCTGCGCGCAGCCCCTCGATCACCGAGCGGCCCATCGCGGCGACGCGCAGCGGCTCCTCACCCAGCGCGCGATCGCCGATGATGTCGTGCGCGCCGGGCTGGCGGACGTCGAGCAGGGGCAGGCAATCGACGGTCACGCCGACTTCGCGCAGCATAACGCCCAGCGCCTGCGCATTGTGCCGCGCCGCCTCCATCGCCGACAAGGGCGCGACCTCGTACAGCGCGTCGAAGCGCGCACCGGCGGGAAATTCGGGCCATTCGGGCGGCCGCATCCGCGCGACCCGGCCGCCTTCCTGATCGATCAGGATCGGCAGGTCGTCGCGGCCTGAGAGCGAACGCAATTCGTCGGTCAGCGCCTTCACCTGCACCCGCGTCTCGACGTTGCGCCTGAACAGGATGAAGCCGGCGGGATCGACCGAACGGAAGAAGGCCCGCTCGGCATCGTTCAGGATCGGGCCTTCGAGCCCGAGGAAAAGCGGCGTCACTCGCCCACCACCGAACAGGTATCCCCCGCCACATGCATCCGCGCGCAGATCTGTGCCGGCGGCAGCGTCGCGCCGGTCGCGCGCAGGCGGAACAGGTGATTGTCGCCGGCATCGACGGCGGTCACCGCCGGGGTCATCTCCTTCAGCATCGCGAACCGGCCCGACAGCGTCTTCCACGCCGTCTTCGCCTTCGCCTCGCTGGAGAAGGCGCCGAGCTGGATCGTGCCCGGGAACGTCGTGGGTGCCGCCGGTGGAGTCGAGGGCGCGATGGTGGCGACCTGCGCTGGTTTGGGTGGAGGCGCGGGTTCGGGTTTGGGCAAAGCGACCGGTGCCGGCGGCGGTGCGGCGGCCTGCACCACAAGTTGCGGCTTCTTGCCCGGCGCGACCTGTCGCGTGATCATCGGCTTTTCGGGGACGGCGTTGTAATCCATCACCGTTTGTTCGTCTTCGCCGGCGCTGGTGCCGGCGGCGACCTTGCCGGTCTGTTCGGTATCGAGACCGCCGGCGGCGGTCGGCTTCACCTTGTACGGGCCAGGCTCCGGATGGATCACCTCGCCGATGTCGGCGGTGGCGGCGCGGTGGTGGCGGAACCAGACGACGCCGGCCGTGACGATCGCGATGCCGACGAGCACCGCCAGCATCGCCGCGATCACGCCGCCGTAGCCGCCGGGATTGTCGTCCGGGCCGGGGCCGTAGCCGTCGTCATCCTCGTCTTCGACCGGTTCGAGCCACGGCAGACGATCGCCGCCCGATACGCCGCCGGACCCGCTATAGGCTCCGCCGTCCGATCCTCGCCGGATCTCGACCATCTACATCTCCTCGGCGGCGGCGACCCCCATGACGCCCAGGCCGTTGCGGATGATCTGCCCGATCGCACGGCCAAGCGCCAGACGCGCCGCGCTGACGGGAAGATTATCCGCGACGAGGAAGCGCCGCGCCGGATCGTCGTTGCCCTTGTTCCACCAGCCGTGGAAGGCGGCGGCGAGATCGTAGAGATAGAAGGCGACGCGGTGCGGCTCGCGGGCAACCGCTGCGCCCTCGATCATCCGCGGGAATTGCGCGGCGAGCTTGAGCACGGCGAGTTCGTCGGCGTCGAGCAAAGCGAAATCGGGGGCGGGCAGCACCATCCCCGCCTCGGTCGCGCGGCGGTGGAGCGAGGCGATGCGGGCGTGCGCATATTGCACGTAGAAGACCGGATTGTCCTTCGAGGCTTCGACCACCTTGGCGAAGTCGAAATCCATCTGCGCATCGGCCTTGCGGGTGAGCATGGTGAAACGGACGACATCCTTGCCGACCTCTTCGACCACGTCGGCCAGCGTGACGAAGCTGCCGGAGCGCTTCGACATCTTCACCGGCTCGCCATTGCGGAGCAGGCGGACCATCTGGACGAGCTTGACGTCGAACGGCTTGTTGCCGCCGGATTCATCGGCGGTCAGCGCCTTCACCGCCGCCTGGATGCGCTTGACCGTGCCGGCATGGTCCGCGCCCCAGATGTCGATCAGCATGTCAGCCTCGTCGGCCTTCTGCGCATGGTAAGCGAGATCGGTGCCGAAGTAAGTGAGCCCGCCGTCCGATTTGCGCACCGGGCGATCCTGATCGTCGCCGAATGCCGTGGCGCGGAAGAGCGTCATCTCGGTCGGCTCCCAATCGTCGGGGAGTTCGCCCTTCGGCGGTTCGAGCGTACCTTCGTAAATGTAGCCGGCGGCGCGAAGCCGATCGAGCGCGGCCTCGACCTTGCCCGCCTGCTGCACCGCCGCTTCGGACGCGAAGATCTCGTGATGGATACCGAGCAGAGCGAGATCGGCGCGGATGCGCTCCATCATCAGTGCGACGGTCTTCTCGCGGAACAGGGCGAGCCATTCGCTCTCGGGGGCTTGCGCGTATTGGTCGCCGAACTCGGCGGCGAGCGCCTGGCCGACCGGCACGAGATAATCGCCGGGATAGAGCCCCTCGGGGATCGTCACCGTCTCGCCGAGCGCTTCCTTGTAGCGCAGCCAGGCCGAGCGGGCGAGCGTCTGCACCTGCGCGCCGGCATCGTTGATGTAATATTCGCGGGTGACCTTGTGTCCCGCATATTCGAGCAGCCCGGCGAGCGCATCGCCGACCACCGCGCCGCGGCAATGGCCCATGTGCATCGGCCCGGTCGGGTTGGCCGAGACAT
>CAXTMT010000222.1:0-4437 GCA_964245355.1 uncultured Sphingomonadaceae bacterium
TGCTGGGCGCGGGTGCGGGTCGCCGTGTGATCGATCTGTGCGCGGCGCCGGGGGGCAAGACGATGCAGCTCGCCGCCGCCGGCTGGGCGGTGACCGCGGTCGACCTCGCCGAACCGCGGCTCAAGCGCCTCAAGTCCAACCTCAAGCGCACCGGGCTTACGGCGGAGACGATCGTCGCCGACGCGCTGACCTATTCGCCGGCCGAACCGTTCGACGCGGTGCTGCTCGACGCGCCCTGCTCGGCCACCGGCATCTTCCGCCGCCACCCCGACGTGATCCACCGCGTCCGCCCCAGGGCGATCGTCGACCTCGCGCAGCGTCAGCAGGCGATCCTCGCAAGGGCGGCGATGGCGGTGAAGCCGGGCGGTACGCTCGTCTATGCGGTCTGTTCGCTGGAACCGGCTGAGGGCGAGGCGGTGATCGAGACGTTCCTCTCGGTGCAGCATGGCTTTGCGATCGATCCGGTGCGGGGCGAGGAATTGCCGGCGGGGATTTCGCCGCACGAGAAGGGCTGGGTGCGGGTGCTGCCCGGCGCGCTGGAGGCCGAAGGTGGTGCGGATGGCTTCTTCATCGCGCGGCTGGTCAGGACTTAAGCCCCTCCTCTGCAAGGGGAGGGGTGATATGCCCCTACTTCTTCCGCGCCAGCGCCCGCATCGCGGTCTCCAGTCCCTCCAGTGTCAGCGGATACATCCGCTCCCCCATCAGGCCGCGGATCAGCCCGGTCGAATGGCTGTACCGCCATTGCTCCTCCGGCACCGGATTGAGCCACGCCGCGGACGGATAGGTGGTCGTCAGCCGCTGCAGCCACACCGCCCCCGCCTCGGGGTTCATATGCTCGACCGAGCCGCCGGAGTGGGTGATCTCGTAGGGACTCATCGAAGCATCGCCGACGAACATGATCTTGTAATCGTGGCCGAATTTGTGGAGGATATCCCACGTCGGCGTCCGCTCGGCGAAGCGGCGACGGTTGTCTTTCCACAGGCCCTCGTAGGGGCAGTTGTGGAAGTAGAAGAATTCGAGACGCTTGAACTCGGCGGTGGCGGCCGAGAATAATTCCTCGCAGACCTTGATATGCGGGTCCATCGATCCGCCGACGTCGAGGAACAGCAGCAATTTCACCGCATTGCGCCGCTCAGGCCGCATCTGCACGTCGAGATAGCCCTTGCGCGCGGTGCCGTCGATCGTGCCGTCGATGTCCAGCTCCTCGGCCGCACCCTCGCGGGCGAAGCGGCGGAGACGGCGGAGCGCCACCTTGATGTTGCGCGTACCCAGTTCCTGCGCATTGTCGAGATTGCGGAACTCGCGCTTCTCCCACACCTTGATCGCGCGCTTGTGCTTCCCCTCGCCGCCGATCCGCACACCCGCCGGATTGTAGCCCGAATTGCCGAACGGCGATGTGCCGCCGGTGCCGATCCACTTGCTGCCGCCCTGGTGGCGCTTTTCCTGCTCCTCGAGCCGCTTCTTCAGCGTCTCCATGATCTCGTCCCAGTCGCCGAGCGCCTTGATCTTCTCCATCTCCTCGGGGCTCAGGAATTTCTCGGCAACCGCCTTCAGCCATTCCTCGGGGATTTCCTTGCCCTCGTCGTCGCCGCCGACGAGCCCCTTGAACACCTGCCCGAACACCCGATCGAATGTGTCGACCAGCCCCTCGTCCTTCACGTAGATCGCGCGGCTGAGGTAATAGAATTCCTCCGGATCGGGCTGGATGACCTGGGCGTCGAGCGCCTCCAGCAGCACCAGATGCTCCTTGATCGACGCCGGAATGCCCGCGCGGCGAAGCTCGTCGAGGAAGGTGAGAAACATCAGCGCGTCGGCAGCTTGATCTGAAACAGCAAGGGCCAGTTCTTGCCGGTGACATACAGCCGATCGGTCCTGCGATCGAAAGCGATGCCGTTGGGCACGGCCTCGCGGTCGGTGGTGCCGGCCTGGCGCCACAGCGCGCCGACGTCGATCCAGCCCTTTACCCTGCCGGTCGCCGGATCGATGCGGGCGATGCGATCTTTATGCCAGACGTTCGCCAAAATCTCGCCGTGGACGAACTCCAGCTCGTTGAGATCGGGTACTGCCGCACCCTCGGCGGTCACGGTCAAGCGACGCACGACCTTCATCGATCCCGGCGCGAGGAAGCGCAGTGTCGAGGTGCCGTCGGACAGGATGATATTGCGGGCATCGTGGGTCAGCGCCCAGCCTTCGCCGGTGTAGTGCCAGCCGCCGACCTGGCGCAGGCTCTTCAAATCCCAGACGAAACCCTTCTCGCCGTGCCACACGAAGCTGTAGAGCTTGCTCCCCCAATCGACGATGCCCTCGCCGAAGAGGCCGGGGGGGATGGCGATGCTCCGCAGCGTCCTGCCGGTGGCGAGATCCTTGCGGCGGATGAAGCTCTGCCCTTCGAAGCCGGTGCTTTCGTAGAGCCAGCCGTCGCGGATCAGCAGGCCTTCGGTGAAGGCTTGCGGGTCGTGCGGGAGGGTGCGCACCACCTGCGCGGTCTGGATCGGCAGTTCGGCGCGGACGGCAGGGGCCGTCAGCAGTAGCGCAAGCAGGACGGCGCCCAACCGCCGCACGATCACGCCCCCTGCCGCTTTGCCAGGAAGGCCAGCCGTTCGAACAGCATCACGTCCTGTTCGTTCTTGAGCAAGGCGCCATGGAGCGGGGGGATCGCCTTGCGGGGGTCGCGATTGGCCAGCACGTCGAGCGGCATGTCCTCGTGCAGCAGCAGTTTCAGCCAGTCGATCAGCTCGCTGGTCGAGGGCTTCTTCTTGAGGCCGGGCACCTCGCGCACCTCGTAGAACATGTCCAAGGCACGGCTGACGAGGATCTTCTGGATGCCGGGGAAGTGGACGTCGACGATCGCCTGCATCGTGTCGCGATCGGGGAAGCGGATGTAATGGAAGAAGCAGCGGCGGAGGAAGGCGTCGGGCAATTCCTTCTCGTTGTTCGAGGTGATGACGACGATCGGGCGATCCCTGGCGGCGATCGTCTCGCCGGTCTCGTAGACGTCGAAACTCATCCGATCGAGTTCCTGCAACAGGTCGTTGGGGAATTCGATGTCGGCCTTGTCGATCTCGTCGATCAGCAGCACGGGCAGTTCAGGCGCGGTGAACGCCTCCCACAATTTGCCCTTGCGGATGTAATTGGAAATGTCGTGGACGCGGGCATCGCCGAGCTGGCCGTCACGCAACCGCGCCACCGCGTCATATTCGTAAAGGCCCTGGTGCGCCTTCGTGGTGGATTTCACGTTCCACGAGATCAGCGGCGCGCCGACGGCGGCGGCGATCTCGTGCGCCAGCACCGTCTTGCCGGTGCCGGGCTCGCCCTTGACCAGCAGGGGCCGCCGCAGCGCCACGGCGGCGTTGACCGCCACCTTCAGATCATCGGTGGCGACATAGCTCGACGTACCCTCGAACCGCATGGCTTCCCTTTCGCGCTGGCCGGTCTGCGCTAGAGAAGCGGGCGGCGGGGGGCAAGCGGGTGGTAAAATCCTCCCCTGAAAGGGGAGGCGGCAGCCCGCAGGGCTGACGGAGGGGTGTCACCTTCGGCGGTGTCACCCCTCCGTCACGCGCTGCGCGCGCGGTCCCCCTCCCCTTGCAGGGGAGGATCGAATTGGCTCAACGTCCCAGCGTGTAGCTCACCGGGGTCACGCCGTAGGTGCCCGAGACGCGGCCGTTCTGCGAGCGGAGTTCGAAGGTCTTGCCGCTGTCGACTTCGTAGCCCGAGATCACCGTCGTCGCGCCGACGGTCTTCACCGTCGCGACATAGCGCACGCCGTCACGCTCGAACGCGACCGGCTTGTCGGGGGTGGCGGCAACCGCCGGAGCGGCGGCGCCGATGAGGAGCAGGGGGAGCAGGAACTTGGTCATGGCAGTCTCCATCGAAGGGTTCCGCCTCTCGCTAGACACTGTGCTTTTGTTGCAATGCAGCAATGCGCGCGTATCGCGAGCGTCGCAAATGCGATGATCGGCGAAGCGATTGCATTCGCTGCACGTGAATCGAGGGGGGCTCATTTTTGATCGCTGTGCTGCTGGCGCCCGCCTCGCCGGGCTGCGCCGAACCGTTGACCGCGGCGATTGCGGCCGGACGGCCCCAAGGATAAGGCCGCGCCGCCGATGACGCTGTCCACCGATCGTCCCGAAAGTGCCTACGGGCAGGCGATGTCGCTCCGCCGGCGGCTGACGTCGTTCGCCATCGCGCTGCTGATCAACGGGCTGTTGCTGCTGATGCTGCTGTTCCTGGCGCCCGCGATGCCGGGCAGCAAGACGGGCGACGGGCGCCTGCTGACCTTCAACGTCAACGACGGCAAGGACGACAAGGCGGCGGCAAAGTCGCGCCAGCCCAACAAGGCGCCTGCGGCGAAAGCGACGGCGACGACTACCAGGGCGCCCAAGCCCAGCGTGACCCCGCCGGTCGTCCCGCCGACCACGACCCAGCCCAACATGATCC
>CAXTMT010000223.1:0-4421 GCA_964245355.1 uncultured Sphingomonadaceae bacterium
GCCCGCCTGGGATCGAACCAGGGACATTCAGCTTAGAAGGCTGATGCTCTATCCAGCTGAGCTACGGGCGCCTATTGAAATCATTGGGGAAAATCGGTTTCCTCGACTCCATTCCAACGATGCGATCGTTGGAATTCCAACGGGCCATCTTTGGAGGGGCTTGAATAGACCCGCCGGCGGCCGCGATCAACGTCGCTCACGCCTGCTTCTCCTGTTCATCGTCCTGGCGTCTCGCGGTCGGCCCGTGAGCGCAGAGGATGGTGATCGCGGCGCCGCGGGGATTGCGCGGGCGGTAGGTGGTGGCGAGGATATCGTCGACCGTCTTCGCGCTGTGCCCGGTGATCATGCTGATGCCGAGCGGATCGATGCCGCGATCGTGGAGGAAGCAGACGCGGGTGCGGCGCAGATCCATCAGACGCAGCTCGGTCATCTCCGGCCGGGGGATGAAGCCCTTGGCGATCGCGTCGGGCGGCGGCGCGGCGCAGAAAGTGAGCACCTCGCGCACACGCTGCGAGATCGCGTCGCGCGTCCATGGCCGGCCGGTCTCTTCGCGGATGAAGAGCGCGAATTGCGACACGTCACGCGCGAGGTTCGCGGCGATCGTGGCCTCGATCCTCGCGCGGATCGGCTGGACGATCGGGATCGTCAGCGGCTGGCCGGTCTTGCCCTGGACGATCGTGAAGCCCTTGAGATCGGGATCGTCGCCGCGCAGCTGATCGACCAGGCGCTGATCGGCGAGATTGATGCGGCCCCACTGGCGGGCGTTGAGCCGCAGCAGATCGCCGCGCCGCTGCGCCGACCAGCTCGCCACCTCGACGAACAGGCCGACCGAAGGGCATTTCAGATGCGCGCATGCGGCGAGGAAGGCATCGAAATCGCCGGTGCCGCCGCCCTCGTCCCAGATCTTCGATCGCGAGGGCGGCGTATCGAGCTCGAACTTTGCGGCCGGGTTCGATCCCTTGGGGATGATCTTCTCGGCCTCGCACCAGGCCAGCCAGGAGCGCAGTACGCGCAACGTCGAGTGAGCCCGCGTCCAGGCGATATAGCCGCTCGCGTCGGGCTTCATCAGCGCGTCGCGGAAGCGCAGCACGTTGTCGTGCGTGATGCCGGCGACCAGCTCGTCGCCGGCGCGCGGATCGCGGCGGGCGGCGGCGCGGCTGGTGCCCCACTCGAGGATATGGACGAGGCTGGAGAAATAGGTCGCGCGGGTATTGACGGACATCGCCTTGCCGACGAGCGGATTGCGCTGCGCGGGTGGCTTCTTGCCCTCCTCGACGCGGGCATCGACGTGCGCCTTGTAGCCGGCGATCGCCTCGGCGAAGGTGTGGCGGCGGACGAACACCTTGACGGTGCGCGGGGTAACACCGCCGCCGCGCCAGGCGGCGACTTCGGCGTTGCGCAGCTCGGCCGCCTCGAACTTCGCGGGATCGCTGTTCGAGGCTGACGTGCCGAGGTTGAGGCCCTTCCAGCCGGCGCGGGTAAGCGCGGGCGACGGTTGCCAATAATAGCCGTAGCCGCCGGCGGCGAGCGGCTTGATCACCAGATATTGGGTACGGCGTACGGCCAAGGCGGGCGGTCCTCGGGATGGTGCCGCCGAACTGCCGTTCGGCGGCGGGGTGTGTCAAGTCAGGTCGAGATAGCGGCTGCGCTCGTCATGCCGCTTCGTCGCGGATATCGCCCATCACTCAGCCTCCATTCTGTTAGGCGAGAGGGCGGCGAGGATAATATCCTTCGTTGGCTCCGAGCCATCCGTGAACGGGCGCATCTTCTGATCGAGGGCGAGGATAGCCAAGCCAAGTTGCACGGGAACGGTTCCGAAGTCGCAAACTCGGTAAGCATATATTACACCAAGAGAAGCTTTCCTGAATGCTTGATACTTTTTCAGCGCCTCCCGCGTATCGGATACCTGTGGGGCTGACAGCTTCGCAGCCTCGTCCTCCACCCACTTATCGCAGGCGTGACAGATGCCTTTATCGGTCGGTGTGGTGCATCCAGGCACCGCACATTCCTCCATGCCCTTGGCATAAGGGGTGATGCTCCAAGCGTCCTCGTCCTCGGCATGAACAGCCTCGGCATCCTCTCGCCGAGCGTACCGCGTGGCTTGCTCGCGATCGTCGGTCCAAACCGGGCCGCCGAACTCCCATGTGCGAAACATGTCGCCCGAGCCGTTGGTGACGATCCAGCCGCCCTCCACCCCCGCCTGACCATCACGCTCAACTGCGCAGGCGTGAACTCCTGCTCGTTCCACGAGAGGGTCATCTATCCGCGGGGTTGGGTTATTGGTCATGGGTGGGCTCCACTGGGATTGATGTTATGGCAAGTGTAAACTGCAAAGTAATGTCAACCTAATCTATAAGCCAGCAATATATGCCAACAATGGCAAGAACTCCGGAGACAATCATTTCGACGAAAATTGCAATGTCCTTCATAATTAATGAAGCAATAACCCAGCATACAGCGCTGAATAGAAATATGACAAATCCCCATCCCGATATAGATATATTCAGGGCTACGATAAGTTCGCCTGCGGCGCCTGATATGGCTGCTGACCACTTAACGAGGAAAAGAACTTTGTCGCGGGTCATGAAAGGACTGCGGTGAAGCCGTTGGGGCATGGCGATCGATCTGTGCTGGGCGGGACGGTTGATCGGCAGGGCGCAGCGCTGCCGATCCTATGGCGCTACGCCGCGACTGCGGCTGACGGCACAGGGGCTTCCGACAAGAGCTTGATCAGCAGTTCGGGATACCGATCATAAGTCTCCTGATAGGCGGCGGCGCCGGCGTTGGACATGCGTTCGAAGATCGTCTCTTCCAGCCGCGCCAGTACGCGCGGGATGCCCATCTCGGTCTCATATGCTCCATGATCGGAGCTATGAACGGTGCACCCCACCGCGCAGCCCTTGCCGTGCTCCCAATATTTGCCCTTGACGATCTCGTCGGCGATCTCGTGCGCCTTGACCTGGGCGAGCTTGGCCATCTTGAGCGACGGCGAATTGTGAAATGCGAACATGTCAGTACCTCCCAAATTTGTAGAGTTAAGTGATCAGGCGGCTTTCTCGCGCGCCGGTTCGGCGGCGAGGTCGGGGCGTAGTTCGGCGAGACGCGGCAGAAAGCGGGCGTTCCACCCCAGTTCGGCGCGCAGGACATCCCACTGTTCCTCCCGCCAATCGACGGTATAGGCGCAGGCGGCCGGATCGCCGGCGTCGACGGCGTCAATCAGCCATTCGTCGCGCTGCGCCTGCAGGGCGCGGCAGATCGCGCGGCAGTCCTCGACGGCGACGCCGGTCCAGTCCGGCCCTTCGTCCAGGCCGACGCGGGCGAACCAGTAGATCCAGTGCAGCGCGTCGAGCCGTTCGAGCTGGAGGCGGCCATCCTCCGGGGTCATGCGGAAGGCGAGGATGGCCTTGGGGATGCTGTTGCGGCGCATCCCCAAGGCGCGGCGGATTTCGCGGACGCGATCGGCCCACGTCCACGGCGCGGTGCGCAGCGCGGCGTCGCGGCGCACGAGATCCTCGTGCGGGAGATGATCGATGTGGACGGAAAGGGTCGCCTCCTCGATCAGCATCTTCCAGATCCGGTTGTGGCGGCGCGCCTCCTCGGCCGACATCGTGCGGCCGATCATCCGGGCATCGCTCGCCTCGCGCAGGTCGAGCTCCGCCTGCAGCGCGATCAGCTGCTCGTCCCGCCCGATCGCATGCGGTGGCCGCTCGGCGATCGGCGACATCATCGGGAAGGCGAAGGTGAGGGGCTGGATCGTCATCGGCGGAAATCCTGGGGATTGCCGCCGAGAGCGATGCAGGCGCCGTCCCACGCCGCTTGCCAGCGATTGGCGGTGTGGCTGGTGCAGCTAAAGGGCATGCGGCCATTTGGCGGCGAGCGGTAGAAGGGGACTGCTTGATCGGCGATCGCGGTGCAGTATCGCTCCAGATCGTGCCCAATGGGATTCAGCAGCACGAGCGTGACTGGAGATGGCAGGCGATCGCAAAGAATTTTCTCGCTACCGTCGTCGAGGTAAAGCGCCCGTTCGACGGTGACGGTTCGCCAGCATTCATCGCTCATTGGCCGTATCCCGTGGCGGCCAGCGCCTTCGCGACGAGGTTCCAGACGTGCTCGCGCAGGCGGGGGTGGTTGAGCACCTTGCCGGTGCGCTGGACGCGGCGGCGGTTCAGATCGGCGGTGGAGCGCCCGCGCAACGTCTCGATGCCATAGTCGCCGATCTGCTGGGTGCCGCCCTCGTTGCAGATGTGCATCCGTGCGAGTTCGGTGACCTCGCCGGTGATCGCCGAGGCAAGGTGAACGGAAACGATGATCATCCGGCCCATCCTTCCAAATAGCGCAAGAGCGCGGTGTAGATCTGGTCGCGATCGGGATCGGTGCGGGCGTCGCCCTCGACCTCGATCGCCATCTTGGCGGCGTCGAGC
>CAXTMT010000224.1:0-4362 GCA_964245355.1 uncultured Sphingomonadaceae bacterium
CCCCAGCTTCGCGACGAAATCGCGGAAATCGTCGATCGTCAGCTGGTGGATGTTCTGCGTCTCGTACCAGCTGACCGGCAGCGCGGGCGTCACCGGCATCCGCCCGCCCCACATCAGCCCCCAGCGCACCCGCCAGTAAGCGAAGTTCGGGAAGGAGACGAACGCGCGCCCGCCGATCCGCAGCAATTCGCCGAGCACGCGATCGGGCACCCGCGCGGTCTGCAATGTCTGGCTGAGGATCGCATAATCGAACGCCTGATCGGGATAATGCGCCAGATCGGTATCGGCATCGCCCTGCACCACCGACAGCCCGCGCGCGACCGCCAGCGAGACGTTGCCGCCGTCGATCTCCAGCCCGCGCACGTCTACCCCGCGCCGATCGCGCAGCTCCGCCATCAGCGCCCCGTCGCCGCAGCCGATATCGAGCGCGCGGCTTCCTTCGGCGACATGATCGGCGATGATCGCGAGATCGGGGCGGAGGGTCACGCCGCCGCCCGCAGGAAGCCGTCGACCACACGCGATAACTCGGGCACCTCGAGCAGGAAGCTGTCGTGCCCGAAAGGTGCGGAAAGTTCGACGAAGCTTGCCGCCGCCCCCGCCGCGTTGAGCGCATGGACGATGCTGCGCGATTCGCTGGTCGGGTAGAGCCAGTCGGTGTCGAAGCTCACCAGCGCGAAGCGGGTCTTCGTGCCGCGGAAGGCATCGGCGAGGCGGCCGCCATGCTCCTCGGCGAGGTCGAAATAATCCATCGCGCGGGTGATGTAGAGATAGGAGTTCGCATCGAAGCGATCGGTGAAGGCGAGGCCCTGGTGGCGCAGATAGGATTCCACCTGGAAGTCCGCGTCGAAGCCGAAGCCCACCGCGGCCTTATCCTGCAGCCGCCGGCCGAACTTGTCTGTCAGCCCGGCTTCGGAAAGATAGGTGATGTGCGCCGCCATCCGCGCGACGGCGAGGCCGGCAGTGGGGCTGAGGCCCGTCGCATAATAGTCGCCGCCCTGCCAGTTTGGATCGGCCATCACCGCCTGACGGCCGACTTCATGGAAGGCGATGTTCTGCGCCGAATGGCGCGCCGCGCTCGCGATCACCACCGCCGATCGCACCCTTGCAGGGAAGGTGGCCGCCCATTCGAGCACCTGCATCCCGCCCATCGATCCGCCGACCACGGCGGCAAGGCTCCAGATACCGAGATGATCGAGCAGCAAGGCCTGCGCGCGCACCATGTCGCGCAGCGTGATCACCGGAAAGCGCATCGCATAAGGCGCGCCCGTCGCCGGATCGTCGCTCGCCGGGCCGGAGGAACCCATGCAGCTGCCCAGCACATTGGCGCAGACGATGAAGTGCCGCGCCGGGTCGATCGGCTTGCCGTCACCCACCATCCGCGTCCACCAGCCGGGCTTGCCGGTGCGCGGGTGGATGCTGGCGACATGCTGATCGCCGGTCAGCGCGTGGCAGATCAGGATGGCGTTCGATCGGTCGGCGTTCAGTGTGCCGTAGGTCTCGTAGCCGATCTCGACCTGCGTGAGGCTCGCGCCGCCGTCGAGCAGAAGCGGCCCCGGCAGCACGACATGGCGCTGCAGGCCGAAACGCTGATCGCCTGGAGGAGCGGTGTCGAGCATGGCCGCGCGGGGCTATGGCCCGCTCCGTGCGCTGTCAACGCGGCGGTCCGACGGTTAACCTGTGTCTATCGCGCTTGTGAGGTGGCCATGCCGTCCATATTGCAGGGGCACGATGGCCGATTCGCCCGCCCTGCCGCTCGATCCGCGCGAGTATTTCGACGCGCGCTCGGGTCATGTCGTGGCGCTGGGCCTGCGCTATGTCGCGCATGGTGGGGATTGGGTCGAACTCGCGCTCGATTACGATCGGCGGCTGATCTCCGATCTGGCGACCGGTATCCTCGCCTCCGGGCCGATCGTCTCGCTGATCGATACCGCGACGAGCGCGGCGATCGCCGTGCGGCATGGCCACTTGCCCGAGGCGACGCTCGATCTGCGCGTGGATTATCTCCGCCCGGCGCGCGCGAGCGAAACCGTCATCGCGCGCTGCGAATGTTATCGGCTGACCCGCCGCATCGGCTTCGTCCGCGGCATCGCCCACGATGGCGACGCCGGCGATCCGATCGCGCACGTCACCGGCACCTTCGTGCTGGCGGGCGGCATCCAGCCATGAAGGTGGCGCTGCTCCCGTACGCCGACTTCCTCGGCATCCGCATCGATGGCGATGTCGAGGGCGCGCCGTTGCTCGCCATGCCCTATTCGGAAGGGCTGCTCGGCTCGCCGGGACGGCTGCACGGCGGCGCGGTCGCAGGCTTGCTGGAGATCGCCGCGATTGCCGCGATCGATGCGACGCTGGACGATACCGCCGAGGCGCGCGAGCGCTTCAAGCCGATCACCGTGACGCTCGATTTCATGCGGCCCGGCCTGCTGGTCGAAACCTATGCCTGCGGTACGGTGATCCGCATCGGATCGCGCATCGCCAACGTCTCGGTCGAGGCGTGGCAGGAAGACAGGGGCCGCACGATCGCCACCGCGCGGATGAATCTGGCGATCGGCGGCAAGGGCTGAAGGGAGGAAGAAGGATGGCCTATTGGCTGCTGCGATCGGAGCCCGATGCCTATTCGTGGCAGGATCTGGTGCGGGACAAAGACACCGAGTGGACCGGGGTGCGCAACTACACTGCGCGCAATTTCCTGAAGGCGATGCAGCCCGGCGACCAGGCGATCTTCTACCATTCGAACACCGAGAAAGCCGCGGTCGGCATCATGGAAGTGACCCGCGCCTGGCAGCCCGACGGCGACGACGGCAAATGGGCCAGCGTCGCGGTGAAGCCGGTGCGTGCGCTGGCGACGCCGGTGACGCTGGAGGCGATCAAGGCCGAACCGAAGCTCGCCAAGCTGGAAATGGTGCGACAGTCCCGGCTGAGCGTGACGCCGGTGCGCGCAGAGGAGTGGGCGGCGCTGGTGGAGATGGGACAATAAGGGCAACAGCCTTGTCCGCTATATCATCGGCTGATATCATCGCTGGATGCGTATCCTGATCGATCTGCCCCAAGAAGATGTCGAGGCATTCGACCAACTGTCGGCGGCCGAGCGGAGATCGCGCGCTGCGATCATTCGTGGTGTCCTCAGCGATTATGTGAAAGACAGTGAGGAGGCTCGACGCCGCGCGACCATGGAAGCGGTGTTCGGGCTGTGGAAAGATCGCGGCATCGACGGCCTGGATTATCAGGAGCGCATTCGCGCCGAATGGGAACGCGACCCTATCACATGAGTGGAGCGCTGCTCGACAGTAACATCCTGATCGACCTGTTTAATGGTATTCCTGCGGCGGCCGAGGAATGGGCGCGCTACCCGCGGGCGGCAATCAGCGTCGTCACTTGGATCGAGGTGATGGCGGGGGTGTTACCGGAGGAGAACAAGCGTTTCCGCATATTCCTCAACGATCTCGAGCGCATCGATCTCAGCCCCGAAATCGCCGAACGCGCCGCCGTCATTCGCCGTGAGCGACGGATCAAGCTGCCCGACGCGATCATCCAGGCCAGCGCCGAGACACGCGGGCTGACACTCGTCACCCGCAACATCCGCGACTTCCCGGAGGGCACACCTGGCGTACGCGTACCCTACCGGTTGTAGTCATCACGCCGCCTGCTTCGCCCGGCTCGCGCGCTTGCGCTCGTTGGGGTCGAGGTAGCGTTTGCGCAGGCGGATGTTCTTCGGCGTCACTTCCACCATCTCGTCGTCGTCGATGTAGGCGATCGCCTGTTCCAGCGTCATCCGCTTGGGCGGCGTCAACCGGATGGCGTCGTCCTTGCCGCCACTCGCGCGGAAGTTGGTGAGCTGCTTGGCCTTCATCGGATTGACTTCGAGATCGTCGGTCTTGGCATTCTCGCCGACGACCATGCCCTCGTAGAGCGTCTCGCCGTGGCCGACGAACAGCACACCGCGCTCTTCCAGCGGGCCGAGCGCATAGCTGTTCGCTTCGCCCGCGCCGTTGGAGATCAGCACACCATTCTTGCGGCCCTCGATATTCCCCTTGTGGGGGCCGTATTTCTCAAACAGCCGGTTCATGATGCCGGTGCCGCGCGTGTCGGACAGGAATTCGCCATGATAGCCGATCAGCCCGCGCGAGGGGGCGGAGAAGGTGATGCGCGTCTTGCCGCCGCCCGAGGGGCGCATGTCGGTCATCTCGCCCTTGCGCAGGTTCATCTTCTCGACGACCGTGCCCGAATATTCCTCGTCGACGTCGATCACGACCGTCTCATAGGGCTCTTCGCGGCCGCCGCCTTCTGCATCGCGGAACAGCACGCGCGGCCGGCTGATGCCGAGCTCGAAGCCCTCGCGGCGCATCGTCTCGATCAGCACGCCGA
>CAXTMT010000225.1:0-4325 GCA_964245355.1 uncultured Sphingomonadaceae bacterium
CCTCTATCTCGTCGACGGCTCGGGCTATATTTTCCGTGCCTATCATCAGCTTCCGCCGCTCACGAACCGCCAGGGGCTGAACGTCGGGGCGGTCTATGGTTATGCATCGATGCTGTGGAAGCTCGCCGATGCGCTTCACAAGGCGGACGGGCCGACCCATCTCGCGGTGGTGCTCGACAAGGGCAGCCACACCTTCCGCAACGAGATGTACGATCAGTACAAAGCGCACCGTCCGCCGCCGCCCGAGGATCTCGTCCCGCAATTCCCGCTGATCCGCGACGCCACCCGCGCCTTCTCGCTGCCCTGTATCGAGGAAGCGGGTTTCGAGGCGGACGACATCATCGCCACCTATACCTGCCGCGCGGTGGAGGCGGGGTGGAACGTCACCATCGTCTCCTCCGACAAGGATCTCGCCCAGCTCATCACGCCGGGCCAGGTCGATATGCTCGACACGATGAAGAACGAGCGGCGCTCGGTCGATTATGTCGTCGACAAATTCGGCGTCGGCCCCGATCGGCTGGGCGACGTGCTCGCGCTGATGGGCGACACCGTCGACAACGTCCCCGGCGTCCCCGGCATCGGCCCCAAGACGGCGAGCAAGCTCATCGTCGAATATGGCGATCTGGAGGGCGTCCTTGCCGCCGTGCCGACGATGAAGCCCTCCAAGATGCGCGACAATCTGGAAGCGCATGCCGAGATGGCGCGGCTGTCGCGCAAGCTGGTCGCGCTCCACTGCGACATGGACTTGCCGCAGACGCTCGACTCGCTGAAGCTCGACGGCATCCCCCCCGAGCCCCTACGTGCCTTCCTCGCCGAACAGGGCTTCAAGACGATGCTCGCCCGGCTGACCGGTGAATTGCCGATGGCCCCGCCGACCAACCTGCGCGACGCGAGCGGCCCCGCAATCGCGGCCGAACTGCGCACGGGGATGCGCGAACTCCCCGAACTGCCGCCGATCGATTGTTCGGCCTACACCACGATCACCGACGAGGCCGCGCTCGATGCGCTGATCGCCGAAGCCTATGTCGCCAAGGTGCTGGCGATCGATACCGAGACCGATGCGCTCGACAGCGTCGCCTCCGGCCTCGTCGGCATCAGCCTCGCCACCGCGCCCGGCCGCGCGGCCTATGTGCCGCTCGCCCACGTCTCCAGCGACGATATGTTCGGTGAGAAGCCCGAACAGCTTCCGATCCGTACGGTGATCGACAAGCTGCATCCGGTGCTGGGCGATCCGGCGGTGCTGAAGATCGGGCACAACATCAAATATGATATGAACGTGCTCAGCCGTCACGGGCTGGTGATCGCGCCGCACGACGACAGCATGATCATGTCGTTCGATCTCGACAGCGGCAAGATGCTGGGCGGGCATGGCATGGATGTCGCCGCGACCACGCACCTCGCCCATAGCTGCACCAGCTTCAAGGACGTGACCGGCAGCGGCAAGAAGCAGATCAGCTTCGCCCACGTCCCCCTCGACCGCGCCACCGCCTACGCCGCCGAGGATGCCGACGTGACGCTCAGGTTGTGGACGCGGCTCAAGCCCCGCCTGCCGCACGAGCGCGCCAGCCGCATCTACGAACTGGTCGATCGGCCTTTGATCCCGGTGGTGGCGGCGATGGAACGCGCCGGCATCAAGGTCGACCGCGACGTTCTGTCGCGCCTGTCGAGCCGCTTCACGCAGGAGATGGCGCGGCTGGAGGAGGAGATTTACGAAGCCGCCGGGCAGAAATTCACTATCGGGTCGCCGGTCCAGCTCGGCCAGATCCTGTTCGAGAAGCTGGGACTGAAGGGCGGCAAGAAGGGCAAGTCCGGCGCGCATTCCACCGACGTGACCGTGCTGGAGAAGCTCGCCGCCGAGGGCAATCCGCTCTGCCGGTTGGTGCTCGACTGGCGGCAGGTGACGAAGCTCAAATCCACCTATACCGAGGCGCTCCAGCAGCAGATCAACCCCGACACCGGCCGCGTCCACACCAGCTACTCGCTGACCGGCGCGCAGACCGGGCGCCTCTCCTCGACCGACCCCAATTTGCAGAACATCCCGATCCGCACCGAAGCCGGGCGCCAGATCCGCGATGCCTTCGTCGCCGAGCCGGGCAACCTCATCCTCGCCGCCGATTACAGCCAGATCGAACTGCGCCTCGCCGCGCACATGGCCGACGTGCCGGCTTTGCGCGACGCCTTCATCGCCGGCGAGGACATTCACGCCGCCACCGCCAAGGAATTGTTCGGCGAGGTCAACCGCGACACGCGCGGCCGTGCCAAGACGATCAACTTCGCCATCCTCTACGGCATCTCGCGCTGGGGGCTAGCGCAGCGGCTGGAGATTTCCGCCGACGAAGCGCAGGCGATGATCAACCGTTACATGGAGCGCTTCCCCGGCATCAGCGCCTATATCAACGAGACGACCGAACAGGCCCGCGCGAAGGGCTTCACCGAGACGTTGTTCGGCCGCAAGACCTGGTTCCCGCAGATCGCCAGCAGCATCCAGCACATCCGCCAGGGTGCCGAGCGCGCCGCGATCAACGCCCCGATCCAGGGCACCAGCGCCGACATCATCAAGCGCGCGATGGTGCGGATGGGTCCGGCGCTGGCCGAGGCGGGGCTGCCGAATGTGAAGATGCTGCTCCAGGTGCACGACGAACTGGTGTTCGAGCTGCCCGAGGGCGACGTCGACGCCGCCAAGCCCGTGATCGAGCATGTGATGGCACATGCGGCCGAGCCGCTGGTGTCGCTGAGTGTGCCGCTGGGAATCGAGATCGGCACCGGCCCGAGCTGGGGCGCGGCGCATTGAGATCATCCCGAAACGTCATCCTGACGAAGGTCAGGATCCATTGCCGCTCCGCCTGCAAGAGAATGCACCGTCGTACGGAATGGATTCCGGCCTTCGCCGGAATGACGAATTGAGAGTGTGGAACGCGAGACGTGGCTGACACCGCTGAGCCTCGCCCCGCCGAAGGCCCCTGC
Organism: uncultured Sphingomonadaceae bacterium; assembly: GCA_964245355.1. Lineage (GTDB taxonomy): Bacteria > Pseudomonadota > Alphaproteobacteria > Sphingomonadales > Sphingomonadaceae > Sphingomonas_I. The sequence continues at coordinate 2,965 of CAXTMT010000225.1, forward strand.
GATATCGATCAGCTCGCCAAGGGCGGGCGGACCAACTTCTTCGGGTTCCTGCTGCGCCTCGCCGCCCGCCTGCCCTTCCTGTTCATCGCCGGCCGCTGGTATGGCGCCGACGCCCTCGGCCGCTTCGCCTATGCCACGATCGTCGTCGAATTCGCCGCCCAGCTCGCCACCGTCGGGCTGAAGCGGGGCCTCGCGCAGAAGTTCTCGACCACGCACCGGCCGCACGCGCATATCGTCTGGGATGGGATGCTGGTGGGGCTGGCGAGTTCGCTCCTCGTCACGCTGCTGCTGCTCGCCTGCCCGTGGCTGATGTTCCCGAACAGCCACATCAACGGCCGCGATCAATTGCTGGCGCTGACCGTCTTCGGCTGGGCGGGATCGGATATCGCGCTCGCCGCCCTTGCCTATCGCGGCGACATCGGTGCTACCGTCCGCGCCCGCTCGCTCATCGAGCCGTGGACGATCAGCATCGCCGCCTTCGCTTTCGCCTTCTATTCCAAGCGGGACGGGCTGATCCTGGCGTATGGCGTCTCCGCGATCGCCGCGCTGGCCGCGTCGCTGTGGCCGCTGGTGCGCAGCTATGGCGTACCGAAGGAGTGGAAGCCCGAACCGATCCGCCTCTACCGCCTCGCCGCGCGCAACCTGCCGCTGGCCGGTGCCGATGCGATCGAATGGGGTTCGCGCCGGCTGGATATCGCGATGCTGGGGCTGTTCTTCTCGCCTGCGATCGTCGGCATCTATTATGTCGCGCAGCAGGTCGCCTCGCTGCCGCAGAAACTGAAGACCAGCTTCGATCCGATCCTGGGACCCGTCATCACGCAGAATCTGGCGGAGGATAACAGACAAGCGGTGGCGAAACAGGTCCGCCAGGTCGGCTTCTGGATCATCGCCGCGCAGCTCGGCATCGCGCTGGCGCTGTCGATCCCGGGCGAGGCGGTGATGGGGCTGGTAGGGCCAAGCTTCGTCGGTGGGACCGGCGCGCTCGCCGTGCTGCTGGCGGCCGAGGCGATCGCCGCCACGGCGGTCGTGTCCGAAGCGGCGCTGATCTACGTGGCCCCCAAGCGCAACCTGCTGATCTCGGTCGCGATGATCGCGATCCAGGCGGTGCTGTCGGTGATCTTCGTCTATCTGCTGCGCGCCGTGCTGCCGCTGGCCGAGGCCGCCGGCCTCGTCGGCCCGCGGCCGCCTGAGCAGGACGACGCGATCGCCGCCGCCGGGCCGGCCGTGGCGCTGATGCTGGCGCTGGGCTTGGCCTCGATCGTCAAGGCGAACCTGCTGTCGCGATTGCTCGGCGCGCGGGTCAACGGCTGGCGCTGGCCGCTGATCTGATCGTGGCGAGCGAGTCGGCACGTTTTTCCGAC
>CAXTMT010000226.1:0-4316 GCA_964245355.1 uncultured Sphingomonadaceae bacterium
GAGGATGACGGTGCCGTCCTCGACATAGGGCAGGAAGCCATCCTGCTGCGCGCGGTTGAAGCGGTGGATCTCGTCCACGAACAGCAGGGTGCGGCGCCCGGCGCGCGCCTGTTCGCGCGCTTCGGCGAACAGTTTCTTCAGATCGGCGACGCCCGAGAAGACCGCCGAGATCATCACGAAACGCAGTCCCACCGCATCGGCGAGCAGCCGCGCGATGCTCGTCTTGCCCGTACCCGGCGGGCCCCACAGGATCATCGAGGAGAGCCGCCCGGCCGCGACCATCCGCCCGATCGCGCCCTCCGGACCGGTGAGATGCTCCTGCCCGATCACTTCGGCCAACGAGGCGGGGCGCAACCGATCGGCGAGCGGCGCATCGACAGAGGGGGTGGAAGGCGGCGGGGAATCGTCGCCGAAGAGATCGGGCATGGTGGGACTATAAGGGTTCGGCACAAAAAATCCCCCCCGGCCTGGGGGAGGTGTCAGCGAAGCTGACGGAGGGGGCGGCAGCACCTCATTTGAAGGTTCATCGCTTACCTCCGCCTTCGGTACTACCGCCCCCCGACAGGGGAGGATTAAAGACCGTCCCAAAAAATCCGCCCTTGACATAATCCTTTCAAGATATATCTTGAGTTGTATGAGAACACATCAGAAGGAGAATCCCATGTGGGGATTTCATCATCGTCATCACGGCCAGAGCTTCGGTGACCACGCGTACGCGGCGCGCAAAATGGCCCGCGCCGTGGCCCGTGAGGGCGCTGGTCGTGGCGGCAGCGATTTCTTGCGGACGGTTTTTACCCATTGGGCGGCCGGTCGGGACAGCGAGGGGGGCTACGGCGGCAATTACGGTCGCGGTTTCGGCGGACAGGGCGTCGGCAGAGGCGGTCGCGGCGGCGGTCGCCGCCGGCTGTTCGACGGCGAGCAATTGCAGCTCCTGCTGCTCGCGCTGATCGCCGAGGCGCCGCGCCACGGCTACGATCTGATCAAGGAGATCGAGGCGCGCTCCGGCGGCGCCTACGGTCCCAGTCCCGGCGTCGTCTATCCGACGCTGACGATGCTCGACGAGATGGGCCATGTCGACGAGGTGAAGGAGGAAGGCGCCCGTCGCCGCTTCGCCATCACCGACGCGGGCAAGACCTTCCTCGACACGCGCCAGGACGAGGCCGAAGCCCTGCTCACCCGCCTCGCGGAGATGGGCGAGGATCGTGCGCGCACCGATCGCGCGCCGATCCGCCGCGCGATGATGAGCCTGCACATGGCGCTGCGCGAGGCGCTGTCGAGCGGCGAGGAGGACCGCGCCCACGCCATCGCCGCGATCCTCGACGAAGCGACGCAGAAGATCGAGCGGCTGTGAACCAGACGAGCGTCCACCGGATCGCCGACGGCACCCGCCTCGGCATCCTCCGGCGACGGCTGGGCATCCTGTCCGCCGTCGCCGGATTCAACCCGATGGGAATCACGATCATGCCCGACCTGTCCACCGCATCCACCACCACCGCGCGCGTACCGACCACCTCGGCCAGCCGCTACCTCCAGCAGATCTGCAAACATTGGGCGCACAAGCTGGAGGTTGCCTTCACCCCCGAGCACGGCACGATCCGCTTTCCCGCCGAGGGGCGCGCCGGCACCTTTCCCGGTGACGCGCGCGTCACGCTGGATGCCGAGGCCGAAACGCTGGCCGTCCGCATCGACGCCAGTGTGCCCGAGCAGAGCGAAGCGATGAAAGACGTCATCGCCCGCCACCTCGACCGCTTCGCGTTTCGCGAGGCACCGCTTAGCTTCGATTGGCAGTAAGTCCGTCGCCCCGGCCTGCGCCGGGGCGACGCGGAGAAGCGACGGAGCTTGATACGGGACTGACGGCCCGCTAGGCGCCTCGGATGGTTCGCTTTTCGTTCTGTGGTGTCGAACTGGCGCTTCTCGAACCGGGAGCGATCTTCTGGCCCGAGCGCGGCGCGCTGCTGCTCGCCGATCTGCATCTCGAAAAAGCCAGTTTCTATGCCGGCGGCGGGCAGATGCTGCCGCCCTACGACACGCTGGCGACGCTCGCCGAACTGGAGCGGCTGCAGGTCGGGACCGGCGCGCGCGAAATCTGGTGTCTGGGCGATAGTTTCCACGACGCGCGCGGTTGCGACCGTCTGCCTGCGGAAGCGCGGCTCAAGCTGCGCGCCCTCACCGACGCCACCCACTGGACCTGGATCACCGGTAACCACGACGCGCAGGCCACCGCGCTGGTCGAGCATTGCGGGGGCAGGCTGATCGGGGAAGCCGAAGTCGGCGGCCTGCTGCTCCGCCACGAAGCCTCGCGCGCCGAAACCCGCCCGGAGCTGTCGGGGCATTTCCATCCCAAGCTGCGCATCCGCCTGCGCGGCCGCCACCTCGCCCGCCGCTGCTTCGTCGCCAGCCCGACCAAGCTGATCCTCCCCGCGTTCGGGGCGCTGACCGGGGGGCTGGACGTTTCCGATCCGGCGATCGTGCGCGCGGTCGGGCGGCCGGCACAGGCGCTGGTGCCGGTCTCGAATCGCTTGTTGAGATTTCCGATCGCGGCCTAATCCACCGAGCCCGTCATGCCGGACTTGGTCCGGCATCCAGCCATCAGCCGCGCATTGTCACCCATCTGGCTGGACCCCGGAACAGGTCCGGGGTGACGGAACTTAATCAGCCCCGCACCAGCACCGGCTTCTCGCGCCAATATTGCGGGTAGAGCCGCTTCAGCGCCGCCACCTTGGGCAGATCGTTGACCTGGATGTAGCCGGCGTCGGGATGCAGGAAGAGATAGTCCTGGTGATAGCCCTCGGCCGGATAGAAGGGCTTGGCCGGCTCCAGCCGCGTCACGATCGGGCGCTGCCACAGATGGGCGGCGCGCAACTGGGCGATGTAGGCCGAAGCGACCTTCGCCTGCGCCCCATTCTGCGGGAACAGCGCCGAGCGATATTGGGTGCCGGTGTCCGGACCCTGCGCGTTCAGCATCGTCGGATCGGCGACCACCGAGAAATAGATGCGCAGCAGATCGGCATAGGAAATCACGCGCGGATCGAAGGTCACCTGCACCGATTCGGCATGGCCGGTGTTGCCCTCCGACACGCGATCATAATGCGCGCCATATTGATCCCCGCCGGTGAAGCCCGAAACCGCGCGCTTCACCCCCTTCACATGGCTGTAGACGCCCTGCACCCCCCAGAAGCAGCCGCCGGCGAACACCGCCGTCTCGCTCGGCGCGGTGCTGGGCAGCACCACCGCGGGCACGGGCGCCTTGACCACCGCTTCGGCCGCGAGGCTCGGCGCGGTGGACAGGAAGAGCAACGGCAGCGCGATCACGGCGGCACCCGCGCCCAGGCGATTGAGAATCTTCGACATGGTACGCGCACCTCTCCTGCAAGCAGAGCATCAAGATAGGCGTGATACGACAGATTTGAAGGGCGCGACATACGAGGGGATGCGCCGAATACGCAGAGCTGTCGGTCGACAGCAGGGGTAGCCGCCCCTATCAGGCGAGCATGCTGAGCCTGTGGCACCAGATCGTCGCCGATTTCTCGAACATCGGGACGCCCGCCGCGCTGGCCGCCTTCGTCCAGGTGCTGATGATCGACGTCATGCTGGCGGGCGACAATGCGATCGTCGTCGGGGCGCTGGCGGCGGGGCTGAACCCCGATCAGCGCAAGAAGGTCATCCTGATCGGCATTCTCGCGGCGCTGGTGCTGCGGATCGTCTTCGCGCTGGTGGTGACGCAATTGATGCAGGTCGTCGGCCTCACCTTCGCGGGCGGGCTGCTGCTGCTGTGGGTCGCGTGGAAGATGTGGCGCGAGCTGAAGAGCGGCGGCCATGCCGACGAAGGCCATGCGCTGAAGCCCGCGAAGAGCTTCGCGGCGGCGGCCTGGTCGGTCGCGGTCGCCGACATCAGCATGAGTCTCGACAATGTGCTGGCGGTGGCGGGCGCGGCGCGCGAGCATCCCGGCATCCTGATCGTCGGGCTGCTGCTGTCGGTGATCCTGATGGGGGTCGCGGCGAATCTGCTGGCGCGGGTGATCGGGCGCTACAAATGGCTCGCCTGGGTGGGCCTGGCGATCATCGTCTGGGTGGCGGGCAAGATGATCTACGAGGGGCTGATCCACCCCGAGACGGGTGTGCTGACGCTGCTGAGCTAGGCCGTATCCACATCAGGGCATCCTCCCCTGCAAGGGGAGGTGGCCGCGAAGCGGACGGAGGGGTGTCTCCGCTGATGGTGATACCCCTCCGTCAGCCCTGCGGGCTGCCACCTCCCCGTGCAGGGGAGGATCGTAACCCGATTGGCTAACGAGTTAAGGGATCAGCCCCGGCGATCC
>CAXTMT010000227.1:0-4312 GCA_964245355.1 uncultured Sphingomonadaceae bacterium
CAGTATGTGCATCCCATTCATGAACGGGTGTCGTTCGCCTAGCTGTGCACGGACATGGTGCACCCGACTGGATAAGATGCCAGTTTTCAATAGCGGCAAGCGAGTTTCTTAGCGTAATTGCTAGCTTTTTGCTGTGCGCCATAATGTCCGAGGTAGCGTTTCGGATGATTGACCGCTTTTCTTCTGGATTTGCCGCCGCGTAGTGTAACTGCGCCATATTTGCCTGTCCTAGGTTTTCCTTCACGGTCTCGACTGGCGAAGCGTTGTAGTCCACACATTCAAGCCGGTCACGAAGCGACCGCCGCTCCAGGAGGAGCTGCTGGTTGCGAGTCGCGAACGAATCCTTGTCGACATGGCCATCCACCAGCGCGTCCGTGAGACGCGCCAATCGCTCGTCGCATTTTCCCAGCGCAAGGCGGGTGGCTGCATCCATTTCAGCACGCCGCCTTATGCGATCGGCAAAATGCTGCTCGGCGAAGTCCCCCAGCTCCCTCAAGTCCCCATCGGTCAGACGTAGGTGCGACAGACGATGGTCGATCGCGCGGTCTATGTCTTCCTCACGGAACGAAGTCCTCAGACAGGTGCGGCTGTGGCAGCGGTAGTAGATGTGGCCTTTGCGTTGCTCGCCAATGAGGGAATAACCACAGGCAGCGCAGCGGATCATCCGGCGGAAGGTGTACGCATGAGAAACCGGCCGGGCAAACACACGGCCGTCGATCGTTGCCTGTACCGTGTCGTACAGTTCTTTCGAGACGAGCGCGTCATGGATGCCCTCGAACGTTTCGCCGTTTTTGAGACGGATTACGCCAGCGTAGAAGGGGCTGTGCAGCATCAGCGAGACAGCTTCGAGCGCGAGCGGTTTCCCGGTCTTGCCGCGAAGTCCACGACGGGACATTTCGTCGCGTAGGGTTTGAAAGGTGTAGGTGCCTGTGGCGTACAGCTCGAACGCCTGCCGCACCAACGGGCCGACGACCGGATCGACCGCCTTCGGCTGGCCCTTTCCCCGATCGAGATAGCCACGCGGTGCTGGCAGCGGGTACAGCCCCTGCTTGAGGCGGCCGTAAAACCCTTTGCGAACCTCGTCGCGCAGGTTGCGAATATAGTCGGCGGCGACCACGGCTTGGATATCTGCCGCCAGCCTGCCGCCGCGAGACGCGAGATCAAGGCTCTCATGGACGAAATGGACCGCGACGCCCACGTCAATAAGATCGCCCAGTCGAGCCCAATCTTTTAGGTTTCGGGCGCTACGGTCGATCTTGTGGATGAGTAGCCCGGCGGCCTTACCCGCCTTCATCATCGACAACATGCGATCAAATTGCTGGCGGCCCTGCTTGGCCGCCGTTTCCGTCTCCGTGAACCACTGGCCGATCGAGAGTTTATGGCGAGCCGCATACGCCTCAATGGCGCTCTTCTGTTCTTGGAGGGACGAACCGTGTTCGCCCTGCTTTACGGTCGATACGCGCACGTAGGCGAAATAGGGTTTCATGATAGCGCGGGAGGGTTCGGCTGAATCCTACACCTCGCATCGCGATCACGCGAATCGGACGTGGAAACAATGCTCTTTCCTTCGCGGGCAAGCCGCTCAGCGACTGCGAATATGGATGCGGCAAACGCCTTTAGCTCGTTGCGCGCCTGTTCGCGTTCATCCGGGGACGCGCCCGGCAAGTAGCGGTCGATGATCCCGTCGCCAGGCTGTCGGGCAGGTTGTTTCATCCAGGCATCATGACTGACCGCGTTCCTCGGCGACAGACACCTCCCGATGCGCGGGACGCATATCCGGGTGTCGTGGTGGCCGGCATGATCGCGGTTAGGCTTGCCCCATGGAACACCACAGCAAGGAAAAGCCGACGCCGATCGTCTCGCGCGTTTGCGCGGACGGAACACTGATCGAAGCGCTGTACGACGCGACCGCTTCCCGCACGACGCTCGCGGTGTGCTCGCCCGATGGTGTGATATCAACGCAACCGCATGTTGATCTACCGGCTGGCGAACGTCTTGTCCCGTATTCGGCCACGAACAACCTGATCGCAACAGGTTGCGTGCTGCTGCCCTCGGCTGTCGGGGAGTTCAGGGACGACAGGGACAAAAGTGAACTGGTCGCGGACATCCGCACCTACCTGAACCGATACGTCGATCTGTCTCCTGCGTTTCTCGATATTGCCACCTATTACGTCTTGCTCACGTGGGTTTACGACGCATTCAACGAGTTGGGATATCTCCGGTTTCGGGGAGACTATGGCACCGGCAAGACCCGGGCGCTCATCGCCGTGGGGTCCATCTGCTACAAGCCGTTCTTCGCGTCCGGCGCGTCAACCGTGTCGCCCATATTCCACATACTCGACGCCTTTGGCGGCACGCTGGTGCTTGACGAGGCAGACCTGCGATTTTCTGACGCTACCGCCGACCTCACGAAGATCTTGAATAACGGAACGGTTCGCGGCCTGCCGATCTTGCGCACTATGCAGAACCGTCATCGCGAGCTGAACCCGCAAGCGTTCAGCGTATTCGGCCCAAAACTCATCGCGATGCGCGAAGGGTTCCAAGACCAGGCGCTCGAGAGCCGGTTTCTCACCGAAGAGACCGGCCGCAGGCCGCTCCGTGCTGACGTTCCGATCCATCTGCCGAGCCAGCTTGCCACCGACGCCCTCGGTTTGCGCAACAGACTACTGGCGTGGCGCTTCAAAGCCCGACAATCCATTAGGCCAGACCCCACACGACTGATGGATGGCGTGTCGCCGCGTCTCAACCAGACGGCGCTCGCGCTCCTTTCGATTGCCGACGATCCCGACGTTCGCGACGCCATAAGGCGCGAGCTTGTGGGCGGGGAAGCGCGCGTTTTACGCGAGCGCGCTTCCTCAACGGACATCACGGTGCTCGCCGCAATCGCCGACATCGCGACAACCTCGTCGTCGCACATCGCGCTGCGCGACATTGCCAGCAAAATCTCCATTAAAAATTCAGGAAAACTTGAAGTTTCCATCAGCCCAAAAACGATAGGATGTGTCGTGCGCTCCGCATTGCGTCTGCCCACAATCAAATCGAATGGAGTGTATGTGATCCCCAGCACTGCGCGCGCAGCTATTGCCGCGCTTGTCGAGCACTATGGCCTCGCCGAGACTGCGGCGTAGGGAATGGGCAGGGTTTGTCGCGCGAAGCGCGAAAAAATGCGCCCTGCACATAAAAAGGTGTCGTGTTTGAGACGGCAGCAGACGCGATGATGAGCACGACCTAACGGTCGATCACTAACATCAAATCGATATGAAGCACCTCACCCGCATTCGACAAATGCGAAAACAATATAACCTCACCCAAGGCGAGCTAGCCCATCTGCTCGGAATACACCAAACCAACCTGTCTCGACTCGAAAACGGGGAAAGCACACCCGATCTCTACACGGGGTACGGCCTCCACCTCATATTTGGTGGGGCACTATACGATCTGTTTCCAACGTTCTTCAATACCATCGAAAGCGCGATTATGCGTCGCGCGGCTGAGCTGTCCGTCCGTGCCGAATTCGACACCCCGGAGAAACAGCGCTTGCTGCAAGGGATGGTTTCGCGCGCCGCATCTAACGATATTCCGGTATGACGGCGGCGTCTCGCCGTCCGCACCTTACCCTCGGCCTCCATCCCACCGCCCGAGGTTTCGGATGGATCGTATTCGAGGGTCCGTTCACCCCGCACGACTGGGGCGTCACGAACGCGACGAATAAGAAGCAGGACAAGAATGAATACTGTTTGCGCCAGATTGAGAAAATCCTCGTGCGTCTGCGCCCGAACGCGCTCGTCCTTGAGGCGTTCGAGGCCCATGCGTCGAAGCGTCAGCAGCGTATTGCCCGGCTCGGCCGCGCAATCGTAAGTCTGGCCAGCGATCACGGCATGGAGATATCGGTGTACCGGCGTGGTGACGTGCGCGCGTGCTTTGCGCACGTGGGAGCGCGTACGCGCGACGAGATCGCGGCGGCAGTCGCCCGACACTTCGACGCGCTTCGTCCCCGACTTCCCGCAAGCCGCCGCGCATGGGAAAGCGAGGGTCTGGCGATGGCGATGTTTTCCGCCGCCGCGCTCGTCCTGACGCATCACCAATTGGGCGTGCCGAGCCTCCTCGGCGGCCTCGGGATATGAGCGAATTGCCTCCTTCACATCGGATGAGGGTCTGATAGAGGGGCATCTCCGACGACGCTGGTTAGCACAGTCGGGCCGTTTGGAGACAAAAGAGAGACAGATTGCTGGCAATAGCAAGCTAAGTGTCTGAAATGCGGGTGTAGCTCAATGGCAGAGCAGAAGCTTCCCAAGCTGAATTTAGACGTTTT
>CAXTMT010000228.1:0-4310 GCA_964245355.1 uncultured Sphingomonadaceae bacterium
GCGTAAGCCTGCAACACCTTTGCCGTCCGCCCCGCGTAGACATTGGCGTCGTCGAACCTCCGCTCCTCGATCGCCTCGCGCACACCGGGGAGGGTCTTCGCGCCATAGCCGGTGAAGCGGCCGGGGGCGTAGACGAGGTTCTTGAACCACGGGCGACCCGGCAGGCCGCGATCGTCGATCAGCAACTGATCGATATCGCGCAGCAGGCCGTTGAGCTTGGCGCGCGCGGCCGGGGCCAGCGTACCGCCCTTCGTCGCGTAAGCGCTGTCGAACGCGGCGGCGCTGACCTTCAGGCGATCGACGGCATCCTCCAGTGCGGCGAGTTCGATGTGCGGGGTCGCCGCCTCGACCTTCGGATTGGCGAGCGGGGACAGCAGCGGATCGGCGGCCAGTCGGTAATCGTCGCCGGCGATCGCCTTGCCCAGCTTGCGATCGGCGGTGCGACGCGCCTCCGCGAGCTTCTCGACCTCATCGAGATAGCCGGCAACCGTCTCCGCAAAATCGCCGAAGCGCATCGGCGGGGTCTCGGCATCGGCGAGACGCAGTACGGTACGGCCCGCGACCTTGGCCAGCGTGGCCGAATATTTCATCCCCGGATCGTCGAACGTCGTATAATGATAGAAGGTGTCGTAGGCCGAATGGTAGACCCCGCCCGAGCTGTCCTCGCCGCCGAAGCCGAGATCGATCGACGGCAGCCCCAGGTGCTGGAGATAGGCCGAATAATCCGATCCCGATCCCAACGCGCCGAGCGGAACGTCGCCATTCTTCTCGGCGGCGGCCAGGGTCGCCGGATCGGCCATGCGCCCGCCGCCGACACGGATCGCGGCGCGCTGGCGGTCGATCAACGTCGCGCCGGTTTCCGGATCGATCACTTCCGAGGCGATGCCGTTGACGAAATGCTGGAAATCGTGGCTGCCCTCGGCGTGGAAGAAGCCGCGGCCGATATTGTCGCTGTTGATGTAGGCGACCGCCTTGGCCTTCAGCTCGGCGGCGTGGGTCTCGGCCCATTCGGTCGAGCCGAGCAATCCGGGCTCCTCGCCATCCCAGCTCGCATAGACGATCGTGCGCGACGGGCGCCAGCCGGTCTTGAGCAAAGCGCCGATCGCCTTGGCTTCGGAGAGCATGGCGACATGGCCGGAGAGCGGATCGGCGGCGCCGAACACCCAGCCGTCGCGGTGGTTGCCGCGCACCACCCACTCGTTCGGCCGGGTCGCGCCGGGGACGGTGGCGATGACGTCGTAGAGCGTCTTCAGCGACCAATCCGACGTGACCGCGAGATGCACCTGCACCGCGCCGTCGCCGCCGAAGTGATAGGGGATGGCGAGGCCGCCGTGCCAGGCGTTCGGCACCACCGCGCCGCCGAGCCGGGCGAGCAACCTGCCGGCGTCGCCATAGGACATCGGCAAAGTCGGGATTTTGAGGATGGTGGGCGCGGTGGCGCGGGTCAGGCGCCTGGCGTTTGCGGTGGCGCCGATGCCGGGGGTGAGCGGATCGCCCGGATACATCGTCATGTCCTGGACGGAGCCGCGCTGGACGCCATGCTCGTTACGCCAGCCGCCCTTGGGATAGACGTCGCCGCGGCCGAACCCATCGTCGGCGGGATCGGAGTAGATGATGCAGCCGACCGCGCCATGTTCCTGCGCGAGCTTCGGCTTCAGGCCGCGCCAGCCGCCGCCGTAGCGCGCGATGACGATCTTGCCCTTCACGTCGACCCCGGCGCGGGCCAGCATCTCATAATCGGCGGGCATGCCGTAGTTGATGTAGACGAGCGGCGCGGTGACGTCGCCGTCACCCTGATAGGCCACGTACGGGGGAAGCGCGGCGGAAAGATCGGCGGTCGAGGGATCCTCGGGCACCGCCGGTTCCTGCCCGCCGAGCGTCACATGCTCGGGCGCGATCATCTCGACCGTGGTGGAGATCGGCGTCGGGTAGAGCACCTGGAAGGTCTCCATCCGCGCATCCCAACCCCAGCCCTTGAACAGGCTCAGCACCAGCTCGGCATTGGATTTGTCGTGCGGGGAGCCGACGTGATTGGGCGCGGCCGAAAGGGTGCGCAGCCATTCGCGCTCGTCCTGCGGGTTGACCTGCGCATCGAATGCGGTTTCCAGCGCGCGCTGGTCGGCGGGTTGCGCCCATGAAAGGGTCGGCGCCCCCGCCGCCATCGCCCCTGCGGCCACCGTCGCCAGCATCAGCCCGAGCTTCGTCATCAACCAAATCCCTTTCGGTTCTTTCCGACGATGTGCGCCAGCCATCGCCGCGCCGCAACGGTTGTTTCAGGCGCAAGTCAGGCTAAAAGGCGCAGATTCGTCTGGGGGCTTATAGTGTCGACTCTCGTACTCATCCGTCACGGCCAGTCGGCATGGAATCTGGAGAATCGCTTCACCGGCTGGTGGGACGTGAATTTGACCGAGCAGGGCATCGCCGAGGCGAAGGCGGCGGGCGAATTGCTGGCGGCCAAGGGGCTTGATTTCGATCAATGCTTCACCAGCTTCCAGACCCGCGCGATCAAGACCTTGAACCTCGCGCTCGAGGCGATGGGGCGGTTGTGGCTGCCGGTGGAGAAGGATTGGCGGCTGAACGAGCGCCATTATGGCGGGCTCACCGGTCTCGACAAGGCCGAGACGGTGGCCAAGCATGGCGACGATCAGGTGAAGATCTGGCGCCGCTCGTTCGATATCCCGCCGCCGGTGCTGGCGCCGGGTGGCGACTATGATCTGACCGCCGACCGCCGCTATGCCGGCATTCCGATCCCAGATACGGAGAGCCTGAAGGACACGATCGCGCGCGTACTGCCCTATTGGGACAAGCGGATCGCGCCGGCATTGAAAAGCGGCCAGCGCGTGGTGATCTCGGCGCACGGCAATTCGCTGCGGGCGCTGGTCAAGCATCTGTCGGCGATCCCCGATGACGAGATCACCGGGCTGGAGATTCCGACCGGCAAGCCGATCGTCTACGAGCTGGACGATGCGCTGAACGCCACCGATCGTTATTATCTGAGCGAGCGGTGACCGCCCCCGTCGCCATCGTCATGGGCAGCCGCTCGGACTGGGCGACGATGCAGCGCGCCGCGAAGATTCTCGACGAAATCGGCGTCGCGCACGAAGACAAGGTGGTCTCCGCCCACCGCACCCCCGATCGGCTGGCGAGCTTCGCCAAAGGCGCGGCGGCGGCGGGGCACAAGGTCATCATCGCGGGCGCGGGCGGCGCGGCGCATCTGCCGGGCATGGTCGCCTCGATGACGCTGCTGCCGGTGCTCGGCGTACCGGTGCAATCGAAGGCGCTGTCGGGGCTCGATAGCCTGCTCTCGATCGTCCAGATGCCGGGCGGCGTACCCGTCGCCACGCTGGCGATCGGCGAGGCGGGGGCGATCAATGCCGGGCTGCTCGCCGCGCAGATCCTCGCGCTCGGCGACGAAGCGTTGGCCCGGCGTCTCGCCGATTGGCGCGCGGCGCAGACCGCAAGCGTCGACGAGGCCCCCGAATGATCCCGCCCGGCAGCACGATCGGCATCATGGGCGGCGGCCAGCTCGGCCGGATGCTCGCCATCGCCGCCGCCAAAATGGGCTATCGCACCCACGTCTACGCACCCGGCATCAGCGGCCCGGCGATGGAGGTCGCGGCGCGCTGGACGCGCGGGCTGTACGAGGATGCCCAGGCGGTCGCGCACTTCGCCGCGCAGGTCGATGTCGTCACCTACGAGTTCGAGAATGTCGAGGTCGGCTCGCTGCTCCGCGTCCCCGGCGTCTATCCCGATCCGCGCGCGCTCGAAGTGGCGCAGGATCGCGCGATCGAGAAGGGTTTCGCCGCCGATCAGGGCGGCCGCACCGCGCCGTGGCGGATGGTCGATTCGCTGACCGATCTGAACAATGCGCTGACCGAGCTCGGCACCCCGGCCGTGCTCAAGACCCGCCGCTTCGGCTATGACGGCCGCGGCCAGGCGCGGATCACCGACAGCGCACGCGCCGAATCCGCGTGGATCGCGATCGGCGAGGCACCGGCGATCCTCGAGGCGCACGTCCAGTTCACCAGCGAATTCTCGATCCTGATCGCGCGCGGCATGGAAGGCCAGATCGAGCGGTACGACGCCATCGCCAACCACCACCGCGACGGCATCCTTCGCCGCTCGAGCGTACCGGTCGAGGGCGTCGACGAAACCCAGATCCAGCAGGCGACGTTGCTGGCCGTCCGTCTGGCGGATGCGCTCGATTATATCGGTGTCCTCGCCTGCGAATTCTTCGCGACCCCCGCCGGCCCGATCTTCAACGAGATGGCGCCGCGCGTCCACAACAGCGGCCACTGGACGATCGAGGG
>CAXTMT010000229.1:0-4286 GCA_964245355.1 uncultured Sphingomonadaceae bacterium
CGAGCCTGACGGTCCGCAAGGTCCGGATGGATTTCGACACCTGGGTCGCCCGCATGAAGACGCCGGCCGAGCGCGTCGCGGTGCTGGGCGTACTCGACAAGCGCGACGGCGTTTCGCGCGACATCACGCTGAAGCCCGGCGAGGCGGCGCGCATCGGCCCGCTGATCGTCCGCCTGCGCGCCTGCGACCAGACCGCCGACTGGGAGAGCGAACAGCTCACCGGCGCCTTCGTCCAGGCCGATCTCCAGGGCGTCGACGGCCATTGGCGACGCATCTTCTCGGGCTGGCTCTACAAGGAGAGCCCCTCGCTCAACGTCGTCGAAAATCCGCTCTACGACGTCTGGCCCAAGAGCTGCACGATGCGCCATGCCGAGACCGGGCCGGACACCGTCTCCTCGACCGCCGCCTTCTCGGGTCGATCGAGCGCGAAGAAATCGGCGGCGACCAGCGACGAAAAGCCCGCTGCCGAAGCCAGCCCCAGCGCATCGTCCAACAGCACGACATAATCCGCCCGCTCGATCTCGATCGCGCCGAGCGACTGGAGATGATCGGTCTGGAACTGGCAATCGAGCAGCTTGAAACCGCCGAAGCGCAACCGCGCGACGAGATGGGCGAGCGCCACCTTCGAAGCATCGGTCGCCCGGCTGAACATACTCTCGCCGAAGAAGGCCGCGCCCAGCCGTACGCCGTAGAGGCCGCCGACCAGCCGGCCCTCCTCCCACGTCTCGATCGAATGCGCGTAGCCCCGCGTGTGGAGTTCGCCGTAAGCCCGCTCGATATCGGGATTGATCCACGTATCGGGCCGCCGTGCGGTCGATTCGGCGCAGGCCGCGACCACGGCGCCGAACGCCTTGTCCGCCGTCATCGTGAAGCGCCCCGATTTCAGCGTTTTGGCGAGGCTCTTGGAGAGATGGAATCCATCGAGCGGCAACACGCCGCGCTTCTTGGGCTCGACCCAGAAGACATCCCCCGCCTCCCGGCTGTTCGCCATCGGAAACACGCCGACCGAATAAGCCCGCAGCAGCAGATCGGGATCGAGCGGCGTCATCGCGCAAGTTTCGCTGCGGCCGCGCGATAATCAAGTGCCGCGCGAGATTACCGTGAAAATTGTGCATCGCGAAAACCCGCGTTACCATCGGCGAACATGCATCATCGACCGATCCGCCGACACCCTTGCCGAACCGCCTGATCGATCGCCTCTGGCCGGGGGATACCGTCGATGCGCGCGCGATGCTCGGCGCACGGGCGGTGTTCAGTCGATGGCAGCGCGCCATGCTGCTTCTCTGCTTCGCGCTGCTGGTGATCTTCCGCCTGCCGGGCGCCTGGATGCACGGTCGCTTCCTCGACGAAGAGGGCACGGTTTTCTTCGCTTATGCCTGGCATCATGGGTGGGTCGATGCGCTGTTCCGCCCGTTCGCCGGTTATTGGAACGTCGGCGCCAATGCGACCACGCTGGTGGTGGTGGAACTGGTCAAGGGCGGCATCGTGTCGCTCGAGCGCGCGCCCTATCTGACGATGCTGACGGCGCTCGCGGTGCAGTTGCTGCCCGCCGTCCTGCTCCTCACCGGTCGCGCTGCCTGGCTGGCGAGCCGAACGGCGGTGATCGCCGCGCTGCTGGTGGTGGCGATCGCGCCGGCGACCGAGGAGGTGTTCCTCAACGTCCTCCATATCCAATTCCACCTGGCGCTCTGCACCGCGCTGATCCTTGCCTTGGGCGTACCGCATGGGCGAGCTGCTCAGTTGGGATATGCCGCCATTCTGTTTTTCGCGCCGCTTTGCGGGCCTGCCGTCATCGCCTTTCTGCCGCTGTTCGCCCTGCGCTGGTGGGTCGATCGCGACCGGGAGCGGCTGTACCAGATCGCGGCGCTGGCGGTGGGCGCGGCGGTGCAATTGCTGTTCTTCTACGGCGCCAATCCGATGCGCGGCCATTTGCTCGATCCCCGCCTCGTCGCCGTGACGACGATGATCCGCCTGCTCGTGATGCCGCTGCTCGGCTTCGCCAGCGCCGACAGCATCGGCAGCTGGATCGACGATTCCCACGCCGACGACGAAACGTCGGCCTGGCTGTGGATGGCGGCGCTGGCGGTGCTGCTGTTCGGCGCGCTGATCGTGGCGGCGATCCGGCAGCGCGACGCGGCGATCTGGCTGGTGCTCGCCGGCCTCGGCATCGCCGCCGCTTCTTTCGGTTACGGCATGGTGGTGATCGACGTCAGCGATCTGTTCAGCGTCCGCGCGGCCGAGCGTTACAATTATCTGCCGCTGGTGTTGCTAGGGCTTGCGCTGGTCGTGATGGCGATGCGGCAGGGATCGCGGGGCCGGTGGATCGCGGCGTTGCTCTGCTTGCTGTTCCTGCGCGAGGGAGCGATCCTTTACTTCGACCCCATCCCCGAAGTACGCCAAGGACCATCCTGGCCCGCCGAAGTGGCCGCCTGGCGCCGCGATCACGATCACCCGCTGGCGGTATGGCCACGGCCCATGGCCGCCGATCTTTCCGATGTGACCCGCCCCTGCACCCCGATCGGCCACGACCTCGCCCGCTCGACCGACCCGCGCTACTGCGAAAGCGGCTGGGTCGCCGGTTACTTCCGCCAGTTGCCGGACGACGCTGGAGAAGACGATAGTCAGCAGTGAGCATCAGCGATGGTACACCGGATCGCCTTTTATCTCCTTAACAACACCTCGCTCAATGTGTTCGGGCGGCGAAACCGCAGGGATAAGGCGGCAGCCAGCAAGGCAGCCCGATCGACCAGCGGACACCAAGGCGAGCCGAGGGGTGGCGGGGGGCGCCGCCGAGGACGCCACGTCTGGCACCCGCGCCTTGGGGCCAAAGGATCGAAGGAGGCGCCTGCTGGAACCATGATTCATCGCCTTGAAAATCGCGCTTCTGCGCGATCGCCAAAAGCGCGCCTCCATTGGGCACCTGATGATATTCGAAGGTATTACGTAAAACGCCGATACGATCGCGAACCATTGATTGCGCCATGTAACCGGTCTCGAAATTGGCGAACGGGACATCGATGCGTAATGCTCGGGCCGGCTCCCCAGGCGCTGCCGGTATCGGCATCGCATGAACGGATGCCATGGCGAGAACCGATACAAGACTGAGCCCGGCCGCCCATGGTTGCTTGCGCACCTGCTGAGCCAGCACGATCACAAACAACCCGAAAAGCGGAAGCAGCCATTTGAAGTAATTGACGTTGCCCCATTTCCATAAACCGGTGGGCAACAGATCGACATAGCAGAGCATACACCACAAATAGAGCAGGGTGACTGTTAAGAGGAGCACCGAAGCAATCCGATTCTTGCCAGTGCCGAAGAAGCATCCTGCGATCAGTCCTGCGGTTCCCAACACGATCCAGGGACACAGTTGCAGCAATCCCTGGCCGAACGGGAACCAAGGCAGTGGTTCGATCAGGATCAGATAGGCTTTCCACGCCAGCCAAGTCGGCACCACGCCATATTCCGCCGACATACGCATGTAGGTCGTTGGGCGCGTACCGTAGATCGCACCATGTAGGAGAAGATAGGCAGCAATAACCGCGACGCCGGCAAGAATCACGAGACCCAGCGATCGGAATCCGTCTCGTTTGCGCAATTCGATGATCGCGATGAAGAGAAAGATCACAGCAGCGGTCACCAGATCGGCCGGCCTGGCCAACGGGATCGCTCCGAGAATTAGCCCCAGCCGCGCCGTTCTCCAACGCGTCGGCACCCGCGTCTCGAGGAACAACCTGTCCAGCGCGTCGGCCAGTGCCAGCCAGATCAGGCAGGCCGACAAGGTCGTGGTCCAGGGTTCGATCCAGCTATTACCGACCTCGGGGTAGAGTATCGTCGTCAGGCAAAAAACCCCCATCGCGAACCAACGTCCGACGCCAAACCGCGAAGCGACGCGGACGAAACCGACACTCGCAAAGAGGAAAAGCATCAGGTCAAGGATGACAAAGGGCGCTGCCGGCGTCAGGCGCGTGAAGGGCGCTTCCAGCAAAGGATATAGGAGCGGATACCAATGCTCGCGAGCATGGAAATCAAGGCTCGCCAAAGATTTGGCCGATCGCCAATATTGGCTCTGATCCCACCAGTTCGACCAGTAGGCGACATTCCAACCTGCCTTGCGGAGCGCGATCGAAAGCTTGGCCAGATAAACGATGGCGGCCAGCGCCCAAGGCGCCCAACGAACCGCACGTGATCCGTAGCTTATTGTCGAAATCTGCATAAACGGCTTTCTAACTGCCAGCCTATCTCGAGGTGAAGCTCCAATCGCCGACCGTTGCAAGCGGAACGCCTAC
>CAXTMT010000230.1:0-4281 GCA_964245355.1 uncultured Sphingomonadaceae bacterium
CGCTCCAGCGCCGCCACCAGAAGGTGATCGAGGAAGCGCCCGCCCCCGGCATGGACGCCGAGACGCGCGCGGCGATCTGCGACGCGGCGGTCAAGGCGGCCAAGGCGGTCGATTACATCGGCGCGGGCACGATCGAGTTCATCGCCGATGCCAGCGAGGGCCTGCGCGCCGATCGCATCTGGTTCATGGAGATGAACACCCGCCTCCAGGTCGAGCATCCGGTGACCGAGGAGATCACGGGCCAGGATCTGGTCGAATGGCAACTGCGCGTGGCGAGCGGTGAACCGCTGCCCAAGCGGCAGGAGGAGCTTTCGATAAACGGCTGGGCGATGGAAGCGCGGCTTTACGCGGAGGATCCGGCCAAAGGCTTCCTGCCGAGCATCGGCAAGCTCGACATGCTGGAATTCGGCGAGGCGGCGGGCGGTCGCGTCGACACCGGGGTTTACGAAGGTGCCGAGGTTTCGCCCTTCTACGATCCGATGATCGCCAAGATGATCGCCCATGGCGCCGATCGCGACGCAGCCCGCGTTGCGCTTGCACAGATGGTGAGCGGCACGGCGGTGTGGCCGGTCAAAACCAACGCCTCCTTCCTCGTCCGCGCGCTGGAGCATCCGGCGTTCGCGGGCGGCGATGTCGACACCGGCCTGATCGGTCGCGACGGCGAGGCGATGACCGCACCGCCGACGCCCGCGCCGCGTATGCTGACACAGGCGGCGATGAAGCTGGTCCCGTTCACCGATCAGCCGGGCTTCCGCCTGAACGGCGCGTCGAAGGAAACCGCCTTCTTCCTGCTCGACGATGCACCGGTCGAAGTCGCGCTCGTCGGTGAGGGCGAATATTATCCCGAGCTCGGCGAGGACGATCCGTTCGTTGCCGATCAGGGCCAGGTCTGGCGGCTGAGCCCGTGGCGGCGCGATGCCGAGGGCGGCGCGACCGCCGGCTCCGGCGCGATCCTCGCGCCGATGCCGGGCAAGGTGATCGCGGTCGAGGTGGCGGCGGGCGATGTTGTGGCCAAGGGTCAGAAATTGCTTACGCTGGAGGCGATGAAGATGGAGCATACGCTCACCGCGCCGTTCGACGGGACGGTGGCCGAGCTGACCGTGACGGCCGGGGCGCAGGTGCAGGTCGAGGCACTGCTCGCGCGGATCGAGAAGAGCGAAGATAAGGACGGCCAAGTCTAAAGCGAACTGCGCGACCCGAGCAGACCGATCATCCCCTCCGATGCAGGAATGGTGGAGCCGTGGGGGATCGAACCCCAGACCTTCGCAATGCCATCGCGACGCTCTCCCAGCTGAGCTACGGCCCCACATCCCTGGCGGACCCGCTTGAAGCGGCGTCCCTATCGCCGGCCTGGGGGCCGGCGGAGCGCGCGCTTTAGGTCAGCTCGCGCAGGGTCGCAAGACCCTATGCGCACCGCCCGAAGCGCGCTTCACCTTATCCGAAGATCAATGATCCTCGTCTTCGTTGCCGGTGGCGACGCCGATATCGTCGTCTCCGCCGAGATCGACATCGTCGTCGGCATTGGGCTCTTCGTCTTCATCCACACCCAGTTCGGAGGCGAGATCCGAATCCTCGGTCTCCTTCTGCACGGCGGGCTTGGGGGCGTCGAACGGAAGCGGCTGCTTCGATTTCAGCACGGGATCGGGCTGCCACTGCGAGCCGCATTCGACGCAGGTGACGGGATCGTCCTTGCCCAGATCATAAAAGCGCGTCGCGCACTTCGGACAGGTGCGCTTGGCGCCCCATTCAGCTTTCACCACGGTCACAAGCTCCGATATTCAAAGGATATGGCGGGCATCGGCGGGAAGTCTCCCCTCCGGCCCGCAAAGCGTGGCCGGCGCCTTGCCAGAGCCATGGGCCGCTGTCAAAGCCGCGCCTTATGCTCCAGATGCGCGCGCAACCGGCCAGCTTCAAGGCCCCCGGCCCTCTTTGCGGCCGCGTACGGGTGCCGGGCGACAAGTCCATCTCGCACCGATCGCTGATGTTGGGGGCGCTTGCGGTGGGCGAGACGCGGATCGAGGGCCTGCTGGAGGGCGAGGACGTGCTCGCCACCGCCGCCGCCCTGCTCGCCAAGGCGGGGCAGATTTTTTGGGGGTCCCCCCCCGCAGGCGGGGGCGGGGGCGGGGGGGGGGGGCGCCCGGGCCCGCCACCGCCGCCGCCCGGCGCGCCATGGGCGCGCATTTTGTTAGTGGATCCGCCGCCTACGGGGGCGGCGGGCGCGCGATGGGGGCGACGATCGGCCGCGACAGTCGCGATAGTGACGCGTGGACGGTGAGCGGCGTCGGCGTCGGCGGACTGCTCCAGCCGCAGACCGCGCTGGAGATGGGCAATTCGGGCACCTCGACGCGGCTGCTGATGGGCCTCGTCGCGAGCCATCCGATTACCGTCGCCTTCACCGGCGACGCCTCGCTTTCGAAGCGGCCGATGGGACGCGTGATCGATCCGCTCGGACTGATGGGCGCCGCGATCACTGCTTCGCCGGGCGGGCGCCTGCCGCTGATGGTGCGCGGCCTCTGCCCGGCGGTGCCGATCCGCTATCGGCTGCCGGTCGCCTCGGCGCAGGTGAAGTCGGCGATACTGCTGGCCGGGCTCAACGCGCCGGGGATCACGCGGGTGATCGAGCCGGTGCCGACGCGCGACCATAGCGAGCGGATGCTGCGCGGCTTCGGCGCGACGCTGGAAATCGGCGAGGAGGATGGCGCGCGGGTGATCTCCATCCACGGTGAGGCAGAGCTTCGGCCGCAGCATATCGTCGTGCCGGGCGATCCCTCCTCGGCGGCGTTCCCGGTGGTAGCGGCGCTGCTTGTGCCGGGATCGGATATCGTCGTCGAGAATGTCGGCCTCAACCCCACCCGCGCCGGCCTGTTCGCGATGCTGCGCGCGATGGGCGGCTCGATCGACGAACTGAACCCGCGCGAAATCGGCGGCGAGCCGGTGGCGGACCTGCGTGTGCGCGGTTCGGCGCTCACCGGCATCGACGTGCCCCCCGAAATCGCGCCGAGCATGATCGACGAATTCCCGATCCTCTTCGTCGCCGCGGCGCTCGCCAAGGGCCGCACCGTCACGCGCGGGCTGGAGGAGTTGCGCGTCAAGGAAAGCGACAGGCTGGCGCTGATGGCACGCGGTCTCGCCCGTTTGGGTGCCCGCGTCGAGGAAAGCGCCGATGGGCTGATCATCGACGGCAGCGACGGCGAACTTCTCGCCGCGAACGGCCCGGTGGAAATCGCCGCCGAACTCGATCACCGCATCGCGATGAGTTTCGCCGTCGCCGGCCTTGCCGCGAAGCATGCCGTCACGATCGACGATATGAGCCCGGTCGCTACCAGCTTCCCCGGTTTCGCCGAGATGATGCAAAGCCTGGGGGTGGAGGTATGAACGGGATGCTGGCAGACGGGCTCGGCCTGTTCGGCAGCGGTTTGTTCATCGCCGCCTACCTTTACAGCAACATCGCCAAGACGATCGACTTCCGTTTGTTCAACGCGGTGAATTTGGTCGGCGCGGTCTTGCTGGTCATCTCGCTGGCGGTGCATTTCAACCTGGCGTCGATGGTGCTGGAGATCAGCTGGGGGCTCATCGCGGCGTTTGGCCTGATAAAAGCGTTGATGACGAGGAAAGCCGCATGATCATCGCCGTCGATGGACCCGCCGCCAGCGGCAAGGGCACGGTCGCCAGGCGGCTCGCGGCGCATTACGATCTGCCGCACCTCGACACCGGTCTGCTCTACCGGGCGGTGGGCATTGGCGTGTTGCGCGCCGGCGGCGATCCCGCTTCCCCGCAGGAGGCTCTCGATGCCTGCGGTTTCAGCGAGGCGATGCTGCACGATCCCGGCCTGAAATCGGAAGCGGCGGGCAAGGCGGCATCGATCGTTTCGGCGCATCCGGACGTGCGGGCAGCGCTCTTGGAGCGGCAGAAGAGCTTCGCCGCACAGTCCGGCGGCGCGGTGCTCGACGGGCGTGACATCGGCACGGTGATCGCGCCTTATGCGCCGGCCAAACTGTTCGTCACCGCCTCGCCCGAAGTGCGCGCCAACCGCCGCTTCCGCGAACTCGTCGGCATGGGGCTCGACGTGACGGTGGAGCATGTCCTGACCGACATCCGCGCCCGCGACGAACGTGACTCGGCGCGATCTGCAGCGCCGCTCCGCATGGCCGAAGATGCGCATCTGCTCGATACGTCGGCGATGGATGTGGAGCAGGCCTTCGCGACGGCCTTGGCCATCGTCGAGGATTGCCGCGCGGCGAACGATCGCAATCCGTGATCCGTCGCGCCTTCCTGCTGGCC
>CAXTMT010000231.1:0-4262 GCA_964245355.1 uncultured Sphingomonadaceae bacterium
GTTTCGCTTCGTCGGCTGGTCCTACATGGCGAATTACGTCTATTCGCGCGGCGGCGCCGCCGGCAAGCGCGTCCAGGCGATGGGCGGGGCCAAGAACCACGGCATCGTCATGCCCGATGCCGACATGGACCAGGCGGTCAACGATCTGATCGGCGCGGCGTATGGCTCGGCCGGCGAGCGCTGCATGGCGCTGCCCGTCGCGGTGCCGGTCGGCGAGGAGACCGCCGATCGTCTGCGCGAGAAGCTGGTCGCCGCGATCGACAGGCTGCGCGTCGGCATCTCCTCCGATCCCGAGGCGCAATACGGCCCGGTCGTCACCGCGATGCACAAGCAGAAGATCGAGAATTGGATCCAGACCGGGGTCGACGAAGGCGCCGAACTGGTCGTCGACGGGCGCGGCTTCAAGCTCCAGGGTTATGAGGACGGCTTCTTCGTCGGCCCCAGCCTGTTCGATCACGTCACGCCGGACATGTCCGCCTACAAGGAAGAGATTTTCGGGCCGGTGCTCCAGATCGTCCGCGCCAAGACCTTCGAGGAGGCGCTGGAGCTGCCCTCGACGCATCAGTACGGCAACGGCGTCGCGATCTTCACCCGCAACGGCCATGCGGCGCGCGAATTCGCGGCGCGGGTCAACGTCGGCATGGTCGGCATCAACGTGCCGATCCCGGTGCCGGTCAGCTACCACAGCTTCGGCGGCTGGAAGCGCTCGGCGTTCGGCGATCACAACCAATACGGCATGGAAGGCCTGCGCTTCTGGACGAAGGTGAAGACCGTCACCCAGCGCTGGCCCGACGGCGGGGCGGGGGACAGCGCGTTCATCATCCCGACGATGGGGTGATCGGATGTTGCGTGCGCTCAGCGTCGCGTTCTGGCTGGCGGTATCGATGATGCCGTCGGCTGCGGCGTTGGCGCAGGACGGAACCTGCGTAGGCGCCGCCTGGATTTCGGGCGATCGGCTGATGGAGGGCGGGGGGCCTGACTTCGCAATCTATAAATTTCAAACGACGACAGGCGCCGTCACCGTCTATGCCGGCTGCTGTTCGGAAGCGTCGGGCAACACGAGAACTCTTTTCGCGACGATCGACGGCATCGTCGTCAATCGGGCAACCGGGCGGACGGGCTTCAACGGCTACCTCGTCGAGGAAACGCACGGCGACGAGCCTCCTGCGCAGCTACATTTCTACGGTGACGGCCTGACTGGTGACGATCGCGATCGGGCCTTTTTCCAGCGGGTTCATTTTGGCAAGGTCGCTGCAGAACGATGCAAAAGAGGGTGAGGATAAAGACGTGACCGACCAGTTCGACCTGACCCCCCAATTTGATCTAACTGGCGATCAGCGCGAGATTCAGGAGCTTGCGCGGCGCTTCACCGCCGATCGCATCACGCCGTTCGCGGCCGAGTGGGACGAGAAGCACATCTTCCCGAAGGACACGATCAGGGAAGCCGCCGAACTCGGCTTCGCGGCGATCTACGTCAGCGAGGAGAGCGGCGGGATCAACCTCGGCCGTCTCGAAGCGGCGCTGATCATGGAGGCGATGGCATACGGCTGCCCGGCGACCAGCGCCTTCATCTCGATCCACAATATGGCGAGCTGGATGATCGATCGCTTCGGCTCGGCGGAGCTGAAGGGCCGTTACCTGCCGAGCCTCGTCACGATGGACAGGATCGCCAGCTATTGCCTGACCGAGCCGGGCTCGGGCTCCGATGCGGCGGCGCTCAAGACCGGCGCGCGCCTCGACGGCGATCATTATGTCGTCACCGGCACCAAGCAGTTCATCTCGGGCGCGGGCGAGAATGAGATTTACGTGACGATGGTCCGCACCGGCGAGCCGGGACCGAAAGGCATCAGTTGCCTGGTGATCGAGAAGGACATGCCCGGCGTCTCGTTCGGCGCGAACGAGCGCAAGCTCGGCTGGCACGCCCAGCCGACCGCGCAGGTGATCTTCGACGAAGTACGCGTACCCGTCGCCAATCGCGTCGGGCAGGAGGGCGAGGGCTTCCGCTTCGCGATGATGGGGCTGGATGGCGGCCGGCTCAATATCGGCGCCTGCTCGCTCGGCGGGGCGCAGCGCTGCCTCGATGAATCAGTGCGCTATACCAAGGATCGCAAGCAGTTCGGCAAGGCGATCGCGGATTTCCAGAACACGCAATTCACGCTGGCCGATATGGCGACCGACCTCGAAGCGGCGCGCGCTTTGCTCTATGTCGCCGCCGCCAAGGTGACGGCGAACGCGCCCGACAAGACCCGCTTCGCCGCAATGGCCAAAAGGCTGGCGACCGACACCGGCTCCTCGGTGGTCGATCGCGCGCTGCAATTGCACGGCGGCTACGGCTATCTGATGGATTATCCGATCGAGCGCTTCTGGCGCGATCTGCGCGTCCATTCGATCCTCGAGGGCACCAACCAGGTGATGCGGATGATCGTCGGCCGCGAGCTTACCCGGCAGTGACCGACCAGGTCCTGATCTCGGTCGAGAACGGCGTCGGCCGGTTGCGGCTCAACCGCCCGAAGGCGATCCACGCGCTGACCCACGCGATGTGCACCGCGATGCTGGAGGCGCTGGTCGCGTGGCGCGAGGATCCCGCCGTGCGCCTGGTGTTGGTCGATCACGCTGAGGGCCGGGGCTTCTGCGCGGGCGGCGACGTGCGCGCGATCTGGGAGAGCGGGAGCAAGGACGGCGTCGCGGCCCGCGCCTTCTTCCACGAGGAATATCGCCTCAACCATCTGATGTTCACTTTTGCCAAGCCAATCGTCGCGATCGTCGACGGTATCGTGATGGGCGGCGGCGTCGGCATCTCGGCACCGGCGCGCTACCGGATCGCGACCGAGCGGACGACCTTCGCCATGCCCGAGACCGGCATCGGTCTGCTCACCGATGTGGGCGGCGGCTGGTATCTGTCGCGGCTGCCCGGCCGGACGGGCGAGTATATCGGCCTCACCGGCGCGCGGCTGAATGGGGCGGAGTGTGTCGCCCTCGGCCTCGCCACCGACTATATCCCCTCGGCGGCGATCGAGACGCTCAAAGCCGATATCCTCGCCGATCCCGACGCGCTTGAACGCCTGCTCGATGCGGCATCGGTTGCGGCTCCCGAAGCGGCGATCCTCGCGCACCGCGAAGAGATCGATCGCCTCTTCGCCTCCGATGTGCTGGAGGAAATCCTCGCCGCGCTCGCCGCCGACGGCTCCGAATGGGCGACCAGGCAGCACACCATCCTCGCCTCGAAAAGCCCGCAGGCCTGCAAGGTCACGCTTCGCCTGCTCGCCCAGGGCCGCGAGCAGGTCGATTTCGCCGAGGAGATGACGGTCGAATATCGCGTCGCCACGCGCGTCTGCCAGCGCAATGATTTCCTGGAGGGCGTCCGCGCCCTGCTCGTCGACAAGACCAACGATCCGAAGTGGGATCCGGCGACGCCCGAGGGCGTGACCGAGCATATGATCGACCGCATCTTCGCCCCGCTCGACGCGGATGAGGAATGGACCCCGCTTCGCTGACCTCACGATACCGCTGGAGACCCCGCATGGCCGAATATGAAACCGTCCTGATCGAGCGGCACGACGCCGTCACCCTCGTCCGCATCAACCGTCCGCAGGCGCTGAACGCGCTCAACAGCCAGGTGCTGGGCGATCTGATCGACGTGCTCGCCGCCTACGATGCCGATCCCGCCCAGCGCTGCCTGGTGCTCACGGGCAGCGAGAAGGCGTTCGCCGCCGGCGCCGACATCAAGGAGATGGTCGACAAGGACGGTGCCGATTTCTTCCTGGAGGATTTCTTCTCGAAGTGGACGACGCGCGTCGCGGCCACCCGCAAGCCGTGGATCGCGGCGGTGGCGGGCTTCGCGCTCGGCGGCGGCTGCGAAGTCGCGATGATGGCCGATTTCATCATCGCCGCCGACACGGCAAAGTTCGGCCAGCCCGAGATCAAGCTGGGCGTGGCCCCGGCGATGGGCGGCACCCAGCGCATGACGCGCGCGATCGGCAAATCGAAGGCGATGGACATGATGCTCACCGGCCGGATGATGGGGGCCGAGGAGGCCGAGCGTTGCGGGCTGGTCGCGCGCGTGGTCCCCGCCGCCGAGCTGATCGACGAGGCGCTGAAGGCCGCGCAGGCGATCGCCGCGATGCCGCCGATGGCGAGCATGATCAACAAGGAACTGGTCGACATGGCATTCGAGACGACGCTCAGTCAGGGCCTCGTCACCGAACGCCGCCTATTCCAGATCCTCACCACCACCGAGGACAAGAAGGAAGGCATGTCCGCCT
>CAXTMT010000232.1:0-4225 GCA_964245355.1 uncultured Sphingomonadaceae bacterium
CACGTTCGCAGCGTTCGCGGACGTTCGCCAGCGTGGCTTCCTCGGCGGCCTTGCGCATCTCGTCGCGGCGCGATTGGTAGAAGGTGAGATCGCTCATCGTGCGTTTTTCCGTGCGACGCTTGGGAAAAGGGAAGCGGGTGGGGCGCGGAGATCACTCCCCGCGCCCGATCGTGTCTTCAGGCGGCCTGAAGGTTGACGGCGCTGGTGCGGCCGTTGCGCCCGGTCTCGAGCTCGTACTGAACGCGCTCGTTCTGCTCCAGCGAGTTCATGCCGGCACGCTCGACGGCGCTGATGTGAACGAACACATCGGCGCTGCCGTCCTCGGGCTGAATGAAGCCGAAGCACTTTTCGTTGTCGGCGTTGAAGAATTTGACGGTGCCGGTGATGGCCATGGGAGTTTCCTTACTGATACGGCGTGCGAAATGGCAGCCTTGTGCAGGCCGAGGGCAGGGAAGGAAGGAAGTGGCCGCAAAGCCGAAAACCGTCGATTTGCGACTGGGTAGCGGCGCTTGATATAGCAGGTCGGTGAGGGAATTGTAAGGGAGGTGGTTTGGGCCGGCTCGAGCCAGGGGGGGCGGGTCGGCTTCCGACGCAATGTCGTTCGTTCCTTGCCGTTTTGTGCCGCCCTAAAGTGGCCGTCGAACGCGGTTCGAGACGGGGAACTCTCAAATCGCTGGACTCGTTAAGCTTCCTGAAATAACCTAGATCGCACTTAGGTTTTATGCTGGATAGACTGGGCCAGGTTTTCCGGAGCAAACGAGACTTTTGCGTGGCGGTCAATTCGAACGATCACCAGCCTGCGCATGTGCATACCTACGGGAAAGGGCTCGACGCGCGGTTTGGATTGAACTGCCCTGAGGGGCCGGTTAAATATTGGGATCACGAGGGTTCGTGGAAATTGAGGCAGCTGAACGAGCTGGGTGAAGAGATCGCGGACAAGCTTGAAGAATGTTGTACGGAATGGAGACGGGTTCATGGCTAAGTTCAAGGCGATCACCCAAGACGCCTTTCTAGAGGGCGGCAAGCGTGGACGTGCGCTGCGTCCGTACGCTCTTTCTGCCAATTTTGATCGCGATCATCACCGTATCGTTATTCACCTGGATACGGGGCTCGATCTGTCGTTCGATCCGCGATCGGCCTTTGGCCTCGAACGTGCCAATGCGAGCGAATTGAGCGAGGTCGAAATTGTAGGAGCGGGTGGGTCTATCCATTTTCCGCGATTGAATGCGTTCTTTTCGATTCCGAAGCTCTTGGAGGGATTTCTCGGCCCCCTGCATTGGTCGCGCCGGGACGCGAGGACGACGGCTTCGCGCGAGAATGGGAAATTGGGGGGCCGGCCCAAGAAGACGCCCGAGTCAGCGACCGCTTAGCCATTTCGCATTGGCTAGGCGCGACCGGCAGTTTCCTAGGCTTACAAACCTAAAGCTGCCTGTCTCGATTCCACCCATAGCTGCCCTATTTCCCGACGAACATGAAAGCCGCAGCCCCGCCCATACAGAGCGCCGCGCCCAGATAACGCCAGCTCAGCGCCTCTTTCAGCACCACCACCGAGAAAAGCGCGAAGACCGCCAGCGTCACGCATTCCTGGATGATCTTGAGCTGGGCGGTCGTCAGGCCGTGCTCGTGGCCGATGCGGTTGGCGGGGACGGCGAGGCAATATTCGAACAGTGCGATCCCCCAGCCGACGAGGATCGCCACCCAGATCGAGCTGTGTGGCAGGAAGCGCAGGTGGCCGTACCACGCGGCCGTCATGAACAGGTTCGAGGCGACGAGCAGCAGGATCGGGGTCAGCGCCACTTCCTCAGCCGATGGTGCGTTTGAACAGCGCGACCAGCTCGACCCAGTGGCGCTCGGCGGCCGGCTCGTCGTAGACCGGGAAATCGGTCTGCGTCCAACCGTGCAGCGCGCCCGGATAGCGCTCATGGCGATAGGTTATGCCGGCCTTTTCCAGCGCCGCGACCAGACGCTCGCCCATATCGGGCGGGTAGCTGCCGTCGTTATCCGCCACGCCGACATAGACCTCGCCCTTGATGTGCGGGACGAGCAGGCTGGGGCTCTCGGGTTTGTCGGTGGCGAGCATGCCGCCGTGGAAGCTGGCGGCCGCCGCGATGCGATCGGGGAACATGCCCGCTGCGGTGATCGCGATCGCGCCGCCCATGCAATAGCCGGTCACGCCGATCTTCGGCCCGGCAAGGTCACTGCGGCTGTCGAGATAGGCGAGGAAGAAAGCGGAATCGGCCGCCGCCTCGCGATAGCCGCTCTTGGCCATATAGGGGCCGAGGATCGCGCGCAGATCGCCTTTGAACACGTCCTTGGGATCGAACGCTTCGTAGGGACCGCTGCGATAATAAAGATCCGGCAGCAGGACGAGATAGCCGTTATCGGCGAGCCGTTGCGCATGCGCGAGCAGCGCAGGACGGATAGCAAGCGCATCCATGAACAGGATCACGCCGGGCCACGGGCCTTTGCCCTCGGGGGTGAAGACATAAGCGGGGCAGGTGCCGTCACGGGTTTCGATCCGGGTCGTTTCCTGGGGCATGGGATCGTCTCCTTTCCCGGCGGCTGTGTCAGCCTACGTCCCGCCCTGCAAGGGGAAGCGGTCTTCTCCCTCTCCCCTGAAGGGAAGGGGCTTTGGAACACCTGTGGCGATGGCGCGCTTCCCTTCGATGTCCACCCGCCTTTTCCACGTCTCCGACCCACATTTCGGCCGCGAGGACAAGGTGGCGGTGGCGCGCTTTGCCGAGATCGTGCGTGAGGAGCGGCCCGATATCGTCGTCTGCACCGGCGATCTGACGATGCGGGCGCGAAGCCGGGAATTTGCGGCGGCCTGCCATTGGCTCGAGACGCTGGGGGTGCCGGTGACGATCGAACCGGGCAACCACGATCTGCCTTATTACAATCCGTTTCGGCGGCTGCTCGACCCCTACAAGCGCTATGCCCGCGTCGAGCGCGCGATCGAACGGCCGATCGATCGCGACGATGTGCTGATCGTACCGCTGCGCACCACGGCGCGTTTTCAGCTGCGCAGCCTCGCCTGGGGGCGGGTGTCGCAATCGGGATTGAAGGCGGCGCTCGATATCCTGGCCGCCAGGCGGCCGGCGCAGGTGGCCATCGTGACCTGTCACCACCCGCTCGTCCGCACCGATTTCGAAGGGCATGGCGACACCCAGGGCGGCACGGCGGCGCTGGCGTTGCTGGCCAGCGCGGGCGCGGGCGCGGTGCTCAGCGGCCATGTTCACGATGCCTTTGATGTCGCCTGGTCGGTGGGCGATGCAAGTATCCGCCTGATCGGCGCCGGTACGCTTTCTGAACGCACCCGCTCGACGCCGCCGGAATTCAATGAACTGATTGTGGAGGACGGAAAGCTGGACGTGCGCCCGCGCAGCCTCGCCTTAACGCAAGAAAGGCCGCCTCCCTAGTCGGGAGACAGCCCTTCGATGCCGAACGTGCCCGCTGTTTAGCGAACGGCGCCGCGACGAACCAGATTGACGATCGCGAGCAGGACGACGGCGCCCAGCAGCGAGGTCAGGAAGGTGTAGATGGTCAGCGGCTGGTTGTTGATCGAGCCTCCGGTGAAGATCAGCCCGCCGACGAAGGCGCCGATGATGCCGACGATGATGTTGAGGAAAATCCCCTGCTGCGCATCGGTCCGCATCACGATGCTGGCGAGCCAGCCGATCACGCCGCCGATGACGAGCCATAGAATGAGACCCATGTTCGCTCTCCAAAAGCCCCGCTGGCACCATGCGCAAGCGGCGGTATGGAGGGTAGACGCACAAAAGGGGCGATGGGTTCCCTCGATCATCGGCGGCGAACCGTGTCCGGACAGCGCCGAGCCGTGGTCAGGCCACCGGCTGGCGTCGGTAAAGCGTCCGGTAATGCTGGAGCCGCGTCACCCGCAGTCCCGCCATGCCCGATCGCTGGACCGCAGTCTGCCACGCGGCGAACTCCTCGATCGTCAGGCCGTAGCGCCGGCTGACCTGTTCGAAGCTGAGCAGCCCGCCCTCGACGGCGGCGACCACCTCGGCCTTGCGCCGCGCGACCCAGCGCGTGGTGCCGGGCGGCGGCAGGCTGTCGATCGTCAATATTTCGCCGAGCGGGCCGATCGACATCAAGTTCCGATTCCCGGATGAATGCGTCCGGCAGGCGGTGCTCGACCTGATCGGAGACCTGTATCTCGTCGTCCGACCGATTTATGGCCGACTCGTCGCGCATAAATCCGGCC
>CAXTMT010000233.1:0-4171 GCA_964245355.1 uncultured Sphingomonadaceae bacterium
TGCGCGCGCTCGGCCCCGATCCGTGGAACGCCGCCTTCGTCCAGCCCTGCCGCCGACCGACCGACGGCCGCTACGGCGAGAACCCCAATCGGCTCGGCGCTTACTTCCAATATCAGGTGATCCTGAAGCCCAGTCCGCAGGCCATGCAGGCGCTGTATCTCGGCAGCCTCGCCGCGATCGGCATCGATTTCACGGCGCACGATATCCGTTTCGTCGAGGACGATTGGGAGAGCCCGACGCTCGGCGCCTGGGGCCTCGGCTGGGAGGTGTGGTGCGACGGGATGGAAGTCTCGCAATACACCTATTTCCAGCAGATGGGCGGCTTCGACTGCAAGCCCGTCTCGGGCGAGCTGACCTACGGGCTCGAACGGCTGGCGATGTATGTGCAGAACAAGGATTCGATCTTCGATCTGGTGTATAACGATCCGATCGATGGCCGCCCGGCGATGACCTATGGCGACGTCTTCCTCGAAAACGAGCGCCAGATGAGCGCCTACAATTTCGAGGCGGCGAACACCGACAGGCTGTTCAAGAGCTTCGCCTTCGCCGCCGACGAGGCGCGCGCGCTGATCGAGGCGAAGCTGCCGATCCCGGCCTATGAGCAGGCGATCAAGGCGAGCCACATCTTCAACACCCTGCAGGCGCGCGGGGTGATCTCGGTCGCCGAGCGGCAGGCCTATATCGGCCGCGTCCGCGATCTGGCGAAGGGCGCGTGCGAGGCGTGGATGGCGCACAACGGGTGGACGGCGTGAGCGCCGTTCCACCCGATCCTCCCCGTGCCGGGGAGGATTTCGCGTGACCGATTTCCTCCTCGAACTCCTCTCCGAGGAAATCCCCGCGCGGATGCAGGAGAAGGCGTGTGCCGATCTCCGGCGGCTGTTCGAAGGCGAACTGGCCAGGGCCGGGCTGAAGGCCGCGGCGATCGAGACCTACACCACCCCCCGTCGCCTCGCGCTGATCGCGCGCGATCTGCCGGCCGCTACCGAAGCGGTACGCGAGGAGACCAAAGGCCCGCGCGCCGGCGCCCCGCCGCAGGCGCTGGAGGGGTTCCTGCGCAAGACCGGCCTCACCGCCGATCGGCTGACCGAGCGTGACGGCGTGCTGTTCGCCGTCGTAGAGAAGCCCGGCCGCGCCACCGCCGCGGTGCTGGCCGAGGCGATCCCCGCCGTCATCCGCGCCTTCCCGTGGCCCAAAGCGATGCGCTGGGGCAATGCCTCGGCCAGCACGTCCTCGTTGCGCTGGGTGCGCCCGCTGCAGGGTATCGTCGCCTTATTCGGCGAGGATGTGGTGCCGTTCGACATCGAGGGGATCGCCTCCGGCGCCGCGACCGTCGGCCACCGCTTCCACCATCCGGGGCCGATCACCATCGGCTCGGCGGCGGATTATGCCGAGAAATTGCGCATGTGCCACGTCATCGTCGACGCGGCCGAAAGGCGCGGGATCATCGAGGGCGCGGCGCGCGCGCTGGCCGAGGCGCGCGGCCTGCGCCTGATCGCCGACGAGGGGCTGGTCGCGGAGAATGCGGGGCTTACCGAATGGCCGGTGCCGCTGCTTGGGCGTTTCGATCCGGCTTTCCTGGAAGTGCCGCGCGAGGTCATCCAGTTGACGCTGCGCACCAACCAGAAATATTTCGTGCTGGCCGACGGCGAGGGGCGGTTGGCGCCCAACTTCATCTGCACCGCCAATATCGATGCGGCGGACGGCGGGGAGGCGATCGTCGCCGGCAACCGCAAGGTGCTTGCCGCGCGGCTTTCCGATGCGCGCTTCTTCTGGGAGCAGGACCAGAAGGTTAAGCTTGAGGATCAGGCGAAGAAACTTTCGCAGATCGTCTTCCACGAAAAGCTCGGCACCGTGGCCGACAAGGTCGAGCGGGTCGCCAAGCTCGCCCGCTGGCTGGTGGAAGAGGGGATTGTGCATAGTTCCTCTCCGAGCTTGCTCGGGGAGGGGGACCATGCGCAGCATGGTGGAGGGGCAAATCCCTCACCCGGAGGAATGCCCCTCCACCAGCCTTCGGCTGGTCCCCCTCCCCAAGACAAGCTTGGAGAGGAACTTTCGCTCGCCGCCCTCGCCGAAACCGCCGCCAGCCTCTGCAAGGCCGATCTCGTCACCGGCATGGTCGGCGAATTCCCCGAGCTGCAGGGCGTGATGGGCGGCTATTACGCTCGGCACCAAGGCCTCGACCCCCGCATCGCCGACGCGATCCGCGACCATTACAAACCCGTCGGCCAGGGCGACGACGTGCCGACCGCGCCGGTGACGGTGGCGGTGAGCCTTGCGGACAAGCTGGACACGTTGGTTGGATTCTTTGGAATCGACGAAAAGCCGACGGGATCGCGCGATCCTTATGCCCTCCGCCGGGCGGCGGTCGGTGCGATCGAATTAATCCTGCGCAACGATATGCGATATGGTTTTGTCGATTTGGTCGGCAGGACATGGATGTTTCTTGGCCAACATTTCATCCGCGGCATGAGCAAGGAAGCCAGTCAGGCGTTCATGGGTGAAAAGGATTACGGGCGGCATATCTTCCTCGACAAAAGCGTGTTCGACTTTGTGATCGAACGCCTCAAGGTCCAGCAGCGCGAGGCCGGTGTCCGGCACGACCTGATCGACGCCGTATTTGCCCTCGGCGGGGAGGATGATCTCGTGCGGCTGCTCGCGCGGGTGAAGGCGTTGCAGGCGTTCGTGGGGACGCAGGATGGGATCGATCTCCTCGCTGGTTACAAGCGCGCCGCGAATATCCTTGCTGCCGAGACAAAGAAAGACAGCGAGGAGATCGAATCCTTGACATCTGCGAACCAATATGGTTATGAATTGCAGACTGAGGAAAGCGCGTTGATCGGCGCGCTCGAGTCGGCGGAGCCTCTGGCGGAGGCGGCGATTGCGGGAGAGGATTTCGAAGGGGCGATGCGTACGCTCAGCGGGTTGCGGGGGCCGGTCTATGCGTTTCTCGATCATGTCAGGGTCGACGATGCCGATCCGGCGAAGCGGCGGGCGCGGCTCGGCCTGCTGGCGCGGGTGCGCGATGCGGTTGACCGGGTGGCGGATTTCTCGAAGATCGCGGGGTGACGGCACTTTTCGATCCTCCCCTGCAAGGGGAGGTGGCATTCCGAAGGAATGACGGAGGGGTGTCGCGCTCTCGATGGGGTTACACCCCTCCGACGCGCCTGCGGCGCGCCACCTCCCCTTGCAGGGGAGGATCGGGGCGAAGGCCACGAAAGCCACTCGGGGGCGCAAAGGCCACGAAGGCCATGACTTTCGCCCCGCTATGCCCGGGGGCTGGACCGTCCGCACGGCTCCGGTTAGGCGCCGGAGCTTGGTATTGAGCGTTAACGAACAGGGATCGCATGGCCAGCCTACCCAAGAACGATACGACCCAGCGCTACGTCTATCGCTTCGGCGGCGGCGTCTCGGACGGCGGAGTCGGAGGTCATGGGGGCGACAGGAATCTGCTCGGCGGCAAGGGCGCCAACCTGGATGGCATGGCGGGTATCGGCCTGCCGGTGCCGCCGGGTTTCACCATCTCGACCGCGATGTGCACCCGCTATTACGACGAGGGCGGCGCCTTCCCCGAAAGCCTGAAGGGCGAGGTCGCGAAGGGTATCGCGCATATCGAGGGCATCACCGGCAAGCGCTTCGGCGATCATGCCGATCCCTTGCTCGTCTCGGTCCGCTCGGGCGCGCGCACCTCGATGCCCGGCATGATGGATACGGTGCTCAACCTCGGCCTCAACGACCAGACGGTCGAGGGGCTGGCGGCCACCTCGGGCGACGCGCGCTTCGCCTGGGACAGCTACCGCCGCTTCATCCAGATGTATTCGGACGTCGTGCTGGAGCTCGATCATGGCGCGTTCGAGGAAGCGCTGGAGATCGCCAAGGAAGACAAGGGTTTCACCCTCGATACCGAGCTTTCGGCCGACGATCTGCGCGGCCTCGTCAAGACCTACAAGGGCCTCGTCGCGGAGCAGTGGCACAAGCCCTTCCCGCAGGACGTGCAGGATCAATTGTGGGGCGCGATCGGCGCGGTGTTCGGGTCGTGGCAGTCGGAGCGGGCGAAGGTCTATCGCCGGCTGCACGACATCCCCGGCAGTTGGGGCACGGCGGTCAACGTCCAGGCGATGGTGTTCGGCAACATGGGCGAGACCAGCGCCACCGGCGTCGCCTTCACCCGCGA
>CAXTMT010000234.1:0-4169 GCA_964245355.1 uncultured Sphingomonadaceae bacterium
CGATCAGCGCCTCGAACGAGCGCACCCGCCCCGCCTCGGTCTCGACGATCCAGCGCTCGCCGGCGGGCTCGGCACGCACCACCCTGCTGTCGAACTCGATCTGGTCGCGCAGGCCGTAGGTGTCGGCGAAGCGGCGGATGTACGCGAGGATCTGCAGCCGGCTGGGATAGTCCGGATAGGAGTCCGGCATCGGGAAGTCGAAATAGCTCGACCCGTTCTTCGACGACACGAAATGGCACGACTCGTACATCGGCGTGCCCGGGTTGGTGATGTCCCACAGGCCGCCGACATCGTCGTTCTTCTCCAGGATCACGAACGGAACGCCGCTTTTTTTCAACGCCCGTGCCGCGATTAAGCCGTGAGGTCCGGCGCCTACCACGCATACGGCGTCGACTCGTTCGACAGTTCGGCCCTCACTCATTTCCAACCTCCAGACCTTTTCATTAAATGAGCTATCGTCATATCAGAAGGCGACATCAGCTCGCTCAAGGCGCCCAAATACCCTTATATTCGACCCTTGCAAAGATTTATATTGACGTAGTGCGAATATTCGTCACATTCACATCCGAGAGATGATCGTTCAGCCGTACGAGCCAGCGACATCTCTTGGCAGGAGGCGCGAAGATGCCTTGCCGTCAGGAGGAGATAAGCCGTGTCGATTTTCCAACGTCCTTCCGTTTGCAAAAGTGCTTGTCTTATGACGTCGTCCGTCGTTGCGCTCGTTGCCGCGCCGGCTCTATCGCAAGCCATGCCCAAGGCTCCGGTCCCACAGGGGGAGTCGGCAAAGCAGGCTGTTTCGGACGCTGGATCCTCCGGCGGAGAAATCATCGTCACCGCACAAGGCCGCGAGCAGCATTTGAAAGATGTGCCGGTGTCGGCTTCGGTGGTGACGGGCGCCGCGCTCGAGCGCCGGGATATCCGCTCACTTGCGGACCTCACATCACGGCTTCCTGACGTAAAGATCACTCCTGGTCAGTCTTCCGATGTACTGTCCATTCGCGGCGTCGGCTCCGGGCAAAATCCGGGCCTCGAACAATCGGTCGCGACCTTCGTCGACGGTCTTTATCGCGCCCGCTCGCGCGCTATTCGCGCCACCATTTTCGATGTCGACCGGGTCGAGGTACTGAAGGGGCCGCAGATCACCTTCTTCGGCGCCAACGCCATTGCCGGCGCGCTCAATATCACGACGCGCAAGCCGTCTTCTACGTTTGGTTTCAATTCGACCGCTCTTTATGGAAGCGACAACGAATATCTGATTGAGGCCGGCATCACCGGTCCGATCACCGATACGCTGGCTGTTCGTGTTGCGGGCCGCGCCAATGGAATGGATGATTTCGTCGATAACGCCGCCGCAACGAAACGCGGCAGGTTACGCGAATATACCGGCCGCATTTCGTTACGATGGGAGCCGACCAACAATTTTCGGTCCGATTTCCGCGTCGAAGGAACCCGTTCCCGCAACAGCGCCGCCTACGATGGCGAATTACTCAACTGCCCCACCAGCGCCGCCTACCCAGCGGCTGGAAATCTCGGCTGCACCGAGGCGCTCGCGCTCGGCAACGGCACGGTCGATGACAAGCTCAACCGTAAGTCAAACATCATCCCTGGCTATGCCAATCTCGATTTTTACGAGTTCGGTTGGACCAACGCACTCGATCTGGGCGGCTTTAAGCTCAAATCGG
Source organism: uncultured Sphingomonadaceae bacterium (assembly GCA_964245355.1). Classification (GTDB taxonomy): domain Bacteria; phylum Pseudomonadota; class Alphaproteobacteria; order Sphingomonadales; family Sphingomonadaceae; genus Sphingomonas_I. Next base: position 1,683 of record CAXTMT010000234.1, read on the forward strand.
TCACCGGCTATTATGATCATAAGAGCCACGTGCTGCAGGATTTGATCCCGGTCGGACCGACTGGGCCGAACAATCTGGGCTCGTTGATGGTGCCGGCAAACGACTTGTTTCATCAGTTTAGCCAGGAGCTGCGTCTCGAGACAAAGATCGGTGAGACGCTGGATCTGTTGGGGGGCGTCTATTATCAAAAGTCTCATCTTCAGACGGACAGCTACGCCGATTTCCGCTTTCTGCCGTTCGGATCATTCCTACCGCCGTTCGCCAATCCCGCCGGCTACACGGCAGCAACGCAAATTGCGGGATATGCGGTGCTATACCAGAAAGAGAACACCAAATCGGTCTTCGCGGCGGCGACGCTCCATCCTTTCACGCATCTACGGATCAACGCTGGCGTCCGCTACAGCGTAGTCAGCAAGGACGCCGATCGAAGCTTCGTGCTTGGCAGCCACTCCGGCGGGGTCGTCTCAAGCCCTGGCGCAACCTTGATCCCGGCACCGCTCGTGACTCAACAATTTCTTGCCACGAACGTGATCGGCGGCGACCTGGCAAATTTCCCCGATCCCAAACGGCGTGACAGCAAGGTGATGCCGTCTGCGGGCTTACAGTATGACGTCACACAGAATGTGATGGCCTATGCAACGTTCTCAACCGGCTTCAAGGCGGGCGGTTTTGGCGGCACCAATGTTATTGAAAGCTATGGTCCCGAAAAGGTGAAAGCTTATGAGGTGGGCGCGAAGGGGTCGTTATTCGATCACGCGCTTGATTTCACGCTCGCGGCATTCCGCAGCAATTACCGGGATTTGCAAGAGGCGACGATCGTGTTCTTGCCGTCGGGCGCGGTGATCGCCGTCACGACCAATGCGGCATCGGCGCGCTCCCAAGGAATCGAGTTCGGATCTACGCTGCGGGTAGTCCACGGACTGAGCTTTTCCGCCGACGTCGCCTATCTTGATTCGCGTTTCCGCAATTATCCCAACGGCGGCTGCACGGTGTTGCAGACCCTTGCCAGTGGCTTGGCGTGTTCGCAGGATCTTTCCGGCAAGCGCCGACCGTTTGCGCCGGCGTTTAGCGGTAACGTGGGGGCCTCTCTCACAGTCCCGACGGGTCAGTATTTGGTTCGCTTTGAACCCAGCGTCTACTTCGTCACAGATTACAACGAGCAGGCGGGTAACGACCCGCTGTACGTTCAGAAAGGCTATGCCAAAGCCGATTTGCGCATCGGCTTCGGCCCTGCGGACGGTATCTGGGAATTGGCTGCGATCGGGAAGAATCTTACCGATAAGCAGACAGCGAGCTTCCGCAGCGGCGTCACCGCGTCGCCGGGGTCGGTCATCGCGTTTGCCGAGCGCGGCCGCTCGGTCGCATTGCAATTCAGCATCAAGCATTGAGGCCGGTCGAATGATATTTCCCCGCCGAACGATCGCTGACGTTACCCCCGCACCCCGGATGCTGGAAGGCGAGGGCTTCGTGGTTCGGCGCCCGGTGCCGGCGCGCGACCTTGAAGCGATTGGCCCGTTCATCATGCTCGACCATATGGGGCCGGTCTTGCTCGCGCCGGGCGAAGCGAAGGGGGCGCCTACGCATCCCCATGCCGGTATGGAGACGCTGACTTACCTGCTCGAGGGGCGCGGCCATCACCTCGACAGTCTTGGCAATTTCAGTGTGATGGGGCCGGGCGACGTGCAATGGATGCGCGCCGGCAGCGGCATCATCCATGACGAAGGGCCAGATGCGACGGCGCGACGCGACGGCGGGCGCGTCCACGCGCTGCAATTGTGGATTGATCTCCCTAAGCCCCATCGGCGCGACCCCCCTGCCTACCGCCAATATGGGGCAGGTGAGATACCAATGCTTGTCTATCGGGACGGGGTGACGCTGCGGCTCATCGCCGGCCGCTTTGAAAACATGTCGGGTCCGGTCAAAACCTGGGCCGATCCCTTTCTGTTGCACGTCGAACTTGCTGAGGGTGCATCGGCCGTAATGGATCCCGAAATCGTCGAAGTCGCCGCTTACGTCCTGCACGGCGATGGCCGCCTGGAGGTCGCAAACGTGCGCGAAGGGGACTTCATCCGGTTTGCCGGCACCGGTGAGATCGGCATCGAAGCCGGTAAAACGGGTCTCGGCCTTATCCTTGTCGGCGGGCCGCCTTTGGCTGAACCGATCGTCCGCCACGGCCCATTTGTCACGAACACATCCGCTGAAATGCAATCGACGGTGGACGATTATCGCGCCGGCCGCTTCGGCACGATCAAGCGCCTCTCAATGAAAGCGGCATAATCTTCGCCCTGTTAGGAGACTAAAGTCATGTCCGATACCACCCTGCCCGCATCTCGATCGCGTCCGCTAAGCATCGCGCTTTGGGTTGTCCAAATTCTCTGCGCTTTGGCGTTCCTCGCCGCCGCCGCCGCGAAACTTACCAGCCAACCGATGATGATCGACGTCTTCGCACGCCTCGGCCTCGGCCAAGGTTTTCGCTACGTTACCGCC
>CAXTMT010000235.1:0-3846 GCA_964245355.1 uncultured Sphingomonadaceae bacterium
CACCACGCCTCGTCCAGCAGCGCGGGCGCGACCATCGTCGTCTTGCCGGCGCCGGGCGGGGCGACGAGGACGAGGTTCGGCCCACCCGCCAGCGCGGCGCGGATCTCGGGCAGGACGTCTTCGATGGGGAGCATGGGCGGGCAGTAGATCAGAAATCCTCCCCTGCAAGGGGAGGATCAGTTCGCTTGCCTGTCCGGCCGGTAGCTTTAGTAAGGTCCGACAAAAGGGAGGCGTGGATGACTCTTTTCAATCGTCGCGACGTTTTCGCGGGTGCGTCGGCGTTCGGTTTGGCTTTGCCGTTTGCGGCGCGGGCGGCGCCGGCGATCGTGAGCCCCGGTCCGGGCGATGCCGCCGCCGCCAGGCTGCTCGCCGATATCGCCGATCGCCTCGTCGCCGAATATCCCGAGAACGCGACCTATTACGGCATCGACAAGGGCGCGAAGGCCGCCTTGCGCGCGCAGCTCACCGATCGCTCCTCCTATGGCGAGCGCGCCCGCGCCCAGTGGGCCGGCGATACCTATATCAAGCTGCACGGTATCGATCGCGGTACGCTTTCCGCGCCCCAGGCGCTGGATGTCGACGTGACCGAAGACGCTTTCCGCCTCGCCGTCGACGGCTGGAAATTGCCTTATGGCGATATGGCGGTGCTCAGCGGGCAGAACAGTTTCCGCAACTCGCCCTACACCGTCACCCAATTGTCGGGCGCGTTCGTCGATGTGCCCGATTTCCTCGAGAGCAAGCACCGCGTGGAAAGCGCCGTCGATGCCGATGCGTATTGCGCGCGGCTGGAGGCGTTCGCCGGCGAGCTTTCCAGCGAGAACGATCGCCTCGCCCACGATTATGCCGCCAAGATCGTCCCGCCCGATTTCGTGCTCGACGTGATGTTCACCCAGCGGATCGTGCTGTCCTACGATCCGGTCTCGCAGTGGAGCTTCATCCGGAGCTTCCGCCAGAAGCTCGCCAAGGCGGGGCTCGAAGATCGCTACGCGGTGCGCGCCGAGCAGATCTGCACCGCCAAGCTCGTGCCCGCGCTCGACCGGCAGATGGATCTGATCCGCACCGCGCGTTCGTCGGCCTTCTCGGATGCGGGCGTGTGGAAGCTGCCGCAGGGCGATCAATATTATGCCTGGGCGCTCTCCGCCGGCACCACCACCAGCGCCACCGCCGACGAGATGCACGCGGCGGGGCAGGAGCAGATCGCCAACATCCATGCCGAGATGGACATGCTGCTGAAAGGCCAGGGCCTCACCCAGGGTACGGTCGGCGAGCGGATGCTGGCGCTCTCCAAACGCCCCGATCTGCTGTTCGCCAACACCGATGAGGGCCGCGCCAAGCTGCTCGCCTACCTCAACGGCCGGATCGACGATATCCGCGGCCGCCTGCCGCGCGCCTTCGCCACCTTGGTGAAGGGCAACCTCATCATCAAGCGGGTGCCGCCGGGCATCGAGGAGGGTGCGCCGAACGGCTATGCCGCGCCCGGCTCCATCGACGGCAGCCTGCCGGGGAATTATTACATCAACCTGCGCGATACCGGCATCTGGCCGCGCTATGCGCTGCCTACGCTCTGCTATCACGAGGGCATTCCGGGGCACGTCTGGCAGGGCGAATATGCCAACCGCCTGCCGCTGATCCGCACCCACCTGGCCTTCAACGCTTATTCGGAGGGCTGGGCGCTTTACTCGGAGCAATTGGGCAACGAGCTTGGTGCCTATGACGACGATCCGCTGGGCCGGCTCGGCTATCTCCAGTCGATCGGCTTCCGCGCCTGCCGGCTGGTGGTCGATACCGGCCTCCACGCCAGGCGCTGGACGTTGCAGCAGGCGATCGACTGGTTTCAGGCGAACACCGGCATGCCGACCGCGCAGCTCCGTTCCGAAGTCGTGCGCTATTGCGCGATGCCGGGGCAGGCGTGCGGCTACAAGATGGGCCACAACACGATCAACGCGCTGCGTGACAAGGCGAAGGCGGCGCTGGGAGCGAAATTCGATCTGCGCCATTTCGACGACGCGCTGGTCCTCTCGGGCAATGTGCCGCTCACCCTGCTGGAACGCATCGTCGATCGCTACATCGCGAGCGCCTGACGCCGCGCATGGCCAAGCTCTATTTCTACTATGCCTCGATGAATGCCGGCAAATCGACGATGCTGCTGCAGGCGAGCTTCAACTATCGCGAGCGCGGCATGCGGACGATGCTGTGGACCGCCGCGCTCGACGATCGCTACGGTGCGGGGCGGATCCGCTCGCGGATCGGGCTGGAGGCCGAGGCGCATGTCTTCGACGCCGCCACCGATCTGCGCGCCGCGATCGCGGCCGAGGCCGCCGAGCCGCTTCACTGTGTGCTGGTCGACGAGGCGCAATTCCTCGCCCGCGATCAGGTCTTCGCGCTGGCGGCGGTGTGCGACGAGCTCGGCATTCCGGTGATGGCCTACGGCCTGCGCACCGATTTCCGCGCCGAACTGTTCGAGGGCAGCCGCCACCTGCTCGCGCTCGCCGACGTGCTGACCGAGATCAAGGCGATCTGCAACTGCGGCAGGAAAGCGACGATGAACCTGCGCGTCGACGAAAGCGGCGCCGCGATCCGCGAGGGCGCCCAGACCGAGATCGGCGGCAACGAACGCTATGTGGCGCTGTGCCGGCAGCATTTCATGGCGGCGATGCGGGGATAGGGTTCAGGCGGGCAGCGGCTCCGCGCTGCGCACCGCATCCGCCAGCGTACGCCCGTCGAGTACCCCGGCGATCTGGTCGCGGGCATCGATCATCACGCGGCGGAGCGCGCAGGCGGCCTCGTCGGGGCAGTCGGCGCACGGCTTGTAATAGCGCTGGCTGGCGCAGCCGATCAGCGCCAGCGGGCCTTCGATCGCGCGGATCACCTCGCCGAAGCTGATCGCTTGCGGAGGACGCGCCAGCACGTAGCCGCCGCGCGCGCCGCGGGTGGAGGTGACGAAGCCTTGCCGCTTCAGATCGTTGAAGATCGCCTCGAGGAATTTGCGCGGCACCCGCGCCGCGGCGGCGACCGACGCCACCGACTGCGGATGCGCGCTGCCTTCCGCCGCGAGGTGGAGCAGGGCTTTCAGGGCGTAGCGGCTGGCTTGGGAGAGCATGGAACTACGCCTTAACCGTTCATCCCGAGCGAAGTCGAGGGAGGCGGCATGGGAGAACTTCGGTTCCCATTTTACCCGCTCAGTCCCTCCTCAGCATGAGCGGTGTGCTTGGCGCAGCGTTAGCGGACCACCGCAGCCATCTTCAGCGCCGCCAAAGCCCGTGCTTCCTTTCCCGCAGAAGCCGGCTCGGCCCCACCGCACTCCAGGCACCGCACCTGCATCGCCGGCCCATCCAGCAACCGCAGCGTATCCCCTGCCGCGCGCAGGGCCAGCGCCTCGGGCTGCCTTGCCAGTCGCCCGATCGGATCGATCACCGCGCTGTCGCTGCCACCCGAGGGGCGTACCAGCCCGCGCAGCATCTCCTTGAAGCCGTTCGGCTCGCGCTCGATCCAGCGGGGGCGGGCATCGGCGTCGGAAAGGCCGGCCTTGCTCGCGGCGTAAGCGATGGCGTCGTCGAGCGAGCCGAACTGATCGACCAGGCCGATCTGCCGCGCGGTGCCGCCCGCCCAGACGCGGCCCTGCGCCAGATCGTCGACCTTGGCCTGCGGCATGTGGCGCGCGGTGGCGACGAGGCCGGTGAAGCGCCTGTAGATCTGGTCGACGCTGCCTTGCAGCAATTTCTCGGCGGCGGGCGAGATGCCGCGATAGACGTCGGGCTGGCCGGACAGCGGCGTGGTGGCGACGCCGTCGGCGTTAAGCACGAGCTTGTCGATGCTGCCCTTGAAGGTCGGCAGCAACGCGAAGAC
>CAXTMT010000235.1:3856-4158 GCA_964245355.1 uncultured Sphingomonadaceae bacterium
CGCCCGAGGCCGCGACCGAGCCCATCGAGACGACGATCGGCAGGCCCTGCGCCTTGGCTTCCAGGATCGCCGAGCGGATGCGCTCGGCGGCGGTGACCGATCCGCCGGGGGAATCGACGCGGATGACGAGTGCCGAGATGCTCTTCTTGCCGAGCTCGTCGAGCAGCAGGCGAGCGATGGTGTCGCCGCCGGCCTGGCCCGGCCCCTTCTCGCCGTCGACGATGTCGCCGGCGATGGTCAGTACGCCGACCTTGCCGGCCGCGGGCTCGGGATGGGCGACGAGGTAGTTGGCGAGCGGGATG
>CAXTMT010000236.1:0-3737 GCA_964245355.1 uncultured Sphingomonadaceae bacterium
CCATTGGGGTTCGCGCTGGGGATCGGATCGCAACCGCGCGCTCTGGTCGGGTTTCGCGGTGACGCTTCCCGGCGGCAACCTCTTCTTCGCCGGCGATACCGGCTGGGGCGACGGTAGCTGGCCTGTAGAAGATGCGAAGGACGGCCCTTATCGCCTTGCAATCCTTCCGATCGGTGCCTTCCAGCCGCGGGGGATGATGGAAGCGAGCCATATCGGGCCGGTCGAGGCGGTCGCGGCATTCCAGCGGCTCCGAGCGACCTCGGCGATCGGCGTCCATTGGGGCACGTTCCACCTCTCGGCCGAGGCGATCGACGAGCCGCCGCGAGTGCTGGCCGGCGAACTCGCCAGACAAGGCATCGCGGCCGACCGATTCCGAACGTTGGCGGTCGGTCGGTCGTGGACCGTGCCTGCATCGCGATAAATCGAAACCTTCTGCAAAAAAGAGCTTGAACCACTGAATCAAAAGTGATTCTGTCGTTTCGATGGTGCGCCGCCCCACATTGTCGATCATTCGTTCCGCTTTGCTGCCGGCGGTGGCGCTGTTCGTCATCGCCGACTTCGCCGGCTTCGCGCTTTTCGGGGCGAACGGCGTGATGAGCTGGGCGGGGTATCACCGGCAGAAGACCGATCACCAAGCCGCCCTCGCCGCGCTCCAGGCGCGCAAGGCGCAGCTGGAGCATCGTTCGGCGCTGCTCGATCCGGCGCATGTCGATCCGGACCTGGCCGACGAGATCGTGCGCAAGCAAACCCGTCAGGTGCGGCCGGACGAGGTCATTCTCGCGACGCAATGAGGGGTGGGCTCGACCCCTGACGAAGTGCGAGTGTCGAGCTTCCGGTTCCCTTTTCCCACCATAATAACCAATCCGGTTAACCCGCACCCAATCGCCATCTCGACCGTTGCCGCTGCCACTGCGAGGCGCCTATAGGGCTCCGAGACGTCTGTTCGGGAGCCCGAAATCTTGGCCAAAGCCGCTGCTCGTACCACGACCCCAAAGGCCGCCCCAAAATCCGCTGGGGCAGAGCCAGCCGCCCCCAATCGCGAGCGGCCGCCCGAGCCCAAATCCTATGAGGGCACACGGGAAGAACTGAAGACATTCTACCGCCAGATGCTGCTGATCCGCCGCTTCGAGGAGAAAGCGGGCCAGCTTTACGGGCTCGGGCTGATCGGCGGTTTCTGCCATCTTTACATCGGGCAGGAGGCGGTCGCCGTCGGGCTGCAGTCGGCGCTGACGCCGGGCAAGGATTCGGTCGTCACCGGCTACCGCGATCATGGCCATATGCTGGCTTACGGCATCGATCCCAACGTCATCATGGCCGAATTGACCGGCCGCGCCGCCGGCATCTCCAAGGGCAAGGGCGGCTCGATGCACATGTTCTCGGTCGAGCATGGCTTCTACGGCGGCCACGGCATCGTCGGCGCGCAGGTGTCGATCGGCGCGGGGCTCGGCTTCAAGCATAAATATGCCGAGGATGGCGGCTGCGCTTTGGTCTATTTCGGCGACGGCGCGGCGAACCAGGGCCAGGTCTACGAAAGCTTCAACATGGCCGAGCTGTGGAAGCTGCCGGTGATCTTCGTGATCGAGAACAACCAATACGCCATGGGCACCAGCGTCAACCGCGCCTCGGCCGAGGATCAGCTCTACAAGCGCGGCGAGAGCTTCCGCATTCCGGGGTTGCAGGTCGACGGCATGGACGTGCTCGCGGTGCGCGGCGCCGCCGAGACCGCCAAGCAGTGGGTGAAGGAGGGCAAGGGGCCGATCCTACTGGAACTCAAGACCTACCGCTATCGCGGCCACTCGATGTCCGATCCGGCGAAATATCGCAGTCGCGAGGAGGTGCAGGCGGTGCGCGACAAGAGCGATCCGATCGATCATCTCGCCAAGCTGCTCGACGCGCAGGGCGTCGGCGCCGACGAACTGAAGGCGCTCGACAAGGAGATCCGCAAGATCGTCGCGGACGCCGCCGCCTTCGCCGAGGAAAGCCCCGAGCCCGCGCTTTCCGAACTTTATACCGACGTTCTCGTCGATACGTATTGAGCGACTTTCAGATGCCGATCGAACTCAAGATGCCCGCACTCTCCCCGACGATGGAGGAGGGGACGCTCGCCAAATGGTTGGTGAAGGAAGGCGATACGATCAAATCGGGCGACGTCCTCGCCGAGATCGAGACCGACAAGGCGACGATGGAGTTCGAGGCGGTCGACGAGGGCACGATCGGGCAGATCCTCGTCGCCGAGGGCACCGACGGCGTGAAGGTCGGCGCGGCGATCGCGACGTTGCTGGAGGAGGGGGAGTCTGAGGACGCCTCGGCGACTCCCCCGCACTCCGATCCTCCCGCCGCGAGCGAGGAGGAGAAGGAGGAGGAGGCTGAGGTGCCCGCCGCCGAGAGCGCCACACCGCACCAGATGGTCACCGGCGCACGCGATCTCGTCCAGGCCGCGGCCGAGGGCGAAGCGCTCGATGCCGCCAATTCCGAGGTTCCGCAGGGCACCGAGATGGTCAAGACCACGGTCCGCGAGGCGCTGCGCGACGCGATGGCGGAGGAGATGCGCGCCGACGACCGCGTCTTCGTGATGGGCGAGGAGGTCGCGCAGTACCAAGGCGCGTACAAGGTCACGCAGGGCCTGCTCGACGAGTTCGGCGAGCGCCGCGTGATCGACACGCCGATCACCGAATACGGCTTTGCCGGGGTCGGCACGGGGGCGGCGATGGGCGGCCTCAGGCCGATCGTCGAGTTCATGACCTTCAACTTCGCGATGCAGGCGATCGACCACATCATCAACTCGGCGGCGAAGACCAATTACATGTCGGGCGGCCAGATGCGCTGCCCGATCGTGTTCCGCGGGCCGAACGGCGCGGCGGCGCGGGTCGGTGCGCAGCACTCGCAGAATTACGGGCCGTGGTACGCCAGCGTCCCCGGCCTGATCGTGATCGCGCCTTATTCTGCGGCCGATGCCAAGGGATTGCTCAAGGCGGCGATCCGCTCGAAAGATCCGGTCGTCTTCCTCGAGAACGAACTGCTCTACGGGCAGAGCTTCGAGGTGCCGAAGCTCGACGATTACGTCCTGCCGATCGGCAAGGCGCGGGTGGCGCGCGAAGGCAAGGACGTGACGCTGGTCAGCTACTCGATCGGGGTCGGCGTCTCCCTGGAGGCGGCGGAAAAGCTGGCGGGCGAGGGGATCGAGGCCGAGGTGATCGACCTGCGTACGCTGCGCCCGCTCGACAAGGCGACGGTGCTGGCGAGCCTGAAGAAGACCAACCGCATGGTGGTGGTAGAAGAAGGCTGGCCGACCTGCTCGATCGCCTCGGAGATCATCGCCATCGCCATGATCGAGGGCTTCGACGATCTCGATGCGCCGGTGCTGCGCGTGACCGACGTCGACGTGCCTTTGCCCTATGCGGCGAACCTCGAACGCATCGCGCTGGTCAAGTCCGCCCAGGTGGTCGAGGCGGTGAAGAAGGTGTGTTACCGCTAGCGACGATCCTTCCCTGCAAGGGGAGGGGGACCGCCGGCGCAGCCGGTGGTGGAGGGGTATCACCCTATCGAGAGCGCGACACCCCTCCGTCGCGCTTCGCGCGCCACCTCCCCTTACAGGGGAGGATTGCATGCTCGTGCTAACCGATCCCGAACGCGCGCTCGCCGTCACCTACGCCCTGCCGGCCCTGCGCCCCGGCCTCACCGCCCTCTTCGCGCTCGACGAAAAGTTCGGCGAGATCGTCGCGACCACCACCGAGCCG
>CAXTMT010000236.1:3898-4144 GCA_964245355.1 uncultured Sphingomonadaceae bacterium
CCGATCGCGGGCGAACCGCTTTTACAACAACTTGCCGGCATAACCTCAAAAGGTGTCTCGCCGGCAAGCCTCGCCGCGATCGAGGATGGCTGGACGGCGATGCTCGACGGCGAGATGGATGACGAGGCGATCGCCCGCCACGGCCGCGTACGCGGCGGTTCGCTGTTCCGTGCCGCCGCGATCCCGGCATCGGCGGGGGCAGGCTGGGCGCGCGCGGTTTCACGGACCCTGGGATCGGAGTGGCGG
>CAXTMT010000237.1:0-4115 GCA_964245355.1 uncultured Sphingomonadaceae bacterium
GCGCGTCGCGCCCGAGCCGGACGGCGACGTACGCGAGCAGGGCGGCGATGACGATGATCACGATTTCCATTCCAAGCCCTCCTCTCCAGAACGAAAGAGGAACATGGCAAATCGAATCCTACAAGTCAAGCGCCTTGCCAGCCGGACCCGCCCAAGCGCAGGATGGGAACGCCGCGTTCTCCCACGCGTCCAATGACGACAATCGCAGGAGAGACTGAATGTCCGTTCGCAAGATGCTCGCGCTCCATCCCACGGCCGAGGGCCATGTCAACGAACCGATGGCGGCGGCGGCCAAGCACGCTTTCTACTGCGCCCTGTTCTGCACCTCATGCGCCGATGCCTGCTCGGCGGAATCGGGCGACATGCGGCAGTGCATCCGCACGTGCAGCGACTGTGCCGATGTCTGCACCGCCGCCGCCAAGGTCGCGGCGCGGCAGACCGGGGACGACGATGCGATGGTCCGCGCGATGCTGCAGGCGGCGATCGACGCCTGCCTGATCTGCGCGGCCGAATGCGACAGGCACGACCACGAACATTGCCGGCTGTGCGCGAACATGTGCCGGGAGTGTGCGGGGGATTGCCGGGAGGCGCTGGCGACGCTGCATTGATTTCTGAAGCCCTCTCCCGCCGGGGAGAGGGGGTTCAAGGTTAAGCCGCCCGCCGCATCTTCCGCGCCTTCTCCAGCTTCTTCAGCACCATATCGCGCTTCAGCTTCGACAGATGGTCGATGAACAATACGCCTTCCAGATGGTCCATCTCGTGCTGGAGAACGGTGGCGAGCATGCCGTCGATCCGCTCGTCATGCGCCACGCCCTGCTCGTCGAGCCACTGCGCCTGGATCGCCACGGGGCGCGCAACATCGGCATATTGATCGGGCACCGAGAGGCAGCCCTCGTTGTAGATCGACGTGTCCTCGGCGGGCGCGCTCAGCACCGGATTGATGAAGACGCGGGGGTCCTTGATCCGCTCGCCATCGGGGCCGTCGTCCTGCAGATCGATCACCAGCAGGCGCTTCGGCACACCGACCTGCACGGCGGCGAGACCGATGCCGGGGGCATCGTACATCGTCTCGAACATATCGGCGATCAGCGCGCGCAGGTCGTCGTCGACCGTCTCGACGGGTACGGAGAGGGTGCGCAGGCGCGGATCGGGAGCCTCGATAATAGAGCGGATGGTCATCGGCGCGAGATATGCGTTTGGGCGCGGCGCTTCAAGCCGAGGTGATCGCCTTCTCTCCCTTCCCTGAAGGAGGGGGGCTTACAGGTTAACGCGCCACCGCCAGATGCGCGCCGAGCCCCAGCAGCACGACGCCCAGCACCGCATCCACCGGCCGACGGATACGATCGTAGCCGCGCTGGACGCGCTCGGTCGACAGCAGCACCGCGACGCCGAAATACCAGCCGCCGCAGATCAATACGACGATCCCCGTCGTCGCCGGATACATCCAGAGCGGCGCATCGGCGGGGAACATCGCGCCGAAGATGCTCGTCCAGAAGGCCGCCGCCTTGGGGTTGGTGATGCAGGTCGTGAGGCCGGCGCGATAGGCCTGTCCGCTGGTCTCGGGCATCCGGCCGAGGCGCCCGCCCGACGATCCCGCCGTCAGCGCTCCCCGGATCAGCTTGAACCCGAACCACGCGAGATACAGGCAGGCGAACACCCGGATCGCCGCCTGCAGCCAATGCGCATGCGCCATCAGCGCCGCCACGCCGACCATCGCCAGCGTCGACCAGATCGCCGACCCGGTCGCGATGCCGAACGCCACGCTGAAGCCGAGCGAGCGCCGCCCAGCCAGCGCCAGTTGCGTCGCGAGGAAGAAGTTCGGCCCCGGGCTGGCGACCGCCGCCAGATAGACGAGCGCGATCGTCAGCAGGGTGACGAGCTGGTGGCCGAACGCGGTCATTCCTCGTCGTCGTCCGGCTGCCAGAGTTCGATCGGATTGCCCTCGGGATCGGCGATCCGCGCGAAGCGGCCGACGCCGGGCTGATCCCATTCGGGATTGGTGATCACTTCGACGCCCGCGCCGCGCAGTTTGGCGATCAGTTCGTCGATCCCCTCGACGCGCAGGTTGAGCATATATTGGCGATCGGCCGGGAAATAATCGGTATCCGCCTTGAAGGGCGAAAAGACGGTGGTGCCCGCCTGCGTATCCCACATGCCATAAGGCCCGCCGACGCCGAGATGCTCCAGATACCAGGCCGATAAGGCGTCCTTGTCCTTCGCCCGGAAGAACAGCCCGCCGATTCCCGTCACGCCCATGTGTGCCTCCGTTCTCAGCGAATCGTCATGCTGAACGCGTTTCAGCATCCATGGCGCATGCGTCGAACCCGATGCAACGGTCCGCCCATGGATCCTGCAACAAGTTCAGGATGACGGCCGAAATCTATGCGACCGGCCGTCGCGCCCTGAGCGCCTGCGCCAAAGTGCCCTCGTCGAGATAATCCAGTTCGCCGCCGACCGGGAGTCCGTGCGCAAGCTGCGTCACGCGCACCGGAAAACGCTCGATCCGCTCGGCGACGTAATGCGCGGTGGTCTGCCCCTCGAGCGTGGCGTTCATCGCCAGCACCACCTCGTCGATCCCCCCCGCCTCGATCCGGCCGACGAGTCGATCGATGCCAAGGTCTTCGGGGCGAATCCCCTCCATCGCCGAGAGCCGCCCGCCCAGCACATGGAAGCGGCCGGGAAACAGCCGTGTGCGATCGAGCGCCCACAGATCGGCGACCTCCTCGACCACGCACAGCATCCGCGGATCGCGGCGAGTGTCCACGCAGATCGCGCACGGATCGGTGGTGTCGACATTGCCGCAGGCGGAGCAGGTCGCGAGCTTGTCCCCCACCGCCTCCAGCGCGCGCAGCAGGGGCACGAGCGCGGTTTCGCGCTTCTTCAGCAGATGCAGCACCGCGCGCCGCGCCGAGCGGGGGCCGAGGCCGGGGAGGCGGGAGAGCGCCTGGGTCAGCGCATCGATCTCGGGAGAGGCCATGCGGCGGCGATAGGGCGATGCGCGCCGGTAGTCATCTTCCTTCTACCCCGGCGAAAGCCGGGGGCCAGGGCGGCAGGTCGCGCGCCCGAGACTCTGGACCCCGGCTTTCGCCGGGGTAGAAGGGAAGCTAGGGCATGCGAATGCGCATCGCTTTCATGGGAACCCCGGATTTCGCCGTGCCGACGCTCGACGCGCTGGTCGCGGCAGGGCACGAGATCGCCGCCGTCTACACCCAGCCGCCCCGCCCCGCCGGGCGCGGCAAGGCGCCGCAGCCTTCGCCCATCCAGCGCCGTGCCGAGGCGCTGGGGCTGGCGGTGCGCAGCCCGGTCTCGCTGCGCGGGGCGGAGGAGCAGGCGGCGTTCGTGGCGCTGAACCTCGATATCGCGGTCGTCGCTGCCTACGGACTGATCCTGCCGCAGACGGTGCTCGATGCGCCCAAGCACGGCTGCCTCAACGTCCACGCCTCGCTGCTGCCCCGCTGGCGCGGTGCGGCGCCGATCCAGCGCGCGATCCTCGCCGGCGATGCCGAGACCGGCGTCACCATCATGCAGATGGAGAAGGGCCTTGACACCGGCCCGATGCGCCTCGTCCGCACGACGCCGGTGGCGGGCAAGACGGCGGGCGCGCTGACCGCCGAACTCGCCGATCTCGGCGCGACGATGATGGTGGAGGTGCTGGCCGATCTCGCGGCTTTTCCGCCGAAGGCCCAGCCGGAAGGCCCCACCTACGCCGCCAAGACCGACAAGGCCGAAGCGCGGCTCGATTTCACCCAATCCGCCGAACAGGTCGAACGCCAGATCCGCGCCTTCGCGCCGACGCCGGGCGCTTGGTTCGAGGCGGGCGGCGAACGCATCCGCATCCTTGCCGCCGATGTCGTCGCGGGTGAGGCCGAGCCGGGCATCGTGCTCGACGATCGCCTGACCATCGCCTGCGGCACCGGCGCGATCCGCGCCATCAAGGTCCAGCGCGCCGGGCGCGGCGTGATGGCCACCGCCGAACTGCTGCGCGGCTTCGTCATCCCGGTCGGTACGCAACTGAAGCCCTCTCTCCTTCAGGGGAGAGGGTTGGGAGAGGGGGCGAGCACAGCGAGCTCCGACGTTATCGGCAACGAAGTCCCCCTCTCCCCGTCCCTCTCCCC
>CAXTMT010000238.1:0-4106 GCA_964245355.1 uncultured Sphingomonadaceae bacterium
CGGTGGCGATCTGCGGCGCGTCGGCGGCGGTGGCGCTGGCGACGACGCTGGGCGAGCGGGGCGGGAGCCAGGCGCAGCTGAGCCTGGTGCTGGGCGGCATCTCGGCGATGAGCGCGACCGCGATGGTCGTCTATCCCGCGCTCTGTCATCACCTGGCGTTCACCGACAAGCAGGCCGGCTTCGTGCTGGGCGCCGCGATCCACGACGTCGCGCAGTCGATCGGCGCCGGTTACGCTTTCTCCCCCGTCGCCGGGCAGAACGCGACGATCGTCAAGCTCACCCGCGTCGCTTTCCTGGCCCCGCTGCTGGCGGTGGTCGCCTGGTGGCTGGCCGATCGCGACGCGACGAAGAGCGGCATCGCCATCCCCTGGTTCGTCGTCGGCTTCTTCGTGATGGCGGCGATCAACTCCACCGGCCTCGTCCCCGCCCCGGTCGGTCAGGGCGCGACCGCGCTCGCGACCGGCATGCTCGCCTGCGCCGTCACCGCCACCGCCATCCGTTCGCCCCTCCAGAGTCTGCTCACGAGCGGGCCGAAGCCTTTGCTCATCATCTTCGTGGCGAGCATGGTCTCGCTGCTTCTGTCGTGTCTGGCGGCCTACACCCTCATCCGCTGATTGACTTTCGGGCACGTTCGCGTAGAGGCGCGACCTCCTGGCCTTCGGGCCGGGTTCCGTCCGAGACAGCAGGCGAAGGGAATATGCCCTTCTTAATGCCCTGCCTAGACGGGGAAGAGATTTGCCGGTTCGTCGTGCGATGAACGTCCGGTCTGCCCGTTCGAGCGCGTAGCGTTCCTCCTGGGTCAGGTTCCATTCCCCTTCGGACTATGCCGTTCGAGCACCTGCTCGCGCGGTTCGAATGCGTACTGGGCATGTCGCCCTGCACGAATGGAGAATGGCAATGGATCGTGCTCAGAAGTCCGAGCAGGTTGCCGCGCTGAACCGCACGCTGAACGAGACGTCCGTCGTCGTCGTGACGCGCAATCTCGGGATGACCGTGGCCCAGTCCACGCAACTCCGGGTGAAGATGCGGGCAGCGGGCGCCAGCTACAAGGTGACCAAGAACCGCCTTGCCCGCATTGCCGCCGAAAGTACGCCGTATGTTTCGCTCAGCGATCTGCTGACCGGGCCGACGGCGTTCTCGACGTCGGTCGATCCCGTGGCGGCCGCCAAGGTCGTCGTCGAATTCGCGAAGACCAACGACAAGTTGGAAATCGTCGGCGGCGCGATGGGCGATACCGTGCTGGACGTGAATGGGGTGAAGGCGCTCGCAGAGCTGCCCAGCCTCGACGAGCTGCGCGCCAAGATCATCGGTCTGGTGCAGGCTCCGGCGCAGAAGATCGCCGCGGTGCTCCAGGCACCGGCCGGTCAGCTCGCCCGCGTTTTCGGGGCCTATGCGGCCAAGGAAGAAGCATAAACCTGATCTTTTTTGGGGCGGTACGCGCCCCGTATGGAGTTGAAAATGGCAGACCTTTCCAAGATTGTTGAAGACCTTTCGGCGCTGACCGTCCTCGAGGCGGCCGAGCTTTCCAAGCTGCTCGAAGAGAAGTGGGGCGTCTCCGCCGCTGCTGCGGTTGCGGTTGCCGCTCCCGCCGGCGGTGGCGCTGGCCCCGCTGCGGTCGAAGAGAAGACCGAATTCGACGTGATCCTCACCGGCGACGGTGGCAAGAAGATCAACGTCATCAAGGAAGTCCGCGCCATCACCGGCCTGGGCCTGACCGAAGCCAAGACGCTCGTCGAGAGCGCTCCGAAGGCGATCAAGGAAGGCGTGAGCAAGGACGAGGCCGAGAAGACCAAGAAGCAGCTCGAAGACGCCGGCGCGACCGTCGAACTCAAGTGAGCTTGAGCGCCTAGCGCGCAAGACTCATCCCGGCGCAGGGCTCCCGCCAAAGTATTACTTTGTCGGGAGCCTCGAGTGCCAAGGAAAGAAGGGGCGGTCCGGCAACGGGCCGCCCTTTTTCGTGTCTTAAAGCCCCTCCTCTTCAGGGGAGGGGTTGAACTTGGCTCGGCGTTCGGGCCAACGATTTGCAGTGCGCCCACCCCTCGTCCTCACCACTTTCGCCGCCGAAGCGCGCACGTTGTTCCGCCCCAGCCCCCGCCTGATCGACGAATGCGAATGCGCGGTTTCGGTGCTGATCGCGATCGTCTTCGCCCATTGGCTGGGCACCGAGCATGTCTCGTGGGCGGCCTTCTCCGGCTATGCGGTGATGCGCGGCCATGTCGCCGAAACGCTGCTACGCGGGACGCTGCGGATCATCGGCACCGCCATCGGCGCTGCGCTCGCGCTGGTCCTCGTGCCACCGCTCACCGCGGGCACGAATATCGTGATCGTCGCGGTTGTGGCCGGCGTGATCGGCGGCGTCTCGCTCTATGGCGCGATCGCCGGGCGGCGCGCTTATGCCTGGCTGTTCCTCGGCCTCACCTTCGAGATGATCCTGCTCGACCGGTTGGAGCACCCCGACGTCGCGATCCGCGCCTTCGCAATCACGCGCTTCGAGGAAGTGTGCGCCGGCACCCTCGCCTGCGTCCTCGTCAGCCTCGCCTCGACGCTGACCCTGCGCCGCATCTGGCCCGCCCCGCGCACCGCCTCACCGCCCCCGATGCAATGGCACCCGCACGCCTTCCGCCACGCGCTGCAGGCGGGTGTCGCGGTGACCGCGCTGCCGATCCTGTGGGTGCTGTTCCACATCCCCCAACTCGCCCAGAGCGCGATCACCGTGCTGGCGACCATGCTGCTGCCGCTGACCAGCATCGGCGCGAGCGGCTTCGCGCAGGTCAGCCGCCGGTTGCTGAACCGGGTAATCGGCTGCTTGGCGGGCGCGTTGCTGGCGGCGATCGTGCTGTTCGCCGCGCACGGTTCACCCACGGTCTTGCTGATCGGTACGCTCGGCGGCGTGATCCTCGGCCGTCATTTCGAAAATGGCGGGACGACCGTCGCCTACCTCGGCACACAGTTCGTGCTGGCGGTGCTGGTGACGTTGGTGCCCGACCATTACGATCAGGCCGCGATCGGTCCGGCGATCGAACGGCTGACCGGCATCCTCGTCGGCATCGCGATATTGGAGCCCATGCTGCTGGCATGGCATCTGTTCGCGCCGAAGAGCGAGGTGGGGAGGCCCGCGGCGATCGATGCGGGTGGGGATTAACCCTGTCATGCTGAACCCGTTTCAGCATCCGCGGTGCAACTCGTCCTTCGGCTTCTGGCCAAGCCTTGCAGTGGACCCCGAAACAAGTTCAGGGTGACGGCAGGACTAAAGGATGTCGCGCACCTTCTCCGGCGGGCGACCGAGGCGCACACCTTTGTCGGTCTCGACCAGTGGACGTTCCATAAGGATCGGATCGGCCGCCATCGCCGCAAGAATCTGATCGTCGCTCGCCGCGCTAAGCGCCTTGGCGCCCTCTTCCGACTTGCGCAGGCCATCACGCGGCGTGATCCCCGCCTTCGCATACAGCCGCTTCAGATCAGCGGCTGACAGCGGATGCTTGAGATATTCGACGACCTCGATCGCGGCACCCGCCGCCTCCAGCAGCGCCAAGGTCTCGCGCGATTTGGAGCAGCGCGGGTTGTGCCAGATCGTCGCCTTCATGCGTCCTGCTTCGCCAGCCAGTCCTCGAGCCACTTGATCGTATAGTCGCCGGCCAGGAATTCGGGATCGTCGAGCAGCGCCTGATGGAGCGGGATCGTCGTCTTGACGCCCTCCACCACGAACTCCTCCAGCGCCCGCCGCAACCGCCTGAGCGCGCCTGCGCGGGTCGTGCCGTAGACGATCAGCTTGGCGATCATGCTGTCGTAGTAAGGCGGGATGCGATAGCCCGCATACAGCCCGCTATCGACGCGGACGTTCATGCCGCCGGGCACATGATAATGCTTCACCGTGCCCGGCGAGGGGGCGAAGGTGCGCGGATCCTCGGCATTGATCCGGCATTCGATCGCATGACCGCGGAAGACGACGTCCTCCTGGCGAAGCGTCAGCGGATGGCCCTCGGCGATGCGGATCTGTTCGCGGACCAGATCGAGGCCGGTGATCGCCTCGGTCACGGGATGCTCGACCTGCAGGCGGGTGTTCATCTCGATGAAGTAGAACGCGCCGTCTTCCCACAGGAACTCGA
>CAXTMT010000239.1:0-4099 GCA_964245355.1 uncultured Sphingomonadaceae bacterium
ATCGAGGAGCGGGTCCCACGCCGACGCCTCGACCGCCACGAGTTCCGGCGGCTCCGTGGCGCGGTAGCAGAGCAAGTCGGTCTCGGCATAAGCGGCGAGGGGTTTGGCGAAAGCGGCGGGATCGGGGGCGACGCGATCGATCGCGGCGTTGGCGAGGCCGGTCAAGGGCATCGCCGTGGGATCGATCTCTTCGCCCTGCGCGCGCCATTCTCCGGCGACCGCCTCGGCCAGTATGCCGGTCGGCAGCGCAAGCAAAGCGCGGGCCGGGGTGCGTACCGGGCGGCCGTCGAGCAGGATGCCGCGCTCCGGGCCGACCGCGACGTTTTTGTAGAAACGCTTCAAGCCAGCGCCTCGATCAGCTCGACCAGTTGATCGGCGTGGGTGGCGACCCCATCGGCGCCTGCGTCGCGCAATTCGGCTTCCGAATGATAGCCCCAGGTGACGCCGATCGCCGTCACACCCGCCGCCTTGGCCATCTTTATGTCGTAGCTGGTGTCGCCGATCATCACCGTGGTGCGGGGCTCGGCGCCGGCATCGGCCATCGCCTGGATGAGCATCGAGGGGTGCGGCTTCGAGGGGTGGCGGTCGGCGGTCTGCAGCGTGAGGAAGCGCGGGTGGAGAGCGTGCTTGGCAAGGACGTGGCCGAGCCCCCGATCGGATTTGCCGGTGGCGACGCCCAGCAGCCAGCCGCGCGCCTCCAGCCCTTCGATCGCGCCGAGGATGCCGTCGTAAAGCGGCTCGTCGGCCAGCCCCTGCCGGCGCAGCGCGAAGAAGCCGGACTTGTACGCTTCGGCAAGGCGCGCATGGGTGTCGGCATCGCCCGTCGGGTGCAGCACCTGCATCGCCTCGATCACCGACAGGCCGATGATCGTACGCGAGGCGGCGCGGCCGGGGCTCTCCAGCCCACAGGCGGCGAAACCATGTTCGATCGCGGTGCAGATCGTCGCCTGGCTATCGACGAGCGTCCCGTCGCAATCGAAGACGGCGAGGCGGTTCACCGGAGACCTTCGCCGTCCGGCGCGGGATGATATCGGAGGGAATCATCACCGTCACCCCGGCCTTGTGCCGGGGTCCAGCCAGCGGCCGTGGAGCGCAACCGATCTGGCCGGACCTCGGAACACGTCCGGGGTGACGATATGGTCATCAGTCGCGGCTGCCCCGGCCGCGCCTCTCGCCCTTGCGATCCTTGCGGCGGGATTTGGCGGCGGCGTTGGCGGCTTTTTTCTTGCCCTCGGGCGTTTCCGAGAACTTCGGCGCGTCGATCGCCAGTGCGTCGCCCAGCGAGCGATCGAAGCCGAGCAGCGCCATGCTCTCCTCGAAATGCCTGGGCGGCTCGGCGGTCACGTCGAGTATGCTGCCGTCGGGGTGATCGATGCGCAGACGGCGGGCGTGAAGGTGCATCTTGCGACTGACGCCTCCGGTGAGGAAGGCTTCCTGCCCACCATATTTGCCGTCGCCGACGATCGGGTGGCCGATCGCCGCCATGTGGACGCGCAACTGGTGGGTGCGGCCGGTGAAGGGCTGCAATTCCACCCAGCAAGCAGTGTTGCCGGCGCGCTCGACCACGCGGTAGCGGGTGCGGGCGGGGCTGCCTTCCTTCTGGTCGACGTGCATCTTCTCGCCGCCGGAGCCGGGCTG
The DNA here is from genome assembly GCA_964245355.1 of uncultured Sphingomonadaceae bacterium. Classification (GTDB taxonomy): domain Bacteria; phylum Pseudomonadota; class Alphaproteobacteria; order Sphingomonadales; family Sphingomonadaceae; genus Sphingomonas_I. The sequence continues at coordinate 1,639 of CAXTMT010000239.1, forward strand.
CTTGGCGATCGCCAGTTCGATCATGCCGTCCTCGATCGAGGGCACACCGGTGACGAGCGCCCAGTAGAGCTTCTTCGCGGTGCGGCTGGAGAAAGCCTTGGAGAAGAAGGCCGCCGCGCCGGCCGAGCGCGCAAGGAGCAGGACGCCGCTGGTATCCTTGTCGAGCCGGTGGACGAGCTTGGGCCGCGCCTCCATCTCGAACTGGAGCCCGTCGAGCAGGCCATCCAGATGGCGTTCGGTCTTGGTGCCGCCTTGCGTCGCGAGGCCCGGCGGCTTGTCGATGACGATCGCGCCGCGATCCCGGTGGATCATCAGGCTCTGGACGAATTCCTCATCCTCCGGCGGGAGCGGCGGGCGCTCCTTTTTGGGCTTGGGCGGGCGCGGCGCGTCGGGCGCAGGGGTCTCCAGCGGGGGGACGCGGATCACCTGGCCGATGGCGATATGATCGCCCGGCGCCACGCGCTTGCCGTCGAGCCGCAACTGGCCGGTGCGCGCCCACCGCGAGATGATGTTGAAGCTGGCGTCGGGGATGTGCCGCTTGAACCAGCGATCGAGCCGGATGCCGTCGTCATCCTCGGCAATGGTGAAGCTGCGCGCTTCGGTGGCGGAGGCGCCGGGGGGTGGCTTGCTCACGCCAGCGCCCGCATCGTCAGCAGCCCGACGAACAGCATCAGCACCGATCCGGCGACCGAGGCGACGGCATAAGCCGCGGCGAGCACCGGCTGGCCGCGGAGCAGCATGTTCGCGGTCTCCAGGCTGAAGGCGGAGAAGGTGGTGAAGCCGCCGAGCACGCCGACGCCGATCAGCAGGCGGAGCGGCTCGCCCACCGCGCCGATCAGCGGGGCTTTCGCGAGGGCGCCGGCGAGCAACCCCATGCAGAAACCGCCGATCATGTTCACGATCAGCGTACCGTAAGGATAGCCCGACCCGAGGTTGCGCACCGCGATCAGCCCGACCTGATAGCGAAACGCCGATCCGAACGCGCCGCCGAGCGCGACGAGCAAGAGGGGTGGGAAGGAAGGCATTGGCGGCGATGTAGCGTGATGGGCGCGGAAAGCCACCATTGTGTCACGCAACCCCTCCCCTGAAAGAGAGGGGCTTAGATCTTCACCCGACCAGCAATGCCCACAGGATCAGCAGCAACCCCACCATCGAGATCAGCCACACGATGCTCCGCACCACCGGCACACCGAAGGCGTACAGCGGCAGGTAGATCAGCCGCCCGAAGAAATAGAGGTGCGCGCCGAGGCTGGTCTTGAAGCCCAGATGCCCCACCGCCGCCGCGCCGAGCAGCCCGCCGATGAACAGCGGCAGGGTCTCGAACAGATTGGCCTGCGCCCGCGCCAGCCGCCCGGCGACCGGATCGAGCGGCGGCATCGTCTCGTCGCGCGCGCCGATATTCCACTTCGCGCCATATTGCTTGGTGCGGAAATGCCCGGTCGCGAAGATCTGGACGAGCGCCAGCACCAATGTCGCGCCCAGCAACGTCATCTCGATAGGCATGGCTCAGTCTCCCCCGATCGTGATCATCCCCTTGCTGCCGCCGCCATCGGGGCCGAGCGTCAGGGCGAATTGCTTCTTGTCCTTGCTGGCCTTCAGACCCACCGCACCCTGGTCGCTGTCGATCTTGAAACCGGCATCGGTGAGCGCCTTGCGGTAATAATCGAGTTGCCTGTCGGCGGTGTCCGCGCTGGCGAAGGCGATCTTCACGATGCCGTCGCCGTCCTTGTCGTCGTCGCCCTGCACATCCATGTTCGCGACCTTCGTGCCGGGCGCGAGCTTGATGCCGTCGATGTCCATATTCTTGCCGATGTTCAGCCCCGGCAGGTTCAGATTGGCGTTGAAGCCGGGGATGTTGACCGAGACATGATCGCCGCCGCCATCCTTGGTGCCGAAGCTGACGTGGACATTGTCGCCCCCTGAGTCATTCGACTGGACATCGCAGGCAGCGAGTGCGAGCGGCGCGAGGCAGAGGGCGAAGAGGCGGATTTCGGCGCGCATGGGGCTAGCTCCTTTTGCCTGCCAGCATAGCGCGCCGTGTTGCCGCCGCAATACGGCGGATCGGGAGGTTCAACTGCTCAAGCGTGTCGGCTCGGTAATGCTGTGGATTGTCATCGGCCTGCTGCTGGCGATCGTCGCGGTGCCGCCTTTCCTCGATCGGCATTATTACAGCGGCCCGGCGACCGCGCATTTCGACGGGCGGCATTTCCACAATCCCGACGGCGATGCGCTGGCCCATGCGCCGGGGGGCATGATGCTGCGCTTCCTGACCGGACACCGCGCGCCGTGGCCGGATAGCGTGCCGGTGGCGCCCGGCCGACCCGTGCCGCGCGTCGCGGGGGCACGGATGGTCGTGACGTGGATCGGTCATTCGACGGTGCTGGTGCAGACCGCCGGGCTCAACATCCTGACCGATCCCATCTACGCCGACACCGCCGGTCCGTTCGGCTTCGGGCCGAAG
>CAXTMT010000240.1:0-4087 GCA_964245355.1 uncultured Sphingomonadaceae bacterium
CCGCGATGGGCGCGCGGGTGCGTGTGGTCGGCCCTTCCACATTGCTGCCGGCCGCGAGCGGCGATCGCCAGCTCTCGCTCGGCAAGAAGCGCCACGTGGTGATCTGCGCCTGATCCACACGGCGTACGGACCTACGGCACTAAAATCGTGTCGACAGCTTGGGCCTCCGTTTCGGGATAGTCGAGCGTGTAATGCAGGCCGCGGCTTTCGTGGCGGTGCAGGGCTGAGCGCACGATCAGATCGGCGACGTCGACGAGGTTGCGCAGTTCGATCAGATCGGCGGTGACGCGGTAATTGCCGTAATAGTCCGCGACTTCGCCTTTCAGCATGTCGACGCGGTGCTTGGCGCGTTCGAGGCGCTTGGTGGTGCGCACGATGCCGACATAATCCCACATGAAGCGGCGGATCTCGCGCCAATTATGCTGGACGACGACATCCTCGTCGGCCTCGGATACGCGGCTTTCGTCCCATGCGCGGATCGGGGGCGGGGCAGGGAGATCGCTCCAGCGCGTCAGGATGTCGCGCGCCGCCGCTTCGCCGAAGACGAGGCATTCGAGCAGCGAGTTGGAGGCGAGGCGGTTGGCGCCGTGCAGGCCCGACTGGGTGCATTCGCCCGCCGCATAGAGCCCGGGGAGATCGGTGCGGCCGTCCATGTCCACCAGGATGCCGCCGCAGGTGTAATGCTGGGCGGGGACGACCGGGATCGGTCCCTTGGTCATGTCGATGCCGAGGCCGAGCAGCTTTTCGTGGATGTTAGGGAAGTGGCCTTTCACGAATTCGGGCGGCATGTGGCTGATGTCGAGATGGACGTAATCGAGGCCGAAGCGCTTGATCTCGGCGTCGATCGCGCGCGCGACAATATCGCGCGGCGCAAGCTCCAGCCGATCGTCGTAATAGGGCATGAAGCGCTTGCCGGTCTTGGGATTGATCAGCCTGCCGCCTTCGCCGCGCACCGCCTCGGTGATCAGGAAATTCTTGATCTCGAGGTTCCACAGACACGTCGGGTGGAATTGCATGAATTCCATGTTGGAGATGCGGCAGCCCGCGCGCCACGCCATCGCGATGCCGTCGCCGGTCGCCCCCCGGGGCGCAGTGGAATAGAGATAGGCGCGGCCGGCGCCGCCGGTGGCGAGGATCGTCGCGCGCGCGGTGAACAGCTCGACATGCGCGGTCTCGCGGTTGAGCGCGTAGACGCCCCAGACGTGGCCCTCGCCCGAGTAACGCTCGCCATGCCGCCCGGTCACGAGATCGAGCGCGGCGCGATCGGGGACGAGCGTGATGTTCGGGTGCGCGTCGGCGGCCTTCTCCAGCGCGGCCTGCACGGCGGCGCCGGTCGCATCGTTGACGTGGACGATGCGGCGGTGGCTGTGCCCACCCTCGCGCGTCAGGTGCAGGGCGCCCTGCTCAGCAGTGAAGGGGACGCCGAGCGTTTCCAGCCGCTCGATCGCGAGCGGAGCATGTTCGACGACATATTCGACGGTGGCGCGATTATTGAGCCCGGCGCCGGCGACGATCGTATCCTCGACATGAGATTCGAAGCTGTCGCCTTTCTCCAGCACCGCCGCGATCCCGCCCTGCGCCCAGCCAGTCGCGCCTTCGGAAAGCTTGCCCTTGGCGAGCACCCCCACTTTCAGGCGATCGGCGAGGTTGAGCGCTGCGGTGAGCCCGGCGGCGCCGGAGCCGATGATCAGGACGTCGAAATCGTGGTCGGCCAACTCAGTCTCTCTCCGGTCGCTGGTGCGGCATTACCTTCTCTTCGTTCCGTTCGTCCTGAGCGTAGTCGAAGGACGTGCCAAGCAGGCCCGTCGCTTTGTAGCACGTGCTTCGACTTCGCTCAGCACGAACGGGGAGAAAGACTCGAATATCCTAGGCCGCCGTTTCCCGCGTCAGGTTGAGGAACACGTCCTCCAGATCGGCTTCCTGGGTCGAGACGTCGACGATGCCGAACCCCGCGCCCTGCAACGCCACGAGCACCTGCCCGGCGTTCACCTTGTCCTTGGAATAGGTGATGACGATGGTGCGGTCGTCCTTGCGCTGGACCTTTTCGAAGCAGACCGCATCGGGCAGGTCGGTCAGGTCGCGATCGACCGTCACCGCTACCGCCTTCTCTTGCGCCATCGCGAGCAGTTCGCCGGTCGGCAGATCGGTGATCAGGCGGCCGTGGTTGATGATCGCGATGCGATCGCACAGTTCCTGCGCCTCCTCCAGATAATGGGTGGTGAGGACGACCGTGGTCCCCGCCGCGTTCAGCCGCTTCACATAGGCCCAGAGCTGCTGGCGGAGCTGGATGTCGACGCCCGCGGTCGGCTCGTCGAGCACCAGCACCGGCGGATTGTGGACCATCGCCTTGGCGACGAGCAGCCGCCGCTTCATGCCGCCCGAAAGCGTCCGCGCCATCGCATGGGCCTTGTCGTCGAGGTGGACGGCGCGCAGCAGGTCCATCGATCGGCGCTGGGCTTTGGGTACGCCGTAGAGGCCGGCATAGACCTCCAATGTCTCCAGCGGCGTGAAGAAAGGATCGAACAGGATTTCCTGCGGCACGATGCCGATCGAGGCGCGGGCGTTGCGCGGGTGCGCGTCGATGTCGAAGCCCCAGATCGATGCCGTGCCCGCCGTCTTGACGACCATGCCGGCGAGGATGTTGATCAGCGTCGATTTGCCGGCGCCGTTGGGGCCGAGCAGCCCGAAGATGCTGCCGCGGGGGATATTCAGCGTGACGTCGGTCAGCGCCTGTTTGCCGCCCGCATAGGTTTTGGAAAGGTTTTCGATCGCGATGGCGGCTTCGGTCATGATCGCTGGCGCATAGGCTCAGGCGTGTGTGCGGGCAATTGCCCTGATCGGGGCGGATTGCTATCGGCTGCCTTCATGCAGCCAGCCCCCGAAACCAGCCTCGTCACCGCCGCCCGCGTCGTCTGCGACGGCGCCACCGAGATCCCCGGCGGCGCGGCGCTCGGCCACCCGCGCGTGTTCCTGGAGATCGACGAGAGCGGCTACGTCGATTGCGGCTATTGCGACCGGCGCTTCGTGCTGAAGGGCGGGGCGGCGGACGGCGCCTCGCATTGAGGAAGGGGCGCGCTGATGAAGGACATGCGATCGGTTCGCGCGAACGAGAAGATCAGGCGCGTCTCGACGTTATTCGGCAATGGCGGCCTAGCGCTCCTGATCGCGGGGCTATCGCGCTTATACAGTCTTGGTTTGGATCTGTCGGGGCTGGCATGGATTTTGATAGCTGCCGCGCTTATATGGGTGTCGTGGCAGTTCAACGAACTGCTCGTTTCGGAGGATGAGGCATGACTCTTCAGACTATGGCGCCTGCGATTGGTGGCCTTGTCTTTGGTGTGATCGGCTGGCTGTATGCTCATCACGTCAGCCGCAGTGTGCGAAAGGCCCGCGAGGCGGATCGCAAGCCGGCAGAGTAATTGCCGATGCGGATTGATCCTCCGATCAGCCTGATCAAACAGATTTATTGGGACGTTCGGCCAAGCCCCCCTATATCCCGTCCATGACCCTCCTCGCCGATCCCCGCCGCTTCCTCTACAACCAGATCGATCCCGAGACGGCGATCCGCCTGACCGGGGATGCGCTCCGGAATTGCGACGATGGCGAACTCTACCTGCAATATATCGCGAGCGAAGCGTTCGGCTTCGACGATGGGCGGCTGAAGACGGCGGATTTCACGCAAGCGGGGGGTTTCGGGCTGCGCGGCCTCTCGGGCGAGACCACCGCCTTCGCCCACGCCAATGAGATCAGCGAGGCGGCGATCCGCCGCGCCGCCGAGACGATGAGCCTGCGCGATCCCGCCAAGGCCGCGCACGCCGCCGCGCCGCGCCGCACCAACGCCGCGCTCTACACCGGCGACGATCCGCTCTCCGCCATCCCCTTCGCCCGCAAGGTGGCGCTCTGTCAGGAAATCGACGCTGCGGCGCGTGCCCGCGATCCGCGCATCGCGCAGGTGACGGTCGGCCTCTCGGGTTCGTGGAGCGTGGTCGAGGTGGTGCGGCCGCAGCCGTTCGTTGCCACCTACATCCGGCCGCTGTTGCGTCTAAACGTCGGCATCGTCGTCGAGCAGAACGGCAGGCGCGAGAGC
>CAXTMT010000241.1:0-4084 GCA_964245355.1 uncultured Sphingomonadaceae bacterium
ATACTGCGCTTTGCCCATAGCCGGGCCGATCGGGCGCGATCAGCGGCATCCCGATAGCGTTTGCGCACTCCAACAATGAATATCCCGGCAGGTCAAAATATTGGCTGGTGTAGGTCCCACCGTGGATCGCGACCACGAGCGGGGTATCGTATGCCACCTTGGCATCGATGCGTAACGTGCTCCGTCCCGAGAGCACGAGCCCGTTATATTCCCCCCGGAAAATCTTGTGGTTTACGTCCTGCACGCCAGTCATCGGTCACCGTCCTGCTATTGAGATGTTCGATTGACGGAGATCGGGCTCGCGCCGCCTTCAAGCCAATCCCGGCCGAGCCCATAGAGGCGCTCTACTTCGGGGCCCTTGCGACCAGGCATGTCGGTTTTGACGGTGAGTCCCATCAGCGTCTGCACGTACGCGAGGTGCCGGTAGCCGTCCGGAAAACGAGCAAGTACGTCTGGATCGAGCGCTAGTGAACTGCCGGGCGTGACGCAGTCGAGTCGATCACGCTCATAGATCGGCTGTCTCAAGACGATGCCCCAGCGCCCGTGGCGCCGTTCCAGAAAGTCATAGAACCTGCCGAAGCACGTCACGTCAGCAGGAACGCCCTGGATTGCCACGCGCTGGGTGATCGCCATTTTGGTTTGTGCAGTGGCCCTGCCGCCCGCCAAGTCGATGCCGGTCGGACCTTGTGAGTGGAGGACATCCATACCATTGCGCCAGCCAGCCTTGCAGGCTTCGATGAACGTTGCCGCATCGGATTGCTGCCAGGTCGACATCATCACGCCGTCCGGATGCCAGGTCGTCGCCAGCCGCTCCCAATCTCCCGCGTCGCGCCACAGCACCCAGTTACCCAAGAGCTCGCGGATGGCGCAGCGATCCAACAGCTCCAGATCGTTCAATCGACGCACTCCTCGAGCGTGAACTGCGCAAAGCGGCATTCGGGAGAGGATAGCTTGGAGACGGGGATATTTCGCCGATGGCAAAATCCATCTTCCGATACTAACTTGGCATCGCATGAAGCTAAACCAGCTCAGAGACGTCGTCGCGGTAGCGGAACGCGGAAGCTTGCGAAGCGCCGCTCGCCATCTTGGCCTCGCGCAGCCGGCGCTCACCCGCAGCATTCGCGAACTCGAGCACGAACTCGGCGCCTTGCTGTTCGAGCGGCGGGCAAGCGGTATGGTGCTGACACCGGTCGGGGCAGCCGTCGTGCGGAGAGCGTCAAGCATCCGCACCGAACTCGAACGCGTAAAGGATGAGGTCGAGCAACTGAAGGGCGTCGGCCAAGGGACGATCTCGATCGGGCTATCTACCGTTCCTCACCTAGCGCTGCTGCCGCGGGTACTTCAGCCGTTTCGGAAACGATTTCCCCGCGTCCGCCTGCGGATTTCGGAGGGGTTGTTCCCGACCATGGAGGCAAGCGTCCAAGACGGGATGATCGATTTTTATATCGGACCGTTGACCGACGACGTCGTGCCGCCGGAACTGATCGTCGAACGCTTGTTCGAAAACCGGCGGATCGTGATCGGCCGAACCGATCATCCGCTTGCGGCCGCTACCAGCTTGGCCGATCTGACGTCAGCTGACTGGGCGTCCACGAACATCTCCTTCTCCGGCGAAGCCGAGCTGGATCCGGTTTTCGACAGCTTTGGTCTGCCCCGGCCTCGCATAGTTATCAATGCCGAGACGGCGATCGGAATGATGATGGTCGCGGCCTATTCCGATCTGCTCGCAATGCTCCCACAGCAATGGGCAGAGGTGGCAAAATCGACGGGGCTTATAAAGCAGATCGCCGTAAAGGAATTGATCCTGGCGCCAACGATCTGCTTTGTGCGCCGGGCAAGGCTGCCGCTGACGCCAGCGGCCGAACATCTCGGCGACCTTTTTCGACGCGCGGCAAGCAATCACGCACGGACCCTAATTAATGGTGCGGATTTCAGCGCTGATTGATCGCGGCGACCGCGTGAGCGTCGGTGAAGTCGGCGTAATTGAGGTCGAGCCCGAGTTCGCGCCAGCGGCAGGTCAGCACGAACACCAGTCTATCGTCGCCCAAGGGTCGATACTGGTGCGCTAACCCGGCCCGGCGGTAGAGTTGGTGAAAACGGGACATACGCTTTTCAATGCCGGGCATCCCAATCACGATCAGCCCCACCCCGCGCCAGGAGAACAGGTCGCGCACACATTCTAAGGCGTTGTTGGACAGGCCCTCCGCTTCGTCAATGATGACCAGTACGGCATACCGATGGTAGTCGGGTCCGGAGATTAAAACCGCTTGGCCGTGAGGTCGCAGATGCTCTTCGACGTTGATGTTGACGCGGGCGATCAGGCGGGGAAGCTCATCCTTCAACTGGCGTAGCGTACCCCGGACCGTGGCTTGTAGAACACGATGCGGGCGCGGGAAAGCGCGGCGCGGGCATGGCCCCCCAGGGCTCACGCTTGCCCCCAATTGACCAACATCCGCTCGGCGATGTGCCACCCCGCATAGCGTCGAGCGAAGAGCGTCTTGCCGACCCCGGCCGGACCGTAGCACATGCCGATATAGCGGTGCTGCGCACGGCGGCGGCAAACTCGACGTCCATGATCCAGCCGACCCGATGGGCGAGCTGTTCTTCAAAATCCTCGCCGCCTTCGCCGAGTTCGAGGCGGCCTGATCCAGCTCCGCACCCATGAGGGGGGTAGCGGTCGCGCGCGCCAAGGGGAAGCTCCGAGGCAAGAAGCCCAAGCTGTCGGATCGGTAACAAAAGGGGCTGCGCCGCATGTATGACACGGTCGACTACTCGATCAGCGACCTTGCCGGCTATTATCTATTTCGCGACCCACCGAATATCGCACCTTCGGTCGCCAGCCTCCCGCACCCGCGACCGCGACCAAAGAGCCTGATTGGCAGGAAGCGCCCAGTTGCGGACGTCCGCGGGAAGCTCTAAAGTGAACTCATGATCCTTGCATTGTTGATAGCGTCGGCGTCTTTCGAAGACTCGCCGAAAGTGGAAGCAAAAAATTATAACGCAGATATTGTCTGCGCTGCCGCAATGGCACGTTACGGCAACCAGCCGCCTAATCTCATTACAGACGAAGCGGCTCGGAATGCATCGCTCGGAGCGATGCAATTCTTTTTAGGTCGTCTTTCAGCTATTGACTCGCACACGGATTGGGCGAAGCTAATGTCCACTCGTGTTAAACAGATGAGCTTTGCAGAGGCCGCAAAACTTGCCCCGGCTTGCTTTTCCCGAGCGTTGAATCTCCCTTTCGGAGATGATGCCCTCACGCGTGAGAATGGCCGCTAATCAGCACCTTGCCGTTTCACCGTGCCATATAGAACTGAACATTTCTGCCAAACCAGCGCTGAAATCCACATTAATGGGCTAATGCAGCGCGCTAAAGGCGCCGTGAATTATACACCTAAACAAGCCATTCGTCAGGAACGCGATTACTAAGCCATATCGGCATATACCGACTTTCTATCGCAAACGCAGTTTTGCCATCGTTCCGTTACCCCCTTGCCCGCTTAGGCTCATCGAAAGGGCAAAGAAGCCCAAGCGGGGAGGGCAAGGTGCGACCAGCATTCATAATCTCGGTCGGTGTCGTTCAGGCGCTGCTCGGCAGCGAGGCATTTGCACAGGAGCGAGCGCAGCCTGAGGCTGGGCGTATAGGCGACCCGACCCAGCAAAGCGCCTCTCCGTCCTCCGGCGGCATTGGCGACATAGTCGTCACCGCGAGAAAGCGCTCCGAGAGCGCGCAAACCGTTCCCATTTCGATCACTGCGCTCGGCGATGAAAAGATCAAAGACTATACAATCCGCAGCGTGACAGAGGTCGCGCAACAAGCTCCGGGCCTGTATATCGCGCCGTCACCGGCATCCGCTTCCGGCGTGCTCCTGGCGATACGCGGCCAATCGCAGGGCGACGTGTTGTTGACGCTGGATTCGTCGGTCGGTGTCTATATCGACGGCGTGTATTATCCGCGCCAGCTCGGAATAAATTCGGCTTTCATGGACGTCGAGCGGATCGAGGTCTTGAAGGGTCCCCAAGGCACGTTGTTCGGCAAGAATACCACCGGCGGCGCGATCAGCATTACCACCCGTCAACCAGA
>CAXTMT010000242.1:0-4053 GCA_964245355.1 uncultured Sphingomonadaceae bacterium
CCCCAACCCCTCCCCTGAAGGGGAGGGGCTTTGCCACCCTCACGGCACCAAGCCATATTTCGCCGCCCGATCCGCAAGTTTCGGCGCGAGCACCTTCGCAGCCGCGATATCCGCCTCGCCCCCGGCCTTGTCGCCCAGCTTCAGCTTCGCCAGCCCGCGCCCGTACAGCGACCACGCCAGCTTGGGATTGAGCGCCAGCGCCGCATCATAGTCCGTCACCGCCCCGGCGAAATCTCCCATCCGCAGCTTCACCAGCCCCCTCGTATCCAGCGCCACTTCCTTGCGCGGGATGGTGCGCAGCGCGCCGTTGCTGTCGCCGAGCGCCTTGGAGATATCGACATTGGCCAACGCCCGCGCCCAGGCACGGCCATTGTGCGCATATGGCTGGCTCGCATCGTCGGGATGCGCATCGATCCAGAGCGTGTAATCGGTGATCGCCGCCGCCTGATCGTCCAGTTCCGAATAGAGACTGGCCACCGCGAACCGCGCATCCGCCACCTTGTCGAGCGCCTTTTCGGCCGCGGCGACATCGGTGTGCGCGCTCACCCGATCGCCATGCGCCATGCTGATCCGTGCGCGTTCGAGCAGCGCCTCGGCATCGTCGGGCTTCAGCGCCAGTGCGTGATCCAGATCGGCCATCACCAGCACCGACTGCCCGTGCCGGCGGCGCAAAGCGGCGCGCTGGACGAGGTAGCGGGGCTCTGACGGCGCAAGCGTCACCGCCTTATCGAGATCGGCGAGCCCGGCATCGAGTTGCCCGCGCGAGGCGAGCGCCATGCCGCGCCGGCTATACCCTTCCGCATCGGTCGGCTCTTCGGCCTTGTCGTTCAGCGCGAGCGCCTTGCCCTCGGCATCCACCGCCTTCGGATTCTTGCGCGCCGGGTTGAAGAAATTGCCGCCGAGATAGGTGAAATAGATCTTGCGCTGATCGTTGGCGACATAGACGCGGTGGGCGAGGAAGAAATCGGCGCCGACCAGCATCTCCTCATCGCCACCGAGTTCGGTGACCTCCAGCCGGTTGTTGCGCAGTTCCTCACCGCCGATCTTGATGTCGTCGATCGGGACGGTCCACGATGGCACGATGCGGCTGCCGAAGCCGCGCGAAAATCCGCCTTTGACGACACCCGGACCATCCAGCTTGATGCCGAGCCTCGTCGCGGCCGAGCGCGACAGCACCGAATTGCTCGCGCCGGTATCGAACAAGGCCCGCACCCGCTTGCCGTTGATCATAATCGTGGCGATCGTGCGCGAGAGGCGGCTGCGCTCCTCCTCGGTATCCAGCACCGAGAGCGGCTGGTCTTCGGACCAATAGGCCAGCACCGTCTTCGCGCAGTCATGCGGCTTGAACAGCCCGACGCGGCCGTGCGCGAGATCATATTCGACATCGGCATAATGCAGCACGTTCTGGCCGATCACGCCGGCGCCCCCGCGCACCTCGCCGCCCGCCACGACGAACTGGACCCCGCGTATCGGCAGCGCTCCAAGCGTCAATTCCTCCACGTTCACGACCTCGGCATTCGACGTTCCGCCGATCCCCGTCACGCGCAACTCGCGGGAGGGAGCCGTGGGATGAAGACCATATTCCTTCGCCGACGCCTCCGACATGACGCTCCAGAACGCGCCGCTGTCGACCATGAAGCGGGTATCGTGGCCGTTGATCTTGCCGAAGAGTTGCGGGCGGGCGCCGTTCATCGTCACCGGCAGATCGACGAGCTTGTTGAGCTGGCACTCCGCATGCGCCGAGGCCGCTCCTGCCAGCGCCACAAGTCCCACGATCAAAGCCGGCGTCCGCATCCGATTGTCCTCTTTGTTTTGACGAGGTTAGCAGGGCGGCTGCGGGAGAAAAGCCCTAGCGGCCCGCCATGTCGCGGCTGCCGGCGGGCATCCGCACCGTCAGGCTTTCCCACTCCTCGCGCAGCACGATCTGGCAGGCGAGGCGGCTGGTGCGGGTGACGTGGGCGGCGAGATCGAGCAGATCGTCTTCCTCCTCGCTGGCGCGCGGCAGCTTGGCGAAATCGGCGGCATCGACGATGACGTGGCAGGTCGAGCAGGCCATCTGCCCCTCGCACGTCCCTTCCAATGGCTGACCGTCGGCTTGGGCGACGTCGAGCAGCACGTCGCCCTCTGCGGCCTCGACCTCGTGCACCGAACCGCCATCGGCGGAGACGAAGCGGACGCGCATCAGGCCCATTCCCGCTGACGCTCGGCCGCGACCGCGATGGCGGCGGTGGCGGTGTCGATCTCATCGATAGTCGTGTAGCGGCCGAAGCCGAGGCGGATGCTCGATTTTGCTTCGGTTTCGCTCAGCCCGAGCGCGGCGAGGACATGGCTGGGTTTGCCCGATCCGCTCGAACAGGCCGATCCGGTCGAGAAGGCTACGTCGCGCAAGTCCGCCATCAGCCGCCCGGTATCGAGTCCCTCGCGCCGCACGTTGAGATTGCCGCGATAGCGCTGCGTGATGCTGCCGTTCACCGTCCACTCCTCGCCGAGCGCTTTCCGTGCGCGGTCCCACAGCATCGCGACATGCGCGGCGTCCGCCGCGCGGCGTTCGTCCAACAAGTGCGCAGCCACACCGAAACCCGCGCAAAGCGCCGGCGCCATCGTGCCCGGCCGCCATCCCTCCTGCTGGCCGCCGCCGAAGATCAGCGGGCGCAGCGCGAGACTGTCACGCAGCCACAGTGCGCCGATCCCTTTCGGCCCGTGGACCTTGTGCGCCGTCACCGCGACCATGTCGCAGGCGGTAGGGATAGCGACCCGCCCGAAACCCTGCACCGCATCGCAGAGGAACGGTGCCCCCGCCGCATGAGCGAGGTCGGCGAGCGCGGCGATCGGCTGAATCACACCGATCTCGTTGTTGACCAACGCGCCTATGACCAGAGCGACATCATCGCCGATCGTTCCTGCCGCCCGATCGAGATCGACCAGCCCGTCACGACCCACGGGCAGGATCCGCGCCGCGAAGCCTTCGCCGGCCATCGCCACGACTGTCTCCAGTACGCAGCTATGCTCGGTTGCGATGGTCACCACGACACGGCGCGACGGCGGTGCGGCACGCAGGGTCGATTGGATCGCCCAGCTCAGCGCCTCGGTCGCGCCGGAAGTGAAGACCAGTCGGCCCGCCGGCAGCGCGAGGGCGGCAAGCACACGATCATGGGCCACCTCGATCGCCGCATTGGCGACGCGGCCATAACGGTGCGCCGAATGCGGGTTGCCGAAATCCGGCCCAAGGAGCGGCAGCATCGCCTCGTGTGCCTCGGGGGCGAGCGGGGTCGTCGCCTGATAATCGAGGTAGATCATGTCAATCCGATCCTCCCCTGCAAGGGGAGGTGGCAGCCTGCCATCGCGGCCCACGCCGCACCGAACGCCGCGACTTCTGCCTGCGTCGTATCATGCCCGAAGCTGACGCGGATCACCTCGTCCGCCGACTGGCCCATCGCCGTCAGTACGTGGCTGCCCCGCATCGAGCCGGACGAACAGGCGCTTCCCGCCGATACCGCGAAACCGGCCGCATCGAAGCGCATCAACTGCGCGGCGGCGCTGACTCCCGGCATCCGATAGGAAGCGATCAGCGGCAGGCGCGGCGCGGCATCGGCGAGCACCGATCCGCCCGCATCCCGGACGAGGCCATCCAATTCACCCCGCCAGCCGGCCTGCGCGTCCATCCGATAAGGCGCCGCCTCGATCGCCGCCGCGAAGCCGAGGATTGCCGGCAGATCCTCGGTGCCCGGCCGATAGCCCTGTTCCTGTCCCTGCCCCGTCGGCTTGATCAGGGCGAGATCGCGCACCAGCAGCGCGCCGATCCCCGGCGGCCCGCCAAGCTTGTGCGCGGAAATGGCAATCATGTCGGCATCGGGCAACGGCAGTTTCCCCGCCCCTTGCGCGCAATCGGCGAACAGTGCGCCGCCCGCCGCCCGCACCGCTTCCCCGATCCTGTCGAGCGGCTGGATCACGCCGGTCTCGTTGTTGACCTGCTGCACGGCGACGAGCGCCCCGGCCGGCAGCTCGCCCGCAAGCGCCCCATCCGCATCCACCGCCAGCACAACCGCATCGCCG
>CAXTMT010000243.1:0-4047 GCA_964245355.1 uncultured Sphingomonadaceae bacterium
CGGGCCGCTATTCCCGAGGATGAGCGCAAACCCACCTTCCTCATCGTGGACGAGGCCGCATCATTCTTCAGCAGCAACATCGACGATCTGTTGACCGAGGCCCGCAAATACAAATGCGGCTGCGTCTTCGCCCACCAGTATCTCGACCAGGCCACTGGCAGCCTCAAATCCTCGCTTCACGCAAACACCAGCATCAAGTTCGCGTCCGGGCTTTCGGCGAGCGATGCGCGCGCAATGGCCGCGGAGATGCGCACGACGCCGGACTTCCTGCTCGACCAACCCCGCTACCAGTTCGCAGCCCACATCAGGAACGTCACGCCGCAGGCGGTGTCCATTCCGATCGAGCCGCCCGTCCGAATGCCGCAGCTCTCATCCGCCGCATATGCGGAGGTGATGGAGCGCAACCGGGCGCGCGTATCAATGCCGCCGTCCGCTACTTCTCAGACCTCCGCGCAATGGCCCAACGAAGATATTTCGACGGAGTGGTGAAAAAGTTCGGCTGCTCATGTCGAGTCAAACCAAATCACGTCGTTAAATAGCGAACCATACTGCTCGGTTACAGCGGCAAAATTCGTTCATATCAAGACGGTCCTCCACACATGAGGACATGACATGACTATCCATCAATCGCTCTTTTCGAGTCGCTCGGATGACTGGCCGACGCCTCAAACACTCTACGACACCCTCGACGCCGAATTTCACTTCACGCTCGACCCATGCGCTACACACGATAATGCCAAGTGCAGAATGTACTTCACGAAGAACGACGATGGTCTGCGCCAAGACTGGAGTCGGCACCGGGTCTGTTGCAATCCGCCATACGGGCGCTTCATGCAAGAATGGGCGCGTAAGTGCTATGAAGCCTCGCGGGCAGGCGCGCTCGTGGCTCTCTTGGCGCATTCCCGCACCGATACGCGTTGGTTCCAGGATTGGGTAAATCACAAGGCGGACGAAATTCGCTTCGTGAGAGGGCGGCTGCGTTTTGGTAACGGAATGCAACCCGCCCCATTTCCATCGCTTATTGCCATCTATCGCCCCGCCGCCGGTGATCTGTGAAAACCGATACGCTCGGTCGGCGCCTTCGGTTTGCTCGGGCCGAGCCCCGCATCCAGCGTTTCCTCCTTACTGAACCGGATTATCTCATCTTCGAGGCCATCAACCGACACGGCCCGCTTCCGACACACTATCTGTATCAGTTCACCAAGCACGTACGGAAAGACTACACCCACCTTCAGAACCGCCTAACCGAGTTCTACAATGGCGACGCGTATGGTCCGCTCCTGACCCGTCCGTCTCAGCAGTTCGCCAGCTTTTGCGCCCGCTACCAGCACATCGTGTACGACCTCGCACCGAGAGCAAAGGCCCTACTTGCAGAACGCGGTGTCGTCTCTCGCTATGCCGTTCGACGCGCCGACCCGTTCCTCCACCAGCTCATGCAGGCCTGTGTGTGCGCGTCATTTGAGCTTGCGGCTCCATCGAAGGGCCTGCGCTATATCGCGCGCGAAGAGATACTGACCCGCGCCACATGTCCGGCAACGACCAGAGATGCCTTGAACCCGATGGCTATCCCGATCACGGGCATGAAGGGTACGGTCCTCATTCCCGACGACCTCTTCGGGTTAGAGTATCCCGGCGCAGGCTTCCGGTTCTTTGCGGTCGAGATCGACCGCAATACCGAGAGCATCGAGCGCAAGAATATACGGCAGAGCGCCTTTGCCACGAAGATAGCCGGGTATCTCGATATCCTGCGCAACCAAACCTATCGCACCCATTGGGGCGTACCGAACCTGCATATCCTCACCGTCACGACGAACGCCACGCATGCGCGCACTATCCTCCGGCTTATCGAGAAGCTGGGCGAGCCTGACTTTGCCGGTCACTTCGCCTTCGCCTGTGAACCGTGCTTCGGTGCCAACTGGCGCGTTCCGAAGATGGTGCTGTCGAAGCTTTTGGAGGAAGCGTGGATACGACTAGGTGTTTAGTCTCGAAGAGTGGCGGTACGGGTCGATCTTGAATTGGCTTGGGTCTTCTGTCCAGACGCGAGCGACGTATTCGTAGGGTGTAAGGCCACGGAGCGTCTTCAATCTGCGGGCATGATTGTAGGCGTCGATGAACAGCCGGAGGTGCTGCCGGAGCTGGTCATGGCTGTCGTAGTGATAGCGTTTGACCGTCGCGTCCTTGATGGTTCGGTTCATCCGCTCGACCTGACCGTTGGTCCAGGGATGGTTCGGACCGCCACCGTCCTGGAAGCCCGCGACCTGCGCACCGAGGAGCGCAAGCGCGCGCTCAACTACACCCCCGGCGACGTCGTCGTGTTCCGCAAGGGGTTCCCCAAGCGCGGCGTCGCCGCCGGCACCAGCTATATGGTCGCCGCGATCGACGGCCGAACGGTGCAGCTCACCGACCCCAAGGGCAAGGCGATCGACTGGAAGCCCGCGTCCTGGGGCGCGACGTTCGCCGAGGCGTTCACCGAGACGCACGCCGAGTTCCGCACCGGCGACCGGCTCCAGTTCACCCGCAACGACTATCGCGCCGATCGCCGCAACAGCATGGTCGCCACCGTCCTCGCGGTCGATCCCGCCCATTCCGGCATCACCGTCGCCATGCCGGACGGCACCGAACAGGCGCTCGACATGCGCCGGCTCGCCGACTGCTACGTCCGCCCCGGCTGGGTCCAGACCGTCCACGCCAGCCAGGGCGCGACGGCGGACAGGGTGCTCGCGCACATGGAGTCGTTCCGGCGCACCGTCCACGCCCGCAGCCTCTACGTCGCGCTCTCCCGTGCCCGCGACACCGCGTTCCTCTACACCGACGATCGCGACAGCCTCACCGCCGCCATCGCCCACCGCAGCGGCAACCAGGTCGCCGCGCTCGATCACGATATGGGATTCGACATCGGCGACTAGGCGCTTGCTTGCACGAACCTCGTGCCAACAGGGCTATCGCGCAGGGCGTCAACCTTCTCGATGAAGTCGATGATGTCGATGGGGGTTTTGACCGCATCGAAGCTGAAGCCGGTGAAGTCGATCCCCTCGGCTCGCACACCAAGAGCATCGACAATGCCCGAGATCACCTCGTCCCGCACTGATTCGGACGACAGCCCATAAATGTCGTGCAGGTCATCATCGATGGCCGGTTTGAAGTCCTCAACGAATGAGGATTCCCTCAGCCGCGCCCACAGCAGCTCAGCCGCTTTCCGTCTTAAACTCGACCCCCCAATCCCTCCCACGAAGGTGTCGAGCGTGACAGAGCTGCGCTGCTCCCGAAGCTCCTTCTGTCTCTTGACCCGGAAGGGGGCGAGCACCTTGTAGGCGATGAACTTATTCACCGCCGCTCACCGTGCATTTGCCGATTTCATAAACGTCGTAGGCGAGGAGCGCATAGCCCACCACGGGCACGGCCCGACCCGCGAAACGGGCAGCACTTTCGGTGAAGCTCACCCTCAAGCCGTTGCCAATACCGGGGAACCCGGTCAGCGTAGGAAGCCTGACCGGCAGTTTCAGATCGCCCAGCAGGCTACCGGCCGCCTTGCTCGCAACAGAGGTGCCGGGGGTCGCCCCACCGAACTTGCCGCGAGTGTCGAGCAGGTTCGCACCCGCCGCCGCCAAACCAGAACCCAACCCCGTCAGACCGAAGTGATCGAGAGCGCACTGCGCCGCCTTCTTAGCGGTCACAACTATCTCGTTCTCCTTTTGCGGCAATGGATTGCCCTGGTCGCTTGTGCCTCCACCGCTGCTGACGCCACCGGAATAACCGCCACCGGAAATGCCGCTCCCGCCAAAACCTCCGAAGATCAAAGCTGCAATATTGCCGGTAACTGCGCCGCCGTCAGTGTCGGCAGCAACCTGTATCGGCTTCCTGGCAGTGACCACACAAGGCTCGTCATCGGGGGCCCGGGCAGGATTATCGCCAAAGGAACGGCCACTACAATCCAGCCCGGACCAATCAACTCCATTGACCGGGTCCCCACCGACATACGCATACCAGTTGATCCCGTCGGCATAGCCGATCGGATCGGGCTGCAGGAACCGGCCGAGGCTGGGTGCG
>CAXTMT010000244.1:0-4042 GCA_964245355.1 uncultured Sphingomonadaceae bacterium
TCTTCGCCCCCATTACCCTCGCCCCCTCGATCGCCTTGGAGAGGCCTTTGGTGACGTCGCCGCCGCCGAGCTCGGGCAGATGCTTGTTGCGCCCAGGCTTGCTCGGGTTGAACGAGCCGACGCCCAGCCCGACGCCCATGCCGCGCGTGCCGCCGCCTGCGCCTCGGCAAGCAGATCGCACAGATAACGCCCGTACAGCAGCCGCGGCACGAAGCGCGACGCGGCCTCCTTGACCCCCTGCCCCTCCAGCCAGTGCACGAAATGGCCCGGATCGTCGGGCAGCGCGCTCATGTTGCCGGCGCGCACGTTGAGCAGATGTTCGGGATGCGCCGCACCGAACGCGAGCCCCGCGCCCGCCGCCGGTGCGCGCTCGATCAAAGTCGCCTTCGGCCCCTCGTGGCGCAGCAGGTTGATGGCGAGCAGGGTGCCCGAGAAGCCGGCCCCGACGATCGCGACATGATTGGTCATGCCGCCCGCTTAGCCGCTCGAACGGCGGATGGCAGCGACGATTGTGGCAACAATACTTAAAACCGAACGGTTTATTTCAGCCTGATCCCAAATCGTAAGCCAGCCTCTTACGAGGCGCGACGCGATCCGGCAGGAACGCCCGCAGCCCCTCGAACGCGGCAAAAAGCTGATCGAAATGCGCGTCCATCGTCTGAACCTGCGGCTCGGCGACAACGCGCCCAACCTCGGCCTGTGCGAGGATAGCCGTCGCCAGCCCCGCTGCATCGGCAACCGGATAGACCTGCCCCTGCCATCCGCGCAGATGATCGAGCGCGCCACCGGCCTCGGGGACGATCAGCGGCAACCCGCTCGCCTTCGCCTCAGCCGCGACCATGCAGAAGGTCTCGCTCTCGCAGCCGTGAACCAGCGCATCGCCGCTCGCCAGCACCGAAGCAAAAGCGCCGCGATCGCGCACCGGCGCCAGCAGGCGGATATGCGGGTTGAGCCCGATCGCGCGCGCCACCTTCCCGCGCTCGCGACCGTCGCCGAGCAGCACCATGCCGATCGGGCGGCGGTAAGCGGCGGCGGTCACCGCCTCGATCACCATCGGCCAGCGCTTCTCGGCCGAAAGCCGCCCGGCACCGATCAACAGCATCGCGTCCGGCTCCAGCCCGCAGCGGGCGAGCAGATCGGCGCGCAGCTTCTCGTCACGATGCGCGGGTGAAAAGATGCCGGGTTCGACCCCCATCGGCAGCGTCGTCACCTTGGTCAGGCCGCCCGCCGCCATGCGATCGGTCAGACTGTCGCTGGCGCTGACCACCAGATCGAACATCGCGTCGAGGCGCAGCAAATGGCGCCAGAACCAGCCGAACGCCTGGTCGATCGTCTGCCGGCTGGCGAGCGGGCGGAACCAGCGATAGGCGTAGGAGGCGAGCGGATCGGCGTGCATCACCAGCACCTTGGGCGCATGGCCGCGCCAGCGCCCGACCATCGCCGCGCTGCTCCAGGGCGACGAAACCTCGACGATATCGGGGTTCAGCCGATCGAGCATCGTGTGCAGCGCGGCCTCGTCGGCGAAATAACCGTAGCGGCGATCGAGCGGAAAGCGCGGGCTCTTCAGGTTGACGATGCTCGCCCCCTCGCCAGCCGGCTCGACCCGTGCATCCTTGCCCGGCGCGAGCACAATGATCTCATGCCCCGCCGCCGCGCCGGCGCGCAGCTTGCGCTCGACATAGGTCTTAACCCCGCCGCCGTGCGGGGTGTAGAAAGCGCAGACGTCGACGATGCGCATGGCGCTTAGGCGACCTTTTCGACCTTGAGCAGCTCGGCCAGACCCAGCGCCGCACCCACTGCGAGATTGGCGAACAGGACGAGGCTGGCGACCAAAGTCACCGCATCGATGATCTGCCCGTCATGGCCGACCAGCACGGTCGCGATGCCGGCGAACACCACATCCTTGTTCGGCACCAAGGGCAGGCGCGAGACGAGTTGGCGCAGCGTCGAGAGCAACAGCCACCAACCCAGTGCGACCGACGGCAGGATCAGATGCCAGAGCAACGCCGATAGCCCGATCGTCGCGACGATGCGCGCGATGTGGATCGCGGCGACGAACCAGAGTTCGTTCACCGAAAGCGAAAAGAGCCGGCGGCGGAACGCCATCATGCCGAGCGAGCTCACCACTATCACTGCGATCGACACGCCCATCGTGCGGCCGCTCAAGCCCAGATGCATCGACAGGAACAAAGGCGCGGCGAGCGCGACCATCACCAAAGTCGCGACGTTGCCGGTCAGCGCCGAAAGCACCGCGACATCCTTCACCGCGCCGAACGGCGCCGCGACCATCTTCGCGCGGCCGCGCGCCCAGGCGTAGAAATAGACCTCGCCCAGATAGCCCATCAGCAGATTGTTGCTGACCAGCTTGCGGAACAGCGCGGCGATGCCGGCCAGCGGCAACTGCCACAGGCGGCGGAAGATCACATATTCGCTGATCGGGTTGGCCGAGAAATAGAGCGCGAAGCAGCCCCAGAAAAGCGTCGTCGCGGGCAACAGCGCGACCAGATCGCCGATGTTGACCTGGCGCAACTGCCACAGCGCCGTGCCGAGGATGGCGATCGAGACCAACGGCCCCGCCCAGCGCACCCAATCGCGATCCAGCCCCGCCAGCGTCTCGCCACCGACAAGGGAGGGGCCGACCAGCACCGGATAGTCGCTCTCGATCGCGGCGGCGCCATCCGAGCCGAGGTTCAGTATGATTTCGCTCATGGTCCTATGAATTCGATTGTCTGGTAGAAATGCCCACCCGAAAGCGACGACCGCTGGCCCCCGCCCGATTTCGCCATACCGCCCTCGGGTTTAGGCTCGATGAACATGCCGTCAGAAAGCGACAGGATCATGTCGCGCGCGCTTTCGGCGCATCTTTCAGCAGATCGGTGTAGCAAATCGGCAACCGTCGCGCGGCGAGACTGGCCAAGGTCCGATCGATGCTCCGCACCAATGCAGGTACGCGCGTGTCGCCCGGATGGACCGCCACGCGCAACACCGGAAAACGGAAAAGTCCCGCGCGGGCGACGGCCGCGACCGCGAGCGAGGACAGGATACGCGCCCGGCTGCGGCTGGCCCAGGTAACGACCGGGCCTCGCGCCAGCACGGCATCCGACGCAGGCTCCCAGACGCGCATATGATCCTCGGCGAGCGCGAAACCGCTGGTCGTGAGTGCGGCCTTCGCACCCTCGCCATAGAGCCATGCCGGGGCGATGAAGCCCGAAACCGGCCGACCGATGATATCTTCGATCAGGGCACGGCCATCGGTCATCCGGCTTGTCGCTTCGGCCCGGTCGAGACCGAGGAACTCGCCTTCGCCGGCGGTGAGATGCTGCGCCTTGAACCGTGCGAGCCCGTTCGCATGGGTGGCGACGTCGCGGTGGAACCAGCCGTGGACGAACATCTCGACGCCGCCCGCCGACCAGTTGCGCAGCCGCGCCGCAAAGGCCGGCGCATCCTTCAGCGGCGCCTCGCCCCAATGATCGGGCACGACCAGCATCGCCAGCCGATCGAGCGGCACATGGCGGGTGAGGATTTCAAGCAACGCATCGACTTCCCGCTCGAACAGCGGGCCGACGTCGTGGATCGAGAGCAGCAACCGCCGTCCTCCATATTTGTCGTCGTCCGCCACTATTTCCTGCCCTGAGCACTGGTTCTGAAGGCTTGACGGCGCACGATCGAGAAATCCTCATGCTGCGCCGCAACAAGGGTCGGTGAAACCCGCGCGCGACAAGCTCCTGGGAACATTGACCCCGCGTACCTGCGATGGCTTGAAGGCGGCATGAACCCAACCGCCATCATCTCCGCCGTCCTAAAGGCACGGCTGATCGCGTGGGGGGCGGTCACCCTGCTCGCCGCGCTGCACCTCGCCGCTTTCTGGCCGGGAATCATGGTGTGGGATGCGATCCGCCAATATGGCCAGGCGCTGAGCGGCCACTATGACGATTGGCATCCACCCGCGCTGGCATTGGGCTGGCGGCAGCTCGGCGTGTTCGGGGCGGGTCCGGCGACGATGCTGGTGGTGCAGGCAGTGCTTTACTGGGGCGGGCTGGGG
>CAXTMT010000245.1:0-3994 GCA_964245355.1 uncultured Sphingomonadaceae bacterium
TCTTGAGGCTGGGCAAGCGCAGGAAGGCGCCGATCGTCACCAGCGCGCAGGGGCCGGCGGCGGCGGCGAGCAGGCCGATCGGGCGATCGAGCAATGTCGGCAGAGGCCGGCCGGTGACGGCCCATGCCGCCGTGCAACCCGATCTCGATGATCAGCACCGCGAGCGCGAACAGGAGCGAGATGGTCTCGATCGAGGCGACGATCGCCGCCAGTGTGCCGATCGGCCCGAGCAAGGCGGCAAGCAGCGGCAGGCCGAGGAAGCCCCAGTCCGGCCTGACGGTTGAGAGGCTTGCAACACTAATTCGCCTCAGAGCGTTACGTAGCCGTGACGAAATCTTCCATCCCCGTCCTGATCAATCGCGATGGCGGCACCGCCAGCGCCAAGGGCGAGGCCCTGCGCGATGAGCTGGAAAAGGCCTTCGCCGTCGAGGGGCTGGCGATCGACCTGCACCTGATCGACGGCAGCAAGATGGCGGACGCGGTAACCGCCGTCGCGGATCGGCCGCTGATCGCGGTCGGCGGTGGTGACGGCACGATCGGTTGCGCGGCCGGCGCGCTGATCACGGCCAAGAGCAAGGCCAGGCTCGCCATCCTGCCGCTCGGTACGCGCAACCACCTCGCCCGCGAACTCGGCAATGCCGACGTCGCCACCGTCGCCAAGGCGATCGCCGCCGGCACCACGCAGCGGATCGATCTCGGCGCGGTCAACGGCCACGCCTTCGTCAACAATGCCTCGATCGGCTTCTATCCCGAAATGGTCCGCCAGCGCGACGCGCAGCGTGAACGCGGCCTGCCGAAGTGGCTCGCCAATCTGCCCGCCGCCTGGGTGGTGCTGAAACGCGCCCGCCACCACCGCCTGCGCTTGACGATGGAAGGACGCGCGCAGCCGGTGCGCACGCCGATGCTGTTCGTCGGCAACAACCGCTACGAACTCGCCCCCGCTCGCCTCGGCAAGCGCAAGAGCCTCGAAGACGGGCTGCTCTCGGTCTACGCGGTCGAGCGGCGCAGCCCGCTGCGTCTCGCCGGCTTCGCTGTCCGTACCCTGATCGGCCGCGCCGATTTCGAACGCGATTTCGCCGCGGTGGGCGAGGTGGCGAAGCTCACCGTCGAGGCCCACGCCGGCACGATCGACATCGCGATCGACGGCGAGGTGATGCGGCTGCAGAGCCCGCTGGTGTTCGAGGCGCTTCCGCAGGCGCTCGAAGTGATCGTGCCGGCGGAGTTTAAATGAGGACAACTCCCGCTGGGCGGGCCGTCAATGCTCGATGAAGAAGGAGAACAGCGCCTGTTTGTTGCCGGCCGGCTGATCGCCTACGCTGGCGATGATTCCGATGCGATGGGTATCGGGCAAAGTCATTTCCCAGGCCAGCGTATCGGTCGGCACCGCATTGATCGTCTCGCGCTTTACCGGCTTGGTATCAACCTTCGCCTTGATCAGCCGCGCGTAATTATCGACGGCGCGGGTGAGTGCCGATTTCAACGAGGCCGCGTCCGCTTCGCGCGCCACGACTTCGCACGCGCCATGCCCCATGTCGATGTAGGCGAGCGCGAGCCAGGTGTCGTACTTCGCCTTGTAGAGCCAGCCTTCGCGCGCCTTTGACGCCAGTCCGGTGAAGGGGGCCAGACCTGCCGCATCGAGCGGGCGTGCCATTTCGGGATGGTCGTCCAGCAGGGCATGCGCGCCCGCGGATGTCGCCATGCTGCTTACGCAAAAGGTCATGAAGACATCCACCGCCTCCTGCCCGCGCGGATCGGGCATGGCTGGCTGCGCGAAGGCGGTGGTCGACGCCATCGCCACTGCAGCGATCGCCGCGAACCTACGGCCGATGCCTTTACGCACGATGATCCACCCCCTTTTTGGCAATTGCTGGATATCTGTCAGGCATAGATGGCCGGTGAGCCGTGTCAAACGGGGCGCGCGAGCCCGCTTGAGAAGGCTTGAGCGCTCCCCTAAGTCGGTCGCACCATGACATCGACCAACGACATCCGCCGCAGCTTCCTCGACTATTTCGGCGCCGCCGGCCACCGCATCGTCCCCTCGGCGCCGCTGGTGCCGCACAACGATCCGACCCTGATGTTCGTCAACGCGGGCATGGTGCCGTTCAAGAATGTGTTCACCGGCCTCGAGACGCGGCCCTATTCCACCGCGACCAGCAGCCAGAAGTGTGTGCGCGCCGGCGGCAAGCACAACGATCTCGACAATGTCGGCTACACCGCGCGCCACCACACCTTCTTCGAGATGCTCGGCAATTTCTCGTTCGGCGATTATTTCAAGGAGCAGGCGATCACCCATGCCTGGACTTTGCTGACCAGGGAATGGGGGCTGAACCCCGACAAGCTGACCGCCACCGTCTATCACACCGACGATTCCGCATTCGATCTGTGGAAGACGATCGCGGGCCTGCCCGAAGCGCGCATCATCCGCATCCCGACCAAGGACAATTTCTGGGCGATGGGCTCCGATGGGCCGTGCGGGCCGTGCAGCGAGATCTTCTACGATCATGGCGATCATATCCGGGGTGGTCCGCCGGGATCGCCCGAGGAGGATGGCGATCGCTTCGTCGAGATCTGGAACCTCGTCTTCATGCAATATCTGCAGGAAAATGACGTCCAGATCGGCGAACTGCCCAGGCCTTCGATCGATACCGGCATGGGGCTGGAGCGCGTCGCGGCGGTGCTGCAGGGCGTTACCGACAATTACGATACCGATACGTTCAAGGCGCTGATCGCCGCCTCGGGCGAGCTGACCCGCACGGTGACGACGGGGGGCAACCAAGCCTCGCACCGCGTGATCGCCGATCATCTGCGCTCGTCCTGCTTCCTGGTGGCGGATGGTGTGCTGCCGGCCAACGAAGGGCGCGGCTATGTGCTGCGCCGGATCATGCGCCGCGCGATGCGCCACGCGCATCTGCTGGGGTCGGCCGATCCTTTGATGCATCGCCTCGTGCCCGCACTGGTGGCGGAGATGGGCGCGGCTTATCCCGAACTCGTCCGCGCCCAGCCGCTGATCGAGGAGACGCTGAAGCTGGAGGAGGTGCGCTTCCGCCAGACGCTCGCCAATGGTCTCCGCCTGCTCGACGAGGCGACCGCCGACATGAGCGACGGCGGCACGCTGCCCGGTGCGGTGGCGTTCAAGCTCTACGACACCTTCGGCTTCCCTTACGATCTGACCGAGGATGCCCTGCGCGCGCAGGGCCGCACCGTCGATCGCGCCGGTTTCGATGCGGCGATGGCCGAGCAGAAGGCCGCCGCGCGCGCCGCGTGGAAGGGATCGGGCGACAAGGCGAGCGACGACATCTGGTTCGACATCGCCGAGGAGCAGGGCTCGACCGAATTCGTCGGCTATGCGGGGCACGAGGGCGACGCGCAGGTCGTCGCGCTGGTCAAGGACGGCGCGCGGGTCGAGAGCGTCGGCGCGGGCGACGAAGTGACGATCCTCACCAACCAGACGCCGTTCTACGGCGAGAGCGGCGGCCAGCAGGGCGATGCGGGTCTTGCCAGCAATGACAATGGCTTCACAGCCGATATTGTCGATACGTCGAAGCCGCTCGGCCGGCTCCACGCGCACAAGGCGCGCGTGAAGGGCGGCTCGATCAGGGTCGGCGATGCGATCCATCTGTCGGTCGATATCGGCCGCCGCGGCAAGCTGCGCGCCAACCATTCGGCGACGCATCTGCTGCATGCGGCGCTGCGCCACCGTCTTGGCGGGCACGTCACGCAGAAGGGCAGCCTCGTCGCCGCCGATCGGCTGCGCTTCGATTTCGCGCATCCGAAGCCGCTAACGGCGGAGGATATCGCCGCGGTCGAGGCCGAGGTGAACCGCCACATCCGCGAGAATGACGCCGTCACCACCCGCCTGATGACCCCCGACGACGCCATCGCCGCGGGCGCGATGGCGCTGTTCGGCGAGAAATACGGCGACGAGGTGCGCGTGCTGTCGATGGGGCGGCTGACCGGCGGCGACTATTCGGTCGAGCTGTGCGGCGGCACGCAC
>CAXTMT010000246.1:0-3989 GCA_964245355.1 uncultured Sphingomonadaceae bacterium
GGTTGTAGCGTAGCGGGCTGCCGGGAAGTTCGGTGCCGTCCGGAAAGCGGATATGCACCGCCATCGGCGCATCGCCGATCGCGCCGATCTCGTAATGCCAGCCGCCGTCGCCCTCGGAGAGACCCTGATTGGCGAGATCCGCGCGCGGATCGGAGGATAGGACCTCGATCATGGCGCGGCCTTCGATTTCGATCGTCACCGGCACGGCCCTGCATGCAGACGAGATCGCCCAGCCGCTCAATGTGGGCGGATGCTGATTGTCGATCGCGCCGACATAGCGCAGCGCGGTGCCCTCGGCGGGCGCAGGTGCGGCCTTGGCGGGAGCACGACCGGTGAAAACCAGGGGGCTGCCGTTCAAATGGCTACGATCGGGGAAGATCGCCTCGATGCGATTCTCGCCATCGGTCAACGCTGCGCCGATAGCGAGGCGCCAGCCGCCCTGACCCTTCGCCTGGCCGGCGATCTGGAGATCGGGGCGCGGGAATTCGGCGACGACCACCGGATAATCCTGGCCGTTGACGGTGATCCGCACTTCACTCGGATCGCCACCGATCGTCACTGCCCAGCCCGAAAGTGTGCCGCCGGACACGCCATCGATGCTGCCGACAAAATCGGGGACGATTGGTGACACAGGATCGGTGGACGTGTTCATGACTTTTCCCTAGCCGCAATCTTCCATGGCACCAATGTCGGACGCAAGGAACGCACGGATGGCGGCAAAAACCAAGGTCAACGGCGCGAAAAGCGTGGGCGCGGCCAGGCGTGCGCCCGCGAAATCCGTCGTCGCCAAGGCAACGCCCGTGGCCGCCAATGCCGAGCCGGCACCCGGCCTCAAGGTTTTCCAGATCTATTTCGAGCCGTGGCAGCGCGACCTGCTCGATCCCGCCTTCGTCCCGCTCGACAACAGCGGCGTGGCGACCGAGTTGCTGGAATTCGATCTGTTCGAGCGGCTGTCGATCTCGGATCATGTCAAGGATGTGCCGCTCTGGGGTGCACTCTCGTGGCGGTTCGCCGAGAAGACCGGGCTCACCGGTGCCGACCTCCAGGCGCAGATTGCCGCCGATCCCGGCCACGACATCTATTTCTGCAATCCCTATCCGGTGCATGAAGCGCTCTATCACAACCTCTGGCTGCAGGGCGAAAGCGCCCATCCGCGCTTCCTCGAACTCGTCCGTATCTTTTTCAAGGCGGTGGGCCTGCCCGATGAGAGCCAGATGATCCTGCCGTCGGGGATGTTCTCCACCGCCAATTATTTCGTCGGCTCGCAAGCCTTCTGGGCGGCCTATCTGCCGTGGGTCCGTACCGTGCTGAAGATCGCCGACGGCAAGCTTTCCGCCGAGACCAAGGAAATCCTCCACAGCAGCGCCGCCGACGATCGCAACATCCATGCCGGCCAGACCTATATGCCGTTCATCGTCGAGCGGCTGTTCGCCTTGTTCCTGCGCACCGGCGGCAAGACGCTGAAGGCCAAGAAGCTCGAACTCTCGGTTCCCGAGGAGGAGATGAACGTCCATTTGAAGCTGTTGCGCGAGATGAAGGATGCGGCGTGGACGAGCAAGAACACCTGGCTCGCCGCCTGCTGGGTCAATTATCGCAACCTCTATCTCCAGCAGAATCACGGCCGCGAATGGACGCAGAAATATCTGCGCGCGGTGACGCCCAACGATATCCGATTCGGCTGAGATGAGCGGCACGATCTCGATCACCTTCGCGACCGGCGAGGCGCTGCCCGAATGGCTGGGTCAGGAAAAAGAGCCGTTGATCGTCATGCCCTTCATCGAAAGCGAGACGGCGTGGAAGGCGGCGCAGCAGCTCGGCCAGCGCGCCGGCATCGATGCGCGCTTGCTGTGCGTCCACGATATCCGCAAGCGCGGCTTCATCGCCACCGCCAACGCCGTTTTCCGCCGTTCCGCCGCGCCCTATTTCGGCTATCTCGCGCAGGATTCGTTCGGCGGGCGCAACTGGCTGAAACATGGGCTGGATACGCTGATCGAGAAGCAGGGCGGGTTGCTCGCCTTCAACGACGGCAAGTGGGGCGGGGCGCTTGCCGCGTTCGGGATGGTCGAGCGGCAGTGGGCGTTGAGCAATTACGGCGGCGATCTCTTCTGCCCCGAATATAAGCGCCATTATGCCGATGTGGAGCTGACGCTGATCGGCATGCAGCAGCGCAAGCTGCGCTTCGAGCCGATCTCGCTGGTCGTGGAACTCGATTGGCAGAAAGAGGATCGCTCGGTCGATGAAGAGGATCGCCAGACCTTTCATCGCCGCAGCCAGAATGCTTTCGATCGCAAGGTGACCAATGCGGGCCTTCGCCGGCTTTTCAAATAAGCTCGCGGGCGCCGTCTTCGCGGCGGCGCTGGCGGCGACACCGGCGAGCGCGCTGAGCGACGAAGGGCGCTTTCGCCTGCTGCAAAGCGAAACGCTGCGGGTCGAGACGATCTTCCTGCGGCTGACACGGGCGGCAGCGCCTTTCTGTGCGCAGCGTGGGCCGCAGCTGGGGCTCATCCTCCACCAGCGCGCGCAATATCGGCCCGAGGTGCGGGACGCTGCGAAGCGGGTCTTCGGGCTCGACGAGGCGCCCTCTGTGCTGGCCGTCGCGCCGGGAAGCGCGGCGGCGCGGGCCGGGCTGCTCGCGGGCGATGCCATCGTCGCGGTGAATGGTGTTCCGCTTCCGACTTTTCCGATCGACGCAGTGCAGGGCAATGCTGGGCGGCTTGCCGGCGAGGCCCTCGGTCGCGCCGTTGCACGGGGGGCGGCGACGCTCAGTGTGCGGCGTGGGGGTACTCTGCTGTCGCTGGACCTCGCGGCCGAAGACGGCTGCGCGGGAGCGATCACGCTGGAGCCTTCGCAAGCGCTCAATGCCCAATCCGCCAAGGGACGTGTGCTGGTCACCACCGCGCTGGTCGAATTCGCGGAAAGCGACGACGAACTCGCTTTCCTGATCGGCCACGAACTCGCGCACCTCGCAGTCGGCGAAAAGCGCGGGCGCGATGCAGAAGCGCAAGCCGATCTGACCGGCCTGCGCTTCGCCAAGGCAGCCGGTTACGATTCCTGCGCGGCGCCGAGCATTCTCGATCGCCTTGCCAGCGCCCGCCATCAGGGCCTGCGCATCGATCTCGATCACCCGTCGACCCGGCGACGGATCGCGGCATTGATTGTGGCGGACGGTGGAACCTGCCCCGTAATGTAAGTTAGTTATGTGGGTCCGCCATCTGGCGCGAGCATCGTCCCCAGACGGGCGGGAGCGCTTCGCCGTGGTATCCTGTGCTATCGCGGCGGCGGAGCGCTCGAGACGGTTAACGCCCGTTTAACCTACGATGTTTATATATCCAATTTCGCGTTTTGTGTTACACGACTCAGCGGAGCGGGGAACCAAAGCCAGATGGCATTCGTCACGAACCTGGACGCATCGGCCGACAATCGCCGCATCGCTGAGCGGCGGTCGGTCAATAGCGTCTTCGCCGCATGGGCCGGTCGCGGAGGGCAGTTCACTGTCATCGTTCACAATATTTCCGAAACCGGCTTCCGCGCGGAGTTTTCCTCCGAGCTTCAGGTCGGCGACGAAGTGCGGCTGCAACTCGGCAAGGGCGCGGGCTATGTGTCCGCCGAAGTCGTGTGGCGCGACGGCTGGGATCACGGCTGCCGCTTCCTAACCCCGATCAGCTCGGACGAAGTGCGCGCCGCGGTCCAGACGTTGACCCAGGTCGTCGGCACCGAGCCCGAAGAGGCGTCCGCGACGCCGCTCGATGGGTTGCTGGCCAAGCCGAAGCCCAAGAGCAGCAAGCTGCGCTGGATGCTGATGATCGTCGCTGCGGTGGTGCTGGCAGAGGGCTATTTCCTGCTGCGCTGGCTGCTCTAGGCTGCTCTAGGCTGCTCTAGGCTGTATCGACATTCGACCGAGATCCTCCCCCTGCAAGGGGAGGTGGCAGCCCGTAGGGCTGACGGAGGGGTGTCACCACGGGCGGGGACACCCCTCCACCATGCTGCGC
>CAXTMT010000247.1:0-3982 GCA_964245355.1 uncultured Sphingomonadaceae bacterium
GCCTGGCCGGGCGCGCCCGCGGGCGACGAGCCGGGGATGACGGTGGCCGATGCGGGGCTCGCGATCGACGCCGCGGCGGCGGGCTTCGGCCGCGCGACGGTGCCCGCGTTGCTCGCCGCCGGCGATCTCGCGAGCGGGCGCGTCGTCCAGTTCGCCCGGATCGAGGGCGCCGCGCATTACTGGCTGATCGCCCCGGTGCCGCAATGGCGCCAGAAGAAGGTCCGCGCGCTGGTCGAGGCGCTGTCCCGCTAAAGGAACCCGGAACGGCTTCGTAACGTTGTTCGGATAAGTGGTCACGAAAGGCATATCATGGGTAAGCGTATCGGTCTGGCGGGTCTGGCTCTCGTCGCCGCACTCGGCTGCGGAGTGGCCGCGCCGGAAACGGCGGCCTTCGCCAAGGCACCCAAGCAGTTCACCGCGCCCGACGGTTTCAAGCTGGAGAGCGATGGTACGCTGATCCACAAGGCGACCGGCACCCGCTTCCCGCTCGTCTTCGGCAGCTTCGCGCGCACCAACAACTTCTCCTATAGTAGCAGCGGCAAGGATATCTCGGTCGTCTACAGCTATGCCGTCGGCAAGCATACGGTCGAGGTGCGCATCGCGCTCGTCCAGATCTTGATGATGAGCGCGCACGAACATTATGCCGGGCTGGCACCGATCGTCGGCACCTATTTCTCCGATCTCCATTTCGCAAAAGTCGCGCCGCTTGGTGATGGCGCGATCCCGTTGGAAGGCGTGAAGCCCGATCACGCCTGGCAAGGTCGCTTCAGCGCGCTGCGGGGCAAGACGCCCTACACGCTCAGCCTGACGACGATCAGCAAGGATCACTGGGATGCGCGCATCACCGCCGCATATCCCACCGCGCTCGCCGCCGATGCGCAGGCGAAGATCGTCGGCCTGGCGACCGAGATCCAGAAGACCAGCCCGCTGGCGTGACAACCAAAACCCCTCTCCCAAAATGGGAGAGGGAGTTAAGTTGGGATAGGTTTACCGCGCCGGCAGCACCCGCGGATTGCGCAATACTCCCGCACTCACCAGAGACACCAGTACGCCGACCGGGAATATCTCCATGAACGACATCGGCCAGCGCCACAGCGGATCGGCGTACTGCACCTTGAACTGATCCATCTGCGCCTCGTAAGCCGCTAGCGCGGGGCCGGTGACGCCCTTGGCCTTCTGGCCGTCGATCATCGCCTTGGCATAGCTGCCCGCGAAATCGAGATGGCCGACCCAGCAGGTCAGGTCCCACGCCAGGACGTAGAATACCCCCGCCACCGCGCTGATCGCCAGCCCGATGCCGAGCGCGGGCCAGAAGCCGATCACCCCGCCGCGCATCGTATCGCGCACCTGTTTGATCGCCAGGAACACCGTGCTGAGCGCGACGAGCATGGTCAGGTAACCGACCACCATGCTCCACGCCGAAGCTTCGCAGCCGACGATCAGGATGATCGAGAATAAGGGTATGCACACGATCGCCCCGGCGATCACACCGTAGGTCAGGATGAGCTTGAGCATGGTTTCTCCCCCCCTATTGCCCGGAAACTGCGCCAGACGCTGGCGCGGGACAAGGGGCCGGATCAATCGCCCGAAAGGATGATTTGGCGGTGTTCGCCTCTTTTTACGGCAACAAACCCAGCTCGCGCGCCTTGGCGATGGCCTCGGTTCGGCGGCCGGAACCAAGTTTTTCGAACAGCCGCGCAACATGCGTCTTCACCGTATTGGGCGAGACGCCGAGGGTGCGGGCGATTTCCTTGTTCGACTGGCCCGAGGCGAGCGCCTGCAGCACCGTCAACTCGCGATCGCTGATGCCGAGCGCGGCTTGCGCCTGCGGATTGCCGTCGAAGGGCAGGGGTGCCGTGGGCCGCAAAGCCCGCGCTCCCACGATCGCACCGAGCGCCAGGAAGCCGGCAGCGCCGAGGCCGATCAGCAACGATCCCGAATGGGTGCGCGCGAACCAGAGGTAATCGAGCGCCTGCAGAGCGACCGTACCGGCGGCGAGCAGTACGCCGTAGAGCAGGATCGGCGCCCAAGGCAGCGGCATAGTCCGTCGGGATCGTGCCACTGCCCTGATCGCCTATCAGAGTACGCGTTCGCGCTCTTCGACCTCGAAGGTCTCGAGGTAATCGCCCGCCTTGATGTCGGTCGATCCTTCGAAGGTGACGCCGCATTCCAGCCCGGCGCGTACCTCGGGCACGTCGTCCTTGAAGCGACGCAGCGAGGCGATCTTGCCGTTGTAGATGATGACGTCGTCGCGGGTGAGGCGCGCGCGCAAATCCTTCTTGATGAAGCCCTCGGTAACGAGCAGACCCGCCGCCTTGCCGTGCTTGCCCGCCGAGAAGACCTCGCGGACTTCGGCGCGGCCGACGACCGTTTCGAAATATTCCGGCCCAAGCTGGCCGATCATCGCCGCGCGGATATCGTCGAGCAGATCGTAGATCACGTCATAATATTTGAGCGCGACCCCGTCCCGCGTGGCGATCTCGCGCGCCTTGGCGTTGGCGCGGACATTGAAACCGATGATCGGCGCCTTGGAGGCGGCCGCCAGGCTGACGTCGCTTTCGGTGATGCCACCGGCGCCCGAGCTCAGCACACGGACCTGGATGTCGTCGTTGCCGATCTTCTGCAACGATCCGATGATCGCCTCGACCGACCCTTGCGCATCGGCCTTGACCACGACCGGGAAGCTCGCCGCCTGCTTGTCGCGCAGCGCCGAGAACATCGATTCCAGGCTGGCGGGCGCGCTGGTCGTGCGCTTCTGCTGGATGACGCCGGCACGATAAGCCGCGACCTCGCGGGCACGCGCCTCATTCTCGACCACGGTCAGCTGATCCGCAGCGGCGGGTACGCCCGACATGCCGAGGATCTCGACCGGCACCGAGGGACCGGCGGTCTTGATCTGCTTGCCCTTGTCGTCGATCAGCGCACGCACCTTGCCGCTCTCGGCACCGACGACGAAGATGTCGCCGGTCTTGAGCGTACCGCGACGGACGAGGACGGTGGCGACGGGGCCGCGGCCCTTGTCGAGCTGCGCCTCGACCACGACGCCTTCGGCCGGGCGATCGGGATTGGCGGAGAGTTCGAGCAGTTCGGCCTGAAGCTGAATCTTCTCGATCAGATCGTCGAGCCCGAGCTTGGCGGTGGCCGAAACCTCGACCTCCTGCGTCTCGCCGCCCATGCTTTCGACCTGAACGTCATGCTGGAGCAAAGCCTCGCGGACGCGCTGGGCGTTGCTGCCCGGCTTGTCCATCTTGTTGATCGCGATGATCATCGGCTTGTCGGCCGCCTTGGTATGGGCGATCGCCTCGATCGTCTGCGGGCGGATGCCATCGTCACCGGCAACGACGATCACGACGATATCGGTCACGTCGGCACCGCGCGCGCGCATCGCCGAGAAGGCTTCGTGGCCCGGCGTATCGAGGAAGGTGATCTTCGATCCGTCCTTCTGGGTCACCATATAGGCGCCGATATGCTGGGTGATGCCGCCGGCCTCGCCCGCGACCACATCGGTGCCGCGCAGGGCATCGAGCAGGCTGGTCTTGCCGTGATCGACGTGACCCATGATCGTGACGACCGGGGCACGCGCCACCCGCGTCTCGTCGGCATCGACATCCTCTTCGGTGACGATATCGACGTCGCTTTCGGAAACGCGGCGGATGTTATGGCCGAATTCGCTGACCAGCAATTCGGCCGTATCCTGATCGATCACCTGGTTCGAAGTGACCGGCGTACCCATCTTGAACAGCGCCTTCACCAGATCGGCGGTGCGCTCGGCCATGCGATTGGCGAGCTCGGCGACGGTGAGCGCTTCCGGCACAACGACATCGCGGACCTGCTTGACCTGCGGGCCGCCGGCCTGATGCGAACGCTTGTCCTTCTCGCGGCTGCGCTTGAGCGCGGCAAGGCTGCGGGCGCGGGCGTTGCCGGCATCGTCGTCGAGCGCACGGGTGACGGTGAGTTTGCCCGATTGGCGGCGGTCGTCCCC
>CAXTMT010000248.1:0-3973 GCA_964245355.1 uncultured Sphingomonadaceae bacterium
GCCGCGCGCCCAGCACCGTGCCGCGCTCGTCGAGGCTGGCGAGGCCGAGACCGAGGGTCAGTCGCCCGATCGCGCGCCGCAACTTGGCGCTCATCTGGGTGTAGGCCGGCGTCACCGGATCGGTCAGCGACGCCCGGGCGATCGTGCCATGCTCGGCCGAGACGGTGAACAGCATGTGGCCGAAGCCGTGCGCAAAGGCGAAGCTCGTGGCATTGTCGGTCGCGAAGCCCGGAGTCTCGGTCGCCCCCCGCGCCACCAGCCAGCCGCCGACGGCACCGTCGGGCGCGAGCGTGTCGGCGAGGATTTGCCCCGCCTGCGCGAAGCCCACCGCGGTCGCGCTGTTCTTGTCGATCTGGAAGGTGGCGCTGCCGTTGACCGGGCGCGCATCGACGCCCTGATCGAAGCCGCGCCGGCCGAGCGCGAGGCCGAATTCGGGCCGGTCGTTCCAGCCCGTCGCCAGCGTCGAGGAGATGGAGAGATGCCCCACCGTTTGGCTGGTCGTCCGCAGATCCTGGCCGACACCCTGAGCTAACAAATGCTGCGGGGCGGCATGAGCAACGCTGCTCGAGACATTCATCATATAGGCGCGGCCAAGCCGATCGAGCACCACGGCCTTGCCGAACGAGGAGCCGGTCAGCGTCGCGTCGCCCATCGCGGCCGAGGTGGTGGTCTGGTCGGACGCGGAAAGAATCACCGTGCTGCCGGCGAGCGCGGTCGTGCCTTGCGGCGCGAAGGCCTTGGCGATGTTGAGCAGGCCGTGTCCGAAAGTGCCGTCGACCCCGGCCGTCCCCGCATCGGTCGCGCTGGAATAAAGCAGCGCCACCACCTGTGCGGGTGTGAGATTGGGGAAGGCCTGCTCCAGCAGCGCGACCGCGCCGGCGATCACCGGGGTCGCGTAGCTGGTGCCGCCGGCGGTCTCGTCGGCGCCATTCTGATTGAAGGTCCGCACCCCGTTGCCGAGCGCGGTGAGGTAATAAGCGCCGTAACTGCCGGCCTTGTCCGAGAAGCTCGACAATGTGCCGTCGGCATCGTGCGAGCCGGCGATGATGACGAGGCCGCGCGCCGCCGCATTGCCCGCAACCTGCGCCAGCGGATCGGGCTGCGCGGTGGAATCGTTGCCGCCCGCGATCACAATGATCAGGCCCGCCGCCGTCGCGCGGTTGATCGCTGCGATCAGAGTGCCGGTCGCCGACGCGCCGCCCAGCGACATGTTGACGACCTTGGCGCCGCTGGTGCGCGCGTAATCCAGCGCGGTGGCAAGCGTATCGGTGTTGAACGCGCAGCCTGCCGTGCTCGCGCAAGTTCCGGCTTCGTCGGTCCGCAAGGTCAAAATGGTGGAATTCCAGGCGACGCCCTCGATATCGGAGCCATTGCGCGCCGCAGCGGCGACCGCGGCGACCGACGTGCCGTGCCCATCGACATCGGTGATCGTACCACTGCCGCCGAAATCGCGGCTGGCACTGGAAATGCGGCCGCTGAACTCTGCGCTGCTGGAATTGATTCCCGAATCGAGGAAAGCGATGGTGATGCCGCTCCCTGAAGCGCCGGCGGCATATGCGGTCACCGCACCTGCATCGACCGCTGCGTTCGAGCGTTGATATTCGGCGTCGTTGTAATTGATGACCGGCGTGGTCGTCGTGGTCGTGTTGCTCGCCGTGGTCGACGAAGCGGAATTGACCCCGCCCCCCCCGCCGCAGCCCGTCAGCATGAGGCAGGCCACGCCGCCGGAGACTATGCGCGATACACTGAGCCCGACTCGTTTCATGATCCGCCCCCGGTTCCGTCGTCGGGGATAATAGAGCGTTGGCATGTTACGACAATGTTTCGCGAATTAGCGGTGTCGGAGCTATGCGTGTTTGTGATCCTCCCTGCCCCAGCATCGTTGCGGATCGATCGCCGGGCGCCTAGCAGCGCGGCGATGCTGCCCGAACTCGCCCATATCGATTGCTGGATCTTCGATCTCGACAATACGCTCTATCCGGCGTCGTGCGATCTGTTCGGGCTGATCGATGCGCGGATGACGGCTTATGTCGCGCGGCGGACGGGGCTGGACGAGGAAGCGGCGTTCGCGCTGCAGAAGCACTATTTCCGCGCGCATGGCACGACGCTGTCGGGGATGATGGCCGAACATGGCGTCGATCCGCATGAATTCCTCGCCGATGTCCACGCGATCGAGATGGATGTGCTGCAAGAGGATCGGCGCCTGATCGGGGCACTGGCGCGGCTGCCGGGGCGCAAGCTGATCTTCACCAACGGCGATCATGCCTATGCCGGGCGGGTGCTGGCGCGGCTGGGCCTGGGCACCAGCTTCGAGGCGATCCACGATATCCATGCCGGCGCCTATACGCCCAAGCCCGATCCGCTGAGCTACACCAGGATGCTCGCGGCGCTGGACGTCGATCCTGCCCGCGCTTTGTTCGCCGAGGATATGGCGCGCAACCTGAGACCGGCGAAGGCGCTCGGCCTGACGACGCTCTGGGTCGATAATGGGTCGGAGCAGGTCGATGAGGGTGGCGAACCCGATTTCATCGACTATCGCACACATGATCTCGGGCAGTGGCTCGAATCCATCTTACAGGAAGACGATTCATGACCGAGACGCTGGCCGCCACTATCGAGGCTGCCTGGGACGCGCGCGACGGCCTGTCGTTCGCCACCAAGGGCGAGGTGCGCGAGGCGGTCGATGCGGCGCTCGCAGGGCTCGATGCCGGCACGTACCGGGTGGCCGAGAAGGGCGCGGGTGGCTGGACGGTCAACCAGTGGCTGAAGAAGGCGGTGCTGCTGTCCTTCCGCCTCAATGACAACGCGCTGGTCGATGGCGCGGCGGGCGGCCCGGCGTTCGACAAGGTGCCGCTCAAATGGGCGGGCTGGGGCGAGAATCGCTTCCGCGAAGCCGGTTTCCGTGCGGTCCCCGGTGCGGTCGCGCGCCAAGGCGCCTTCGTCGCCAGGGGCGTCGTGCTGATGCCGAGCTTCGTCAACATCGGCGCTTATGTGGGCGAGGGGACGATGGTCGATACCTGGGCGACGGTCGGCAGCTGCGCGCAGATCGGCAAGAACGTCCATCTGTCGGGCGGCGTCGGGATCGGTGGCGTGCTGGAGCCGCTGCAGGCCAATCCGGTGGTGATCGAGGACGGCTGCTTCATCGGCGCGCGTTCGGAAGTGGCCGAAGGCGTGATCGTCGAGGAGGGCGCGGTGCTCTCGATGGGCGTGTATCTGGGCGCCTCGACCAAGATCGTCGATCGCGCGACGGGCGAGATTTTCGTCGGGCGGGTGCCGGCTTATGCGGTGGTGGTGCCGGGGACCTTGCCGGGCAAGGACGGCGGTCCGGGCCTTTATTGCGCGGTGATCGTCAAGCGGGTCGACGCGCAGACCCGGGCCAAGACCGCAATCAACGAACTGCTGCGCGACTGACGCGAAGCGACCGGCCGACACCACGTCTACCGGTTTGTGGTGCTTGACCCTGCGCGCCGGAGCGGGGAAAGAACCCCCGCTTTCATTAGAGGCCCGTCCATGCCGATCGAGATCAAGATGCCCGCGCTGTCGCCCACGATGGAGCAGGGTACGCTCGCCAAATGGCTGGTCAAGGAGGGCGATACGGTAAAGTCGGGCGACATCCTCGCCGAGATCGAGACCGACAAGGCGACGATGGAATTCGAAACCATCGACGAAGGCACGATCACCACGCTCACCATCGCCGCCGGCACCGATGGCGTGAAGGTGGGCGACGTGATCGCCATCCTCACCGGCGAGGATGAGGAGGCTGACGCACCCGCACCGAAGAAGGCGCCCACTCCCGCCGAAGACGAGGCGAAGCCCGCCGCAAGGAAGGAAGAGCCTGAGCCCGAGACCCCCGCTCCTGTTCCCGTCGCCAAGGTCGAGGAGCCGCGTGGCGACCGGCTCAAGGCCAGCCCACTCGCCCGTCGCCTCGCCGAACGGCAAGGCGTCGATCTTGGCGCGGTCAAGGGCTCCGGCC
>CAXTMT010000249.1:0-3971 GCA_964245355.1 uncultured Sphingomonadaceae bacterium
GCGCGGTGCAGCTCTCCACCCAATCGCCGTCGTTGTAGTACGTGACGCTGCCGAACTGGCGGATCTCGGCCGAGTCGATATGCCCGCAGACTAAACAATCGACCTGACGTTCGGCGGCGGCGTGGGCGACCACCTCTTCGAACTTCGAGATGAAGGAAACGGCGTTCTTCACGCGCTTCTTCATGTGCGCGGCGAGCGACCAGTAAGGCAGGCCGAAGCGGCGGCGCACCACGTTCAGGATACGGTTGCTCTTGAGCAGCAATTCGTAGGCACTGTCGCCGAGGAAAGCGAGCCATTTGGCGTAGAGGACGATGCTGTCGAACTGATCGCCGTGCAGCACCAGCAGCTTGCGGCCGTCGGCGGTCTCGTGGATCGGCTGATCGCAGATCGTGACATCCCCGAAGGCGAGGCCGGCATAGTCGCGCAGCACTTCGTCGTGGTTGCCGGGCACGTAGATGACGTGGGTGCCGCGCTTCGCCATCTTGAGGATGCAGCGCACGACATCGTTATGCGGCGCCGGCCAATACCAGCCCTTGCGCAGCCGCCAGGTGTCGATGATGTCGCCGACCAGATAGAGCGTGTCGCACTCGGTGGATTTCAGGAAATCGAGCAGCAGTTCGGCGTTGCAGCCCGGTGTGCCGAGGTGGACGTCCGAGATCCAGACGGTGCGGAAGTGGGTGCGCTTGCGCTTGGTCCCGTGATCGTCTTGTCCGGCAAGCCAATCGGGCAGCTGCGGGAGGCGGGAGACGGGCGCGCGCGCCGAACGGGCATCCTGCCGCATCATCGGTGCAAGCATTTCCGGAAGGGAGGCCAAGGCTGTTGCTCCTGCTGCCGTGTCGTGCGCATCCGTTAGCAGGCGGGCGTGAAAGTCGTGGGTCAGCCAGGTTTCAATATCGCCATCGAACCGTCACAGGACGTCCACGCGGCGGTCGCCGGTTTGTCGCAAATTTCGCCGATTATGACAGCTTCCTTGTTGGGAGCTTTTCGATGGCGACAGTGATGCGGACCGAAGGCGTGGCGGCGGCCTATGATCGCTGGGCGCCGATCTACGACCTCGTGTTCGGGCAGGTCTTCAAGCAGGGCCGCAGCACCGCGATCGCCGCGACCGACCGGATCGGCGGGCGTGTGCTGGAAGTGGGCGTCGGCACCGGCCTCTCGCTCCCCCAATATGGCGCGCGCTGCAAAGTCTATGGCATCGATATCTCGGACGGCATCCTCGACAAGGCGCGCGCGCGCGTCGCCAAGGCGAAGCTTCCCAATGTCGAGGCGCTGAAGGTGATGGACGCCGAGGCGCTGCAATTCGGCGAAGGCGCGTTCGATGCCGTCGTCGCCCAATATGTCGTCACCGCCGTGCCGAACCCGGAAAAGGCGCTCGACGAATTCGCGCGTGTGCTGCGTTCGGGCGGCGAGATCATCATCACCACCCGCATCGGCGCCGGCAAGGGTTTCCGCGGACGGATCGAGCGCGCGCTGATGCCGATCACCAGCCGCTTGGGGTTTCGCACCGAATTCCCGTTCGAGCGCTATGCCGCTTGGGAGCGGGCGAACGGCACGATCCGCCTCGTCGAGCGCACGCCTTTGCCGCCGCTCGGCCATTTCGAAATGCTGCGTTACCGGAAGGTCTGACATCATGGCTCTTGCCAAACCCGCGATCCGTCCCGCCATCGGCGCCCTCCGTGAGCAACTGCACGAGCAGCGCTGGGACGATCATCGCTATTACCACCATTGCCTGATCAACCAGAGCCTGCACTTCCTGAGCGCGTCGAGCTTCATCGCCGCTTATGTGCTGCTGTTCCACGATCCGGCGCTGGCCAGCCTGCTCGGCTGGGGCGTGGCGATGACGAGCCGCCAGGCGGGCCACTTCTTCTTCGAGCCCAAGGGCTATGACGTCGAGAACCAGGCGAGCCACCAACATAAGGAAGAGATCAAGGTCGGCTACAACCTTGCCCGCAAGATCGTCTTTATGACGATCTGGGCCTTGTCGCCGCTGCTCCTGCTGCTGAGCCCGACTTTGTGGGGCGTGTTCGCGCCGCTGCCGGGGCCGACCGGCTTCCTGCGCCACGTCGGCCTGATGTGGCTGGTGCTGGGCGCGGGCGGGCTGCTCTTCCGCACCTTCCAGCTCTTCTTCATCCGCGACGTGCCGACCGGCTTCGTCTGGGCGCTGAAGATCATCACCGATCCCTTCAACGATTTCCGCCAGTACCGCCACGCGCCGGTGCGCCTGCTGAAAGGCGAACGCTACGACGCGATGATCGCGACGCGGTGAGGGAACGTGCCGATCCTCCCCTGAAAGGGGAGGTGGCATTCCGAAGGAATGACGGAGGGGTGTCCCCCTATCGAGAACGGGACAGCCCTCCACCACGCGCTATGCGCGCGGTCCCCCTCCCCTTGCAGGGGAGCATCTCAACGCCCCAGCCGCTTGCGGATCAGCTCGCCCAACACACTCTTGCTCACGCTCTTGCTGGTCGCCCCCGCAGGATGCCACCACCAGCCATCACGCTCCATGCACCGGCACGCAAAAACGAACCGCTCGACGACCGTCTCGAACGCGGCATCGTCATAATCCAGGCTGAAGATGATCCGCCCGGTGCCGACCCAGCTCAGCAGCAGCCCGGCCTCGCGCAGATAATATTGCAGCATCCAATTGTAGCGCGATGGTGCGGAGTGGATCACCGTCCAGATCGTGGAGAGCGCGGCGATGCGCACCGGCACTTCCGCCTCGGCCAGCGCGGCGTTTATCCGATCGGCGCGCGCCGCCCAGCGTTCGTCGAGGCCGTCGTAGAGCGTCGCGCCCTCGGGTCCGTCGATCAGGCGCAGGAAGCCGTTCATCGCCGCCATCACATAAGGATGCGCGTTGAAGGTGCCGCGCGCGAAACAGATGTCGGCGGGACGATCGGGACGGAAACGCTTCATCAGCGCCGCCTTGCCGAGCAGCACCCCCACCGGCAGCCCGCCGCCGAGCGTCTTGCCGTAGGTCAGCAGATCGGGCGCGACGCCGAAATACTCGGCCGCGCCGCGCTTGGCGAGGCGGAAGCCGGTGAACACGTCGTCGAGGATCAGCACGATGCCGCGCCGCTTGCACACCTCGGCCAGCCGCCGGAGCCATTCGCGATAGGCTTCGTGATCGACGCCGGCCTGCTTGCCGCCCGCGATCAGCATCGAGTCCGAGGGCGCCGCGCTGTTCGGATGCAGCGCCTGCAGCGGATTGATCAGCACACAGGCAATATCGCGCCGCGTCGCGAGGATGCGCAGCGTCCGTTCGGACATTTCGGTGAGCGTATACGTCTCGCGCTCGGTCACGGGATTGCCGACGCCCGGCTGCACATCGCCCCACCAGCCGTGATAAGCACCGCAAAAGCGCACGAGATGGCTGCGCCCCGTGTGGTAGCGCGCGAGACGCACCGCCTGCATCACCGCCTCGGTGCCCGACATGTGGAAGCTCACCTCGTCGAGCCCGGTCAGGGCCTTCAGCCGCGCGACATTGTCGGCGACGAGCGGGTGAAGCTGGCCCAACACCGGGCCGAGCGCCGAAGCCTGCTCCACGCCTTCCGCGATCAGGCGCTTGTAGGTCTCGGTGCCGAGCAGGTTGACGCCGTAGGAGCCGGTGAGGTCGAAGAAGGCGTTGCCGTCGAGATCGAAGACGCGATGCCCCTCCGATCGCGCGAGGAAATTGCCGAGGGCCAGCCGCGCCTTCACCACATCGGCGAACTGGAAGGGCACACGGTAGCTGCCGGTGAATTGCAGATCGGACAGACCCTCGCGCGCCTCGGCGGTCAGGCCGCGGCTGAGCAGATAGCGCTGGGCGAAAATCCCGGCGAGCCGATCGAAGCCCGCGCGGCGTTGCGCGACGATCGCATCGGGGGCGTCATCGGCCGCGAAGACCGTCGCGTCGTCATAGGACAGCGCGGGCATCTGCTTGGCGATGCGCCGTGCCCAGCGCGGGTGCCCGGCGAGCGAGCGATGCTTGGCGC
>CAXTMT010000250.1:0-3948 GCA_964245355.1 uncultured Sphingomonadaceae bacterium
GGACTGGATGGCCACCGATATGCGTCGGGCGCGAAAACGGGATTTCGCGGCAGCGGCGGAGTTTCTGAAGCTGGTTTAGGGTCGGCGGATGTCAAATCCTTCTCCGGTCAGGAAGAGGAACAAGTGGTGTACATTTAGAAGATGGTCGAAGCACATCCATCATCGCTTCAAAGCCGCTGTCTTTCGCTTGTGGCCGTGCGTACTGCGCACCCGCGAAAAGGGTGGATTCAAGGGGTACGTTGCCGTCAAGTTCGTCAACTTTCAACATTCGCCGCCGCCCGCGACTCGGGCTGCACCCGTGCCCCGATCAGTGCAAGGTCGCAGCCGGCGGCACCGGCACGAACCAGCGCGCGATCACCAGCCCCGGCACGATCAGCATCGCCGCGTCGGCGAACAAGGCGTAGATTCCGAAGCGCCAGTCACCATGCATCCAGATCGGATCGCTGAGCGTGATCATCACGCAGGCCGCAGCCGAGAAACCGATCACCAGCCTGGCCCGCGAGGCGAAATCGGTGACCCGCCCTGCCACCCCGAACAAGGTCAGCCCGATCAGCAAGGAGACGACGCATTCGTGGATGAAGCCGCCGAGCATCCACGGCCCGCCCTGCGTCGAGAAGCCGCCGGTGTTGTAATTGATCATGCCGACCGGCCCCTTGCCGTAGAGGATCGTGCCGCCTGCGGTGCCGGGATCGGGGAAGATATAGTAGCCGGTATGCGGCAGATTGCTGGCCAGTATCTGCTGCACGTTGGCGCTCTGGGTCGCGTCGAGGCCGCTGAAGGCGATATGGTTGAGCGGGCTGGCCCAGACGATGAAGCCCACCAGGAACATCACCACGCCACCGACAAGACCGCCTAGCAGGACCTTAATCATCGCCATCTCCCCTGTTTGGGCGAGATTACATCAGGCGATCACCGGCGTCATCAACTTCCGCGCGAAGCCGATCAGCCCGGTCTGGCGCGAGCGGCGCAGGCGCTCGGCCTCGAGGATGGTGCGGACCTGGGCGAAGCAGGGTTCGATATCGTCGTTGATCAGGACGTAATCATAGCCGTCCCAATGGCTGATCTCGGCGGCGGCGCGCGCCATCCGGCCGGCGATCACATCCTCGTCGTCGGTGCCGCGGTTGATCAGGCGGCGGCCGAGTTCCTCGACCGAGGGCGGCAGGATGAACACGCGGACGACATCGCCGCCGGCCTGCTGATACAGCTGCTGCGCGCCCTGCCAATCGATGTCGAACAGCACGTCCCGGCCGGACTTGAGCATGTCCATCACCGCTTTCTTGGGCGTACCGTAGCGGTGGCCGAAGACGTGCGCCCATTCCATCAGCTCGCCCGCCTCGACCATTTCCTTGAAGGTCGGCACGTCGGTGAAATAATAATCCTTGCCCTCCACCTCGC
The DNA here is from genome assembly GCA_964245355.1 of uncultured Sphingomonadaceae bacterium. Lineage (GTDB taxonomy): Bacteria > Pseudomonadota > Alphaproteobacteria > Sphingomonadales > Sphingomonadaceae > Sphingomonas_I. The sequence continues at coordinate 1,396 of CAXTMT010000250.1, forward strand.
CGGGGCGCGGGGCGCGGGTGGTGACCGAGACCGACATGGCGATTTCCGGCTCGGCGGCGAGCAATTTGCGCGCGATCGTCGATTTGCCCGCGCCCGACGGTGAGGAAAGGACGAAGAGGACGCCGCGATGATCGAGGCCGGGCTGGGGCATGGCCGCTCTTGTCGCCGCTTGGCCATTCCGTCAACATGGGCGCATGGGGAAATGCTTCATCGTCCTGCTGCGCGCGATCAACGTGGGCGGCCGCAAGCTGATCATGGCGGACCTGCGCAAGGCGGCGACGGCGCGCGGGCTGGAGGGGTTCCGGACCTATATCCAGAGCGGCAATCTGCTGCTGCGCTCGGAGCTGGACGAGGCGGGCGTGGAGGCCATGATCGAAGCGCTGATCGCGGAAGAGTGCGGCCTGCGGGCGATCGCGCTGGCCCGCGCAGCCGATCGTTTCGCACAGATCGCGGCGGCGAATCCCTTCCCGGACGGGGCGCCGAACCAGGTGCATCTCTGCCTGAGCAAGGCGCCGCCCAAGGACGATGCCGCCACGGTGATCGCCGGACGGGCAAAGCATGGGGAGCGGGTGACGATCGCCGAAGGCGCGCTGTGGATCGATTTCGTCGCCGGCGCCGGCGAGAGCAAACTGACCCCGGCGGTGCTCGACAAATCCGCAGGCTCGACCGTCACCGCGCGCAACTGGAACACGGTGCACACGCTGCTGGCGATGGCGGCGGAATGAGTCCAATCCCCTCGCCCTGCCGCAAGGTGTGCGATTACGATGCGGGACGCGGCTGGTGCCGGAGTTGCGGACGGACGCTCGACGAGATCGGCGGCTGGGTATTGGCAAGCGATGCGGAAAAGCGGGCGATCGCGGCACGGGCCGAGAGGCGCCTAATTCCGTCATCCTGAGAGGATGATCGGAATTCGGATTTCATGATCCGTTCGTCCTGAGCGAAGTCGAAGGACGTGCCCCGAGCGACACAACCTGCAACACGTTCTTCGACTTCGCTCAGAACGGACGGACTATTTACGCCACGAAAATTGTATCGCCCCGCATCGTTGCGCTAACCTCCCCGCCAAGGGGATACATCATGAAAATTCGCGACCTGCTTCTCGCCGCCGCCGCCACGCTCGCCATTACCGCACCCGCCCTCGCCGCCGATGTCGTGATCCACGCCGGCCGCCTGATCGACGGCACCGGTGGTGCGCCGAAAACCAAGGTGACGATCCTGATCCACGACGATCGCATCGCCGCTATCCAGCCCGGCTTCGTCGATGGCCCCGCCGGCACCACCCTGATCGATCTCTCGAACGCCACGATCCTCCCCGGCCTGATCGACGCGCACGTCCACATCCTGCAGGCGTTCCACAAGGGCGATCCGATCCACTACGCCGTCACCCACAGCGCCTATGACGATCTGATCGACGGCGTGAACGATGCCCGCGCCACCCTGCTCGCCGGCTTCACCTCGATCCGCGACGTCGGCGACGACACCACCGCCGTCGTCGCGCTCAAGCGCGCGGTGCAGGCGGGCACCCTGCCCGGCCCGCGCATGTGGGTGTCGGGCGATCCGATCGGTCCGAGCGGGGGGCATGGCGACGCCGCCAACGGCCTCGCGCCGGAATTCGCCGATGCGCCGGGGGTCAGCAAGAGCGTGGTCAATAGCCCCGCGGAAGCCCGCGAGACGGTCCGCAAGCTTAGGCGTCAGGGCGCCGACGTCATCAAGATCATGCCCTCCGGCGGGGTCATGTCGATCGGCGACGATCCCAAGGCGCAGCTGATGATGGACGACGAGATCAAGGCGGTGATCGAGACGGCCCATGCGCTCGGCATGAAGGTGGCCGCGCACGCCCACGGCAAGCAGGCGATCGACCATACGATCGCGCTCGGCGTCGATTCGATCGAGCATGGCACCTACGCCGATGCCGAGAGCTACAAGCTGTTCAAGGCGCACGGCACCTGGTTCGTGCCGACGATGCTGGTCGGCGATGCCGTCTATGAACATGCCAGGACCCATCCCGAGGATCTGAACCCCTCGACCGCCGAGAAGGCGTTGATGGTCGCGCCGATGATGCGCGCCAATCTGCATGCGGCCTATCTGGCGGGGGTGAAGATCGCGTTCGGCACCGACACGTTCGGCCTGACCGCGCACGGCGAGAATGCCGGCGAGTTCGCGCTCTACGTGCGCGCCGGGATGACGCCGATGGAAGCGATCCTGACCGCGACGAAGAACGCCGCGGACCTGATCGGCGACAGCGCGGATATCGGTTCGGTCCAGCCGGGGCGCTATGCCGACATCATCGCGGTAAGCGCCGATCCGCTGGCGGATGTGGCGGCGCTGAAGACGGTGGATTTCGTGATGAAGGGCGGGAAGGTGGTGAAAGCCGGCGGCAAATCGCTGCTGTAAATCCTCCCCATCACAGATGGGGGGATGGAATCAGGCCGCCGCCTAGCGGCGATCGTAGGCGCGCTTGGCGACCCAGGCGCCGCCGAGCACCAGCCCGATCGGCCCCAGCCGCCGCACCGCGCCGACCGCCATCGCGCCGATGATCGCGCCCTTGAGCCC
>CAXTMT010000251.1:0-3929 GCA_964245355.1 uncultured Sphingomonadaceae bacterium
GAACTAAGCCTTCCCCTCTCCCTCAAGGGAGAGGGCTTACGTGGTAACTAGGCAGCCGGCCCCACTGCTCCTAAATCCAAGTCCGTGTCCGACCCGCCCCTCGATCGCTTTTCCGAAGAGAAATCCACCTACGCCGTCCGGGGCTCCGAAACCCCCGATATCGGGGCGGGCGTCGCCGCGATCCGCAATGTGCTGAAGACGTTGCCGGTGCGGCCGGGCGTCTATCGGATGCTCGATGCGCGCGGCGACGTGCTCTATGTCGGCAAGGCGCGGGCGCTGAAGAACCGCGTCGCCAATTACATCCAGGTCGCGCGCCTGCCGAAGCGGCTCAGCCGGATGGTCGCGCAGACCCGCGGCATGACGATCGTCACCACCAATACCGAGGCGGAGGCGCTGCTGCTCGAGGCGCAGCTGATCAAGCGCTTCCGCCCGCCCTACAATGTCCTCCTGCGCGACGATAAGAGCTTTCCCTTCATCCTGCTGCGCGAGGATCACAAATTTCCGCGCGCCCAGCTCCATCGCGGTGCGCGCCGGGCGAAGGGGCAATATTTCGGGCCGTTCGCCGGCGCCGGCGCGGTGCGCAAGACACTCACGGCCCTACAGAAACTGTTCCTGATCCGCAGCTGCACCGACAGCTTCTTCGCCAACCGGACGCGGCCGTGCCTGCTCCACCAGATCAAGCGCTGCTCGGCACCCTGTGTGGATCGGATCAGCGAGGAAGCCTATGCCGAACTGGTCTCCGACGCGTCGGACTTCCTCGCCGGCAAATCCACCAAGGTGCAGCAGAAGCTCGGCGTCCAGATGGCGGCGGCGGCCGAGGCGATGGATTTCGAACTGGCGGCCGTCTTCCGCGACCGATTGAAGGCGCTGACCTTCATCCAGGGCACCCAGGCGATCAATGCCGAGGGTGTGGAGGATGCCGATCTGTTCGCGCTCGCCTGCAAGCAGGGGCATATCGGCATCCAGGCCTTCTTCATCCGCGGCGGCCAGAATTGGGGCCACCGCGCCTTCTTCCCGACGCACACCGCCGACGTGCCCGAGGATGAGGTGCTGACCAGCTTCATGATGCAATTCTACGAGGAGGTGCCGGCGCCGCGCCTCGTCCTCGTCGACCGCCTGTTGCCCGAAAGCGCGCTGATCGCCGAGGCGCTCGCCGGGAAAGCGGGGCGCAAGGTGGTGCTGAAGGTGCCCCAGCGCGGCGAGCAGAAGCGTCTGCTCGCGCAGGCGACGCGCAATGCCGAGGAAGCGCTCGATCGCCGTCTGGCCGAGGGCGCGACCCAGACCAAGCTGCTGCGCGAAGTCGCCGATCTGTTCGAGCTGGAAATGGTGCCCAACCGCATCGAAATCTACGACAACAGCCACATCATGGGCACCAACATGGTCGGCGGGATGGTCGTCGCCGGGCCGGAGGGCTTCCGCAAGGGCCAGTATCGCAAGTTCAACATCAAGCGCACCGAGACCGCCCCCGGCGACGATTTCGCGATGATGCGCGAGGTGCTGGAACGCCGCTTCGCCCGGCTGGAGAAGGAGGATCCCGATCGCGCCTCGGGCGAATGGCCCGATCTGCTGCTGATCGACGGCGGCAAGGGGCAGGTCTCGGCGGTCTACAAGGTGATGGAGGAACTGGGCGTCCATGATGTGCCGATCGTCGGCATCTCGAAGGGGCCGGATCGCAACGCCGGGCGCGAGCATTTCCATATGCCGGACGGGCGCGAATCGATGCTGCCGCCGGGATCGCCGGTGCTGTTCTACCTCCAACGCCTGCGCGACGAGGCCCACCGCTTCGCCATCGGCGCCCACCGCACGAAGCGCGCCGCCGCGATGACGACGAGTTCGCTCGATGAGGTGCCGGGGATCGGTCCCGCGCGGAAGAAGGCGCTGCTGATGCACTTCGGCACGGCGAAGGCGGTGAGAGGTGCCGGGCTGGAGGACCTGCAGCGCGCGCCGGGGGTGAGCGAGGCGGTGGCGCGGGCGGTGTACGATCATTTTCATGCGGGTGGATAACGTATCCGTCGCCCCGGCGCAGGGCACCCACCGAAGGAATACTTTGGTGGGACCCAAGGCCGGGGCCGCTTTCGGCGAGCGGCGTAGGTTCTATCCAGCGGCCCCGGCCTGCGCCGGGGCGGCGGCCTGATGCACGTCGAAGCCACCGCCATCGTCTGCGCCGTCCGCCACCACGGCGAACATGGCGCCATCGTCCGCGCTCTCACGCCCGGCGACGGCCTCCTCGCGGGCTACGTCCGTGGCGGGCGATCACGCCGGCTGCGGCCGATCCTCATCCCCGGCAATGTGATTCGTGGCGAATGGCGCGCCCGCACCGACGAACAACTCCCCGCCCTCACCGTCGAGCTGATCGACAGCCGCGCGCCTCTGCTCGGCGAACCGCTCCCCGCCGCCGCGATCGATTGGGCGACGGCGCTCACCGCCACGACCTTGCCCGAGGGCCATATCTATCCGCATCTGCACAGCGCGCTCGACGGTGTTCTTGCCGCCATAGCGTCCGCGCCGGCGGCGTGGGGGTGGGGTGCGGCATTGGTGCGCTACGAATTGCTGCTGCTCGCCGAGCTCGGGTTTGGCCTCGATCTCAGCGAAGAGGCCGCAGCGCCTTATCGCGACCGCCTGCCGCCTCTGCCCGCATTCCTCCGCGACGGCGGTGCGGCGCGGGACTGGAGCGATCTGCTCGATGGCCTGCGCATCACGGGACACTTCCTCGAACGCGATCTGCTACACGGCAGGGCCGCCGATATCCTCGCCGCGCGCGAGCGGCTGGTCGATCGCATCAAGCGCATGGCTTGAACAAATGATCCTCCCCTGCAAGGGGAGGTGGCGCGCGCAGCGCGACGGAGGGGTGTCGCGCTCTCGATGGCGGGAAACCCCTCCACCACTCGCCTGCGGCGGGCGGTCCCCTCTCCCTACGGGGGAGGATCATATGGAGGAACTATGCTCATCGCTTTGCTGCCCGGAGACGGGATCGGCCCCGAAGTCGTCGCGCAGGCGAAGCGCGTTCTGGATGCGGTGTGCGGCGATGCCTTTTCCTATGCGGAGGCGCCGGTCGGCGGCGCGGCCTACCGCGCGGCGGGGCATCCGCTGCCGCCGGCGACGCTGGATCTGGCGAAGCGCGCCGATGCTATCCTGTTCGGCGCGGTCGGCGATTTCTCGTGCGACGATCTGCCGCGAAGCCTGCGGCCCGAGCAGGCGATCCTGGGGCTGCGCAGCGCATTGAAGCTGTTCGCCAACCTGCGTCCCGCGACGCTGTTTCCCGAGCTGGCCGATGCCTCGGCGCTGCGCCCCGAGGTGGCGGCGGCGATCGATCTGGTGATCGTGCGCGAGTTGAACGGCGACGTCTATTTCGGCGAGAAGGGCCTGCGCACCACGCCCACCGGTCGCCGGCAGGGCTATGACATCATGTCCTATGACGAGGATGAGGTGGCGCGCATCGCCCGCGTCGGCTTCGAGACGGCGATGGCGCGAAGCAGGAAGCTCTGCTCGGTCGACAAGGCCAATGTGCTGGAGACCAGCCAATTGTGGCGCGACGTGGTGATCGAGGTTTCGGCGGATTATCCTGAGGTGGCGCTCAGCCACATGTATGTCGACAATTGCGCGATGCAGCTGGTGCGCAATCCGGGGCAGTTCGACGTGATCGTCACCGGCAACCTGTTCGGCGACATCCTTTCCGACCAGGCGAGCATGTGCGTCGGCTCGATCGGCATGCTGCCCTCGGCCAGCCTCGATGCGAACCAGAAGGGGCTGTACGAACCGATCCACGGCTCGGCCCCCGACATCGCCGGGCAGGGGAAGGCCAATCCGCTCGCGGCGATCCTCTCGGCGGCGATGATGCTGCGCTATTCGCTCGGCAAGCCGGCCGAAGCCGACGCGATCGAGGCGGCGGTGGCGAAGGCGCTGGCGGGCGGCGCGCGCTCGCCGGATCT
>CAXTMT010000252.1:0-3905 GCA_964245355.1 uncultured Sphingomonadaceae bacterium
CCCCCCCCCCCCCCCCCCCCCCCCCCCCCCCCCCCCCCCCCCCCCCCCCCCCCCGGGCAACGGCGGGAGCGCTCGGTTGTACCAGCGAACCGCAAGCGATCTTTCTACGGCCCGTCAGCAAATCCGTCAGCAAGCAAGCCGGCAAATTATTGCCCGCTAGCTTCCTGTTGAATGACAGCTTCCACGAAGCGCTGCTGCAATGAGAACGAAAGCTTAATATAGTCCTCGATCTTCGAGCCGCCATGCTTGTGCCAGACCGGTAGCTTGCCATGTGCCACATTATCGCGATCTGTTATGAGCTCCCTCATAAGTAACTTTTCGTCGGACGTTAATAATATTGAGTCCTTGATTAGTATCTTATTATTCGAAATATCGGTGCGCTGTTTGCGTTCTCGCGCCGCGCGTTCACAAATTTCAAAATGAAAGGCTAAGTTTAAGATCGCATTATCGTCTCGTCCTTCCATAAACTCGGCTACCGCGTCCAGAAAACTCGAGCAAGATGTACGGACATAACGTGGCGCTCGCCGCATATGTGGAACACTCTCCCATAAGGCCTGTGTTAGCGGTTTTTCAAAGCCCACAATTCGCCGCAAAGGAACGACGGGTTCGTAGGTATTAGCTAAAGGCTTCTGTACACAAGAATAGACGGGGCTGACGGAAAAGGGATTTCGGCGGCCGATCCACCATTGACCCGTAAGGTGTCTAATCACCATCGTAGCCTGGTTGAGGTAATCAAAGCATTCTCGATCCTCAGTCGAGACCATCATACCATAGCAGGCCCTCGAGTCGTCGCTCAAGGTCGGGGTAATAGAAAATGGCTTAAACTCTGGGCTCGGAATTGCCCTAAGAGATTTGACTTCTAGCTGAAAACTCGCAAATGACGCCTCATGAGATGTAAGGGGATTGAAATTTGGCAGAAATATTGGAGGATCCAATATGGTATTTTCAATCCTGACCGAACCTTCAAGTAACCCGCAATATATCGGGCTATCTAAGAGCGAAAGAAAACTTCGTTTGTCTCCCGATTTCATCTGTAGCTGAGTCAGCGTTGGCTTGAGAGGTTCTTCTCTGTTTGGAATCATCTCCCATAACTCGGCACCACGCTCAAGTCGCAGGGTTGGTAAGCGAGGCGGGATGCCCTTGCTCATACTAGACTATAGCCAAGCCCAACTTGGCACCTCAATTCCCTACTCCGCCGCCACCCCGGCATGCCCGAACAGCCCGCCGACGTCGTCCGCGCCGCCCGCGGCATCCTCGTTCGCCACCGGCGCCACCACCTTGGCGGCCTTGCGGCGGTCGAAGGCGTCCCACACGTCGTTCCACTGGCCGCGCGTCGCCGCCTTGGAATATTCGGTGGCGCGGGCTTCGAAGAAATTGGCGTGCTCGACGCCGTTCAGCATCGGGATCAGCCACGGCAGCGGATGTTCGTCGATCATGTAGATCGGTTTCAGGCCGAGCTGCCCCAGCCGCCAATCGGCGGTGAAGCGGACGTATTTCTTGATGTCCTTCGGCGTCATGCCGGGCACCGGCCCCTGCTCGAACGCCAATTCGATGAAGGCATCCTCGAGCTGTACCGTTTTGTGGCACATATCGATGATGTCCTGCTTGACCGCGGGCGTCAGGCAGTTCCGCTCGGCGACGAAGGCGTGGAACAGCTTGATGATGCCCTCGCAATGCAGCGTCTCGTCGCGGATCGACCAGGTGACGATCTGGCCCATGCCCTTCATCTTGTTGAAGCGCGGGAAGTTCATCAGCATCGCGAAGCTGGCGAAGAGCTGCAACCCTTCGGTGAAGCCGCCGAACATGGCGAGCGTACGCGCGATATCCTCATCGCTATCGACGCCGAACTGGCCGAGATAATCATGCTTGTCGCGCATCTCCTTATATTGAAGGAACATGCTGTATTCGCTCTCGGGCATGCCGATCGTATCGAGCAGGTGCGAATAAGCCGCGATGTGCACCGTCTCCATGTTGGAGAAGGCGGTGAGCATCATCTTCACTTCGGTCGGCTTGAACACGCGGCCATATTTGTCGTGGTAGCAATCCTGCACCTCGACATCGGCCTGGGTGAAGAAGCGGAAGATCTGGGTGAGCAGGTTGCGCTCGTGATCGGACAGCTTCTGCGCCCAGTCGCGGCAATCCTCGCCCAGCGGCACTTCCTCGGGCAGCCAGTGGAGCTGCTGCTGGCGCTTCCAGAACTCATAGGCCCATGGATATTCGAAGGGCTTGTAGGCGCGGCTGGCCTGGAGGAGCGGCATGGGGCGAATCCCTTCGAACGAAACAAGAACCCCTTAGCATTTGGGGCAGATATAGGGAAGGCTACGCTTCCGCGCCACAATGTCTAGACGGATCGTGCGACTTATCCACGGGTTCGCACGGCTTGGCGCGGGCCGCTCGGCGCCCTGGAAGGCGCATTGCAGGATCTGCTGTTCCGCATGGTCGAGCGGCCGATCGCGGCAACCGGCAGGCGGTGCTGGGGCGATCCGCCGGAGCGGCTGAACGCATTTTTTCCCGTGCGCAGACGAACCGAAGCACCAGCTAGATCAATCACTTATCCAGGTATCGGCGCGGGGTAACATGACTAATCCTCATAAATCAGTCGAATGCTGCGGTTGCGAAATACGGGCACGTTTCCTACCTGTCGGTACATAAGAGGGAGCGTATCGGAATGCCGGGGTTCAAAGGGCTGGTGATGATCGGGCTGGCAGCGTCGCTTGCCGCCTGCGGCAAGAAAGAGGCCCCGCCGCCGCCCAAGCCGCACGTCACGGTCGCGCGCGCGATGGTGCGCGATGTCGTCGACTGGGATGAATATGTCGGCCGCTTCGAAGCGATCCAGGATGCCTCGGTGCGCCCGCGCGTCGACGGCACGGTGACGCGCGTCTTCTTCCGGAACGGCCAGGACGTGCGCGCCGGCCAGCCGCTTTTCGAGATCGATCCCCGCCCCTATCGCGCCGCTTACCTCCAGGCGAAGGCGCAGACCGCCAAGGCCGCCGCGACGCTCGCCAACAGCCAGACCGAACTCGCCCGCGCCCAGAAACTGCGCGCCGTCCAGGCGGTGAGCCAGGAAGAGACCGAGCAGAAGCTGGCCAATCGCCGCACCGCCGCCGCCGATCTCCAGGCCGCGCAGGCCAATGAGGCGACCGCCAGGCTCAATTTGAGCTTCACCATCGTCACCGCGCCGATCTCCGGGCGCCTGTCGGACAAGAAGGTCAGCATCGGCGACGTCGTCACCACCAACACCACCGAACTCACCCGCATCGTCACGATGAACCCGATCTGGTTCAGCTTCGAAGGCGCCGAGAGCCTCTATCTCAAATATGTCCGCGAGGCCGAACGCGGCCAGCGCGGCTCCTCGCGCACCACCCCCAACCCGGTCGATGTCGAACTGGGCGACGAGCCCGATTACCGGCACCACGGCCGCATGACGTTCGTCGACAACAGGATCGATCCGCGCTCGGGCACGATCCGCGCCCACGCCGAATTCGCCAACGGCGATCATTTCCTCACCCCCGGCATGTTCGGCCGCGCCCGCCTGCTGGGCTCGGGCACCTATCATGCGCTGCTGATCCCCGACGAAGCCGTCTCGACCGATCAATCGCGCAAGCTCGTCTATGTGGTCGATGCCAGGAACGTCGTCGCGCCGCGTGAGGTCGAGACCGGGCCGATGGTCGCCGGGCTCCGCGTGGTGCGCTCCGGCCTCAAGCCCGAGGATCGCGTGCTGCTCGACGGCCTCGCCCTGATGCGCCCCGGCACCGAAGTCGTGCCCACGGAGATCAGGCTGAAGCCGCGCGCCCCCGATACGGCACCCGCCGTGCCGCTCACCGCGCCCCCCGCCGCGGCCGCGACCAGCCGCTAAGCCATGCGTTTTCCCCATTTCTTCATCGATCGCCCGATCTTCGCGGCCG
>CAXTMT010000253.1:0-3874 GCA_964245355.1 uncultured Sphingomonadaceae bacterium
GGACGACGCCGACCTGCACAACCTGTCGATCCTGCCCACCACCGGCACCCGCTTCATGCGCTACGACGGCAAGTGGACCGAGCTCTATGCGGAGAACCTGACCGCCGCCGAGAAAAAGAAGATCATCGCCTCCCTCGACAAGGCTTTCGAGGAGTCGGGGCTGGCGCCGGAAAAGCACTGGGGTGAGGTGGTGGAGGACCGGGGCAGCCAGATCACCCTGTCGGCGCTTGGCCAGGACGCGCCGCTCGACGCCAAGAAGACCTGGGATCCCGACTTCGCCAAGCGGCAGAAGATCAAGACCATCCTGGCCCCCATGATCCCTCAGTTCGCCATCGGCCTTGGCGGCGCCTCCTCCATCGACATCACCCGGCCGGGCGTCGACAAGGCTTACGGGATGCGCAAGCTGATGGCCGAGATCGGGCTGGAGAAGAGCGACATCCTGTTCCTGGGCGACGCCATCTTTCCGGGCGGCAACGACAATCCGGTGCCGGAGTTCGGGATCGATTCGATCAAGGTTAGGGATGCAAGCGATACGGCGACGGCGATCCGGGCGGTGGTGGCGTGTTTGCGATAAGCCCTCTCCCCAACCTCTCCCCTGAAGGGAGAAGGAGCGCTACGCCACTGCCTCCAGCAGCCCCTCGAACAGCCGCCGGCCGTCGGCGCGGCCGTGCGCGGCTTCGATCACGCGCTCGGGGTGGGGCATCATGCCGAGGACGTTGCCGGCGGCGTTGACGATGCCGGCGATGTCGCGGGCCGATCCGTTGACCTGTTCGGCGTAGCGGAAGGCGACGCGGCCCTCGTCCTCGATCCGGTCGAGCGTCTCGGCATCGGCGACGTAATTGCCGTCGTGGTGGGCGATGGGGATGCGGATCGTCTCGCCGCTGTCATAGCGGTTGGTGAAGATCGACTGGCTGTTCTCGACGGTCAGCGCCACCTCGCGGCAGATGAACGAAAGCCCAGCGTTGCGGATCAGCGCGCCGGGCAGCAGCCCCGCCTCGGTCAACACCTGGAAGCCGTTGCACACCCCCAGCACCGGTACGCCGCGCCCCGCCGCCTCCGCCACCGCCTGCATCACCGGCGAACGTGCCGCCATCGCACCCGAGCGGAGATAATCGCCGTAGGAGAAGCCGCCGGGCACCGCGATCAGATCGATGCCGCCCGGCAGTTCGGTCTCGCGGTGCCAGAGCATCACCGGCTCCGAGCCGGTCACGTCGCGGATCGCCACCGCCAGATCGCGGTCGCAATTGGAGCCGGGGAAGACGATCACGGCGGACTTCATCGCTTCGCTCCCTTACCGCTCACCCTGAGGAGGGACTGAGCTTGTCGAAGGCCCCTCTCGAAGGGTCCTTCGATACGCCACTTCGATAAACTCGGTGGCTACTCCGGATGAGCGGGGTCGTTTCAACCGCGCTCGATCCGGAAATTCTCGATCACCGTGTTGGCGAGCAGCTTGCGGCACATGCCGTCGAGATCGGCATCGCTGACCCCCTCGCCATGCTCGATCTCGATATATTTGCCCTGGCGCACGTCGTCGACGCCGGCGAACCCCAAGCCCTCCAGCGCATTGTGGATGGCCTTGCCCTGCGGATCGAGCACGCCGGGTTTCAGGGTGACGTAGATGCGGGTCTTCACGGCGGCCTCGCGATGCTGTTGCCGCCGCCTATGGCGCGGTGCGTCTTCAGGGACAAGGGCATTTGACGCCTTGGCGGCGGCGGCATAGCGTCGCGGGAACGGCGGGAGAGCGGGAGCGAAGATGCGATACTGGACCGCCGCTCTGGCTGCCTCGCTCGTCGCCGCGCCGCTGCTCGCCGCATCGCCGTTCGATGGGGTGTGGAAAGCGGATACCGGCGCGATGGCGCCCTCGTCGCGGCCGCTGATCATGGTGTTGCGCAAGGGCGTCTTCTCCTGCCTGAGCTGCGCGCCGCAGCTCAGCATCAAGGCCGATGGGCAGATGCATGCCGTGGTCGGCGATCCGAGCGAGGATGAGGTTTCGATCGCGCTGGTCGGCACCGACACCATAACGGAGATCGACAAGCTGCACGGTCGAATCGTCTCGATGACGAGCAACACGCTCTCGCTCGACGGCAACAGCCTCAAGACGAGCTGGACCGATCTTTCGGGGCAGGATCGCAAGGCGGTGATCGGCGGGATGATCCAGCGGCGGGTGGCGCCGGCGCCGGCGGGCGCACATCCGATCTCGGGCGGCTGGCAGGCCGAACGGCTGACCCACATCACCGAAAGCGCGATGACGGTGCGGATGACGCTCAAGGACAGGATTTTCAGCTATCGGCTGCCGAACGGCACGGGTTACGACGCGCCGATCGACGGCGCGCCGGTGCCGCTCAACGGCGCCCCGGGCGAGACGATGGTGAAGGTGACGATGCCGGCCCCCGATACGATCGTCGAAAGCGACCTGCGCGACGGGCACGAGGTGCATTCGCTGACGCTGACGATCGCCGCGGACGGGCGCACGATCGCGCAGCAGGTGCGCGATCAGGCGGGCAGCCCGGCCAATACGCTCACGTTGGTGAAGCAATAGATGGGCTGGTTCGGATCGCGCACCGCGACGCAGAGCGCCAGGGCTGCCGAGCGCCAGCAGGCGTGGGAAGCCGCGCTCCGGCAGGATCGTCTGCCGGCCTTCGTCGAGGAGCGTCTGCGCGATGCCTCGGCGGGGCGGACGCCGTGGGTCGCCTCGATGACGCCGGCCGAATTGCTGCTCGCCAGGACGCACGGCATCCGGCCCGTCGCCACCGTTTCGGGCACCTGCTGGTACAGCTTCGGCTGGAGCTGGACCGAGGGGCATAGCGAGGGCTGGCACCGCGCGCTCCACCGCATCCGGCAGGAGGCGTGGGCGGCCGGCGCCAATGCGGTGGTCGACGTGCGGATGCGGACGATCCGCCACGGCTTCGGATCGGGGATGGATTTCACCCTGATCGGCACGGCGGTGAAGGTCGACGGGCTGAAGCCGAGCCCCGATCCGATCGTCGCGACCGTGCCCGCGCTGGAGTTCGTGCGGCTGCTGGAGATGGGGATCGTGCCGTGCGGCATCGCCGTAGGAGCGGCTTACGAATGGCTGGGTGCCGGGCTCTACGGCGGCTGGGGCTCCGCCGCGAGCCGGCTCCAGTGGCAGACGGGCGCCTTCGCCGGCAACCAGCCGCTCCACGACCTCAGCGACTTCTGGGAACGCATCCGCCGTCAAGCGCATGCCGAGCTGCGTCGCAGTGCCGCCGCGCAGGGCAACGGCGTCCTCGCCCACACCAACTTCGGCCAGCTTTTCCGCCGCGAGCAGGACAAGCGCCCGCCCGCCTATCTCGGCCGCCACATCGTCATCGGCACCGTCGTCGACACGCCGCGGGGTGCCGATGTGCCGCACGCGATCGAGATGGTGCTGGATATGGCGGCCCAAACGCCGCTCACTGTGACGCAGACCGAGCGCAACACCGTCTACGCAGGACAAATCGGGGAAGGGGAGGGGCCGATCTGATGGCCGACGCCAATCAAATTCCGCAGCATGCGCTGGAGCGCCTGCAGGGGCTGCGCCGGGAGGGGCATCCCGAAGGGATCTTCACCTCGGACTTCACGGTCAACGAATTCCTGCTGGTGCGTAAAGCCGGGTTCGAACCGATCGGGCTGTGCGTCGGCTCGTGCATCTATCACTTGGGTTTCCAGTTCGCCGGCTGGGGATCGAACGTCGAACTCGAACAACTCAGCCTCGCCATGTACGAAGCGCGGGCGCTGGCGATGGAGCGGATGCGGCTCGAGGCCGCGCGGATGGGCGCGGACGGCATCGTCGGCGTACGGCTGACGGTCAAGCGGCTCGAATGGGACAGCAAGGTGCTGGAGTTCGTGGCGATCGGCACCGGCATCGTCCACG
>CAXTMT010000254.1:0-3867 GCA_964245355.1 uncultured Sphingomonadaceae bacterium
TGCGACCTGATGGCGATGCGCCACACGCCGGGCGACAGCGATCATGACGACATCCAGCAGATCAAGAACAATTCGAACCGCGCCGCCGCGCTGACCCGCCAGTTGCTCGCTTTCTCGCGCCAGCAGACGCTCCGGCCGCAGATATTGGAACTGCCCGAGGTCGTCTCCGAGGTGTCGAACCTGCTGCGCCGCCTGCTCGGCGAGACGATCGCGCTGGAGGTGCGCCACGGCCGCAACCTGGGGCTGATCCGCGCCGATCCGGGACAGCTCGAGCAGGTGATCGTCAACCTCGCGGTCAACGCGCGCGATGCGATGGCCGAGGGCGGCAAGCTGACGCTCCACACCTACGCCGTCTCGGCCGACGATATCCGCCGGATGCGCTCCGACATCATGCCGATCGAGGATTATACCGCCCTCAAGCTCTCCGACACCGGCTGCGGCATCCCGGTCGAGAATCTGCCCAAGATCTTCGAGCCGTTCTTCACCACCAAGGAAGTGGGCAAGGGCACCGGCCTGGGGCTCTCGACGGTCTACGGCATCGTCAAGCAGACCGGCGGCTTCATCTTCGCCGACAGCGAGGTCGGCCACGGCACCAGCTTCACCCTCTATCTCCCGGTCCACCACGCGAGCGGCCCGGCGGCGGCCGCGCCGGCTCCGGTCGAGGTACAGGGTGCGCAGGACATGTGGGGGACGGGGACGATCCTGCTCGTCGAGGACGAGGCGATGGTCCGCGCGATCGGCGAGCGCGCGCTGACCCGCGCCGGCTACCGCGTCCATGTCGCGGCGAACGGCGAGGAGGCGCTGGAATGGCTGGCGGCGAACGGAGCGGTCGACCTGATGGTGTCGGACGTGGTGATGCCGGGGCTCGACGGCCCGACCCTCGTCCGCAAGGCGCGCTTGCTCTACCCCGATCTCCGAGTGCTCTTCATGTCGGGCTATGCCGAGGAGCAGTTGCGCGAGTCGATCGATCTCGATCGGGTGGCGTTTCTCTCCAAGCCGTTTTCGGTCCAGCAACTGGCGCAGGCGGTGCGCAGCGCGATGACCGTTTCGGGTCGGCTTGAGCGAAATCAGTAGCCCGCATCGCCCAGCCCGCTATAAGTGTCTGATATGTCCGAAACGCTTTCCGTCCTCGTCATCGAGGATGAGCCCCTGATCGCGATGATGCTCGAGGATTTCGTCGATCTGCTCGGCCACCAACTGGCCGGCACGGCCGACAGCGTCGCCGATGCTTTGATGCAGGTGGGCAAGGGCGGCTTCGATGTCGCGATCCTCGATGTGCATTTGCGGGACGGCGTGTGCTGGCCCGTCGCCGATGCGCTGAGCGCGGCGGGGAAGCCGTTCGTGCTGGCCACGGGCGGCCACACCGAAACGCCCCCGGTCGCGCACACCAATGCGCCGACTCTGGGCAAGCCGTTCACGATGGATGGCGTCGGGGCCGCGCTGACGGGGCTCGTCGCCTAACAAAATCCTCCCCCGCCAGGGGGAGGTGTCAGCGCAGCTGACGGAGGGGGCGGGCGGCGATGCCCTCTCGAGGGTTCGCTGCCCCCCGCCCCCTCCGACGCCTTAGGCGCCACCTCCCCCGGGCGGGGGGGGGGATTTAGGTAAATAAATCCCATCGACCGCAAGCTCGCCTGCCCGCTGGTCCCCACGATCAGATGATCGTGGACCTGGATATCCAGCGGCTTGCAGGCGACGATCACCTCCTTGGTCAGCGCGATATCCTGGCGGCTGGGCTGCGGATCGCCGCTCGGGTGATTGTGGACGAGGATCAGCGCCGCCGATCCCAGTTCCAGCGCCCGCTTCACCACCTCGCGCACGTAGATCGCCGATTGGTCGATCGAGCCTTCCGAGACGATCTCGTCGCGGATCAGCATATTCTTGGCGTTCAGGTGGAGGACGCGCACCGATTCGGTCATGCGGTGCGCCATCGCCGCGTGGAGATAGTCGCTCAGCGCCTGCCAATTGCCGAGCATCGGCCGCGCCGTCGCCTCCTGCTTCAGCAGCCGCAGCGCCGAGACCTGCGCGATCCGGACCGCGCCGATCGCACCCTCGGACAGTCCGAACTTGAGCAGGCTGGTCGCATCCGCCGTCACCACCGCGCCGTAACTGCCGAACTCGGCGATCAATTGGCGGGCGAGCGGCTTGGTATCGCGGCGCGGGATCGCGAGCATCAGCAGATATTCGAGCAGTTCGTGATCGAGCAAAGCCTCGGTCCCGCCCTCGATCAGGCGGGCGCGGAGCCGGGCACGGTGGCCCGAGGCATCGTGGCCGGCGTCGATATCCTTGGTCTGCTCTCCCATCCTCAGAAGTATTCCGCTCCGCTCCGCGACATTCAACCTCTCTTTCGTCATTCGCGCGAAAGCGGGAATCCGGAGCCGCAAGCGACAGTCCCGCCTGGATTCCCGCGTTGGCGCGAATGACGAGGGGTGAGGTGGGCAACGCAAGCGCCGCCTGCCCAACCCGCAAGTTGACTTGGCCGACCCCCTTGCTAAAGGGACCGCGCCTGACGGGATCGCCCGCCGGTGCGGCAGGGCTTCCGCTTGCAAAGTGGAGGAGGGGCCGTGTCGATGGACGAATCCGGGCAGGATCCGATCGGCGAGGATGTCCGGCGCACGTCGCTGGATGCGCGGCTCAAGGCCGCGACGGATGCCGAGACGATCAGGACCGGCACGATGCAGCCCGGCCCCGACAAGGGCTACAAGCAGGGCAGCCGCGTACTGGCGGAACTGATCGCGGGTCCGGCAGGCGGGGGATTGCTTGGTTGGGCGCTCGATCGCTGGCTGAACACCTCGCCCTGGCTCCTGTTGGTGTTCGTGTTCCTCGGGTTCGCGGCCGCCATCTGGAACATCGTCAAGATTTCGAGCCGGCGCGCGGAGTGATCCGGGCGTTTGTGCCATCATAAGGGAAGCATGCGTGGCCGCTGAGGGATCCGCTATCGATCCGATGCATCAGTTCAAGGTGGAAGCCTTGTTCGGGCAGAATTGGGCGATCGGCGGCCATCCGATTCCGTTCACCAACAGCGCGCTGTTCATGTTCATCGTGCTCGCCGTGCTGTGGGTGTTCATGCTCGGCGGCATGAAGCGCGCGCTGGTGCCGAACCGCTGGCAGGCGGCGGTCGAGGGGATGACGAGCTTCGTTTCCAACATGATGGAGGCCAACATCGGCCCCAAGGGCAAGACGTTCACGCCCTACGTCTTCTCGCTGTTCATGTTCATCCTGTTCGCGAACATCATCGGCCTGCTGCCGCTGGGCATCGTCCCCGGCTGGCACCCGTTCACCGTGACGAGCCATATCTCGCTGACCGCGATCCTCGCCTTCTTCAGCTTCGGCATCGTGCTGGTGGTGGGTTTCGCCAGGCACGGCCTGCACTTCTTCTCGCTCTTCGTGCCGCACGGGACGCCGTGGTATATCGCCATCCTCGTCGCGCCGATCGAGTTCATGAGCTTTCTCGTCCGCCCGTTCAGCCTGGGCCTGCGACTGTTCGTGGCGATGACCGCCGGGCACATCCTGCTCGATGTGTTCGCCAGCTTCGTCGTGCAGGGTCTCAATGCGCACGGTCCGCTCGGCGGGCTGGTGGCGGTCCTGTCGTTCATCATGATCATCGGCGTCTCGGCGCTCGAACTGCTGGTCTCGGCGATCCAGGCCTATGTGTTCGCGCTGCTGACCTCGCTCTACCTGAACGACGCGATCAATCTTCACTGAACTTTCAACGCTCATTCCAATACCTAGAAGGGAAATTTAAGATGGACGTCACTTCCGCCAAGATGATCGGTGCCGGCCTTGCGGCAATCGGCGTGGGCATGGCCGCGCTCGGCGTGGGCAACGTCTTCGGCTCGTTCCTCGAAGGCGCCCTGCGCAATCCGGGTG
>CAXTMT010000255.1:0-3858 GCA_964245355.1 uncultured Sphingomonadaceae bacterium
ACGACCGGCATGTCCGCGCCGCCGATCGGGATGATCAGCAGGAAGCCGATCAGGAAGCTCAGGCCGGTGATGGTGAAGAACACCCACGGCGCCTGATCCTGGGTGAAAGTGGCGACCAGCAGCAGGATCGCGGCGACCGTGGCGAGGTTGATGATGTGGCGGCCGGGCAGCAGGATCGGCTTGCCGCTTATGTTGCCGTTGAGCTTGAGGAAGGCGATGACCGAGCCCGAGAAGGTGATCGCGCCGATCGCGACGCCCAGCCCCATCTCGATCCGGCTCTGCGGCAGGATGTTGACGATCGACGGCCCGTAGATCGGGGTCAGCCGGATCGCGATGCCGAACGCCTCGGGGTTCAGATAGGCCGCGACCGCGACGAGCACGGCGGCGAGGCCGACGAGGCTGTGGAACGCCGCGACGAGCTGCGGCATGTCGGTCATCGCGATCTTCTTCGCGGTGGTCACGCCGATCGCGGCGCCGATGCCGATCGCGGCGAGGATCTCCAGCAGGGTCAGCCAATCGACTTGGGACGCTAGAGAAATTCCACAGGGTTCCGGCAAATTGGAGATCACAGCGCATGCGCGCTCTGCCATCGGAATATGGGTCAGCACCGTCGTCACCACCGCCAGCGCCATGCCGAAGATGCCGAGCCGATTGCCCCGCTGCGAACTCGCCGGGCTCGAAAGCCCGCGCAGCGCGAGGATGAAGCAGCCGCCCGCCACCAGATAGGCCAGCACCGCCCAGGGATTCACCGCGACCGCATGTTCCATTTCAAAGTCCCCCGAGTCCGCCGGTGCTCAACCTGTCCGTCAGGGCTTTGCCGCCGCCGGCCGTTCCTTCTTCCTGTACATCGCCAGCATCCGCGCGGTGACCGCGAAGCCGCCGAAGATGTTGACGCTCGCCAGCACCACGCCGGCCAGCCCCAGCCACTTCGACGTCGCCGATCCGCTCGCCGCGCTGGCGATCAGCGCCCCGACGATGATCACCGACGAGATCGCGTTGGTCACCGCCATCAGCGGCGTGTGCAGCGCCGGCGTCACCGACCAGACGACGAAATAGCCGACGAAACACGCCAGCACGAAGATCGACAGGATCGAAAGAAAGTCCATCAGTGTACTCCGTGAAGTTCCTCTCCACGCAAAGCGTGGGGAGGGGGACCAGCCGCAGGCTGGTGGAGGGGCAAAGCCCGACGCGTGAGGCTATCGGCGACGGCCTCTGGATCGCGCAGCACGTCGGCAGCGGGGACGCGTACCACAGCTATACCTCGCGCCTGAAACCATGCATCCTTTTCGACATCCTTCGCCGGCCGCTCGCCACGATTATGCGCTTCGCCATCGATCTCGACGATCAGCCGCGCTGCGTGGCAATAGAAATCCGCAACGTAAGGTCCGGAAGGGTGCTGCCGGCGAAACTTCAGGCCACCGGGCCGCTGCCGCAGCACACGCCACAGCAGCACTTCCGGCAATGACATATCCTGCCGCAAGCGCCGCGCGCGCGTTCCCGTATCGCCTGAGCCCTGCAGCATTCAAATCCTCCCCTGCAAGGGGAGGTGGCGCGCATAGCGCGACGGAGGGGTGTCACCATCAACGGTGCGTACTACTGAGAGGGTGACACCCCTCCACCGGCTTCGCCGGTCCCCCTCCCCTTGCAGGGGAGGATTGGGGACGACAATCACGATGCCTTCCTAACGCTGACGGGTCTCGCGCCCTGCGCGTGGCGGGCGCTGCCGATCAGCCAGGCGAAACCGCCGAGCACGATGAGCAACGCGACCAGGAAACCCAGCACCGTCGCCCAGGTCCGCAGCGCGGAAGGCTCGTCAGACATATCGGATCCTCCCCTGCAAGGGGAGGTGGCGCGCGCAGCGCGACGGAGGGGTGTCGCCGCCGATGGCGTATCCAATCGATAGCGTTACACCCCTCCACCACGCGCTCCACCACGCGCTGCGCGCGCGGTCCCCCTCCCCTTGCAGGGGAGGATCTGGAATGGCGCTCACGCCGCCAGCCTCGGGTTCACGACCCTGCCGTCCCTGGTCAGGCGGATCGCGTCGCCGATCTCGGCATCCAGCACCGGCTTGCCGGCATCCTTGTCCCAGAAAGCGGACAGGAAGTTGAACAGATTGCGCGCGAACAAGGCCGAGGCGTCGGCGGCGAGCGTACCGGCCATGTTGTGTGCGCCGATGATCTTCACGCCGTGCTTCTCGATCGTCTGCCCGGCGACCGCGCCTTCGACATTGCCGCCGCTTTCGGCCGCGAGATCGACGATCACCGATCCGGCCCGCATCGTCGCGATCTGCGCGTCGCTGATCAGGCGCGGCGCGGCGCGGCCGGGGATCAAGGCGGTGGTGATGACGATATCCTGCTTGGCGATGTGGGCGGAGACCAGCTCGGCCTGCGCCTTCTGATAATCCTCGCTCATCTCGGTCGCGTAGCCGCCCGAGCCTTCGCCCTCGATCCCTTTCACGTTCTCGACGAAGATCGGCTTCGCGCCGAGGCTCTGGATCTGCTCCCTGGTGGCCGAGCGGACGTCGGTCGCCGAGACCTGCGCGCCCAGCCGCCGCGCCGTCGCGATCGCCTGGAGGCCGGCGACGCCGACACCCATGACGAAGGCGCGCGCCGCCGAGACGGTGCCGGCGGCGGTCATCATCATCGGGAAGGCGCGGCCATATTCGGCGGCGGCGAGCAGCACCGATTTGTAGCCGGCGAGGTTGGACTGCGAAGAGAGGATGTCCATCGATTGGGCGCGGGTGATGCGCGGCATGAACTCCATCGCCAGCGCCTCGATTCCCGCCGCCGCATAAGCCTCGATCCGCGCCTTGTCGGCGAAAGGATTGAGCCCCGCGACCAGCCAGGTGCCGGGCTTGGCGCCGGCAAGGCTCGCGGGCTCGGGCGGGCTGACGCCGAGGAGGATATCGGCGCCGGCGACGATGCTCGCGCGATCACCGATCGTGGCGCCCACGGCGGCATAATCCTGATCGGATACGGCAGCGCCCACGCCCGCCCCGGCCTCGACCGAGACGGTGGCGCCGAGCGCGATGAGTTTCTTCACCGTTTCCGGCGTGGCGGCGACGCGGGCCTCGCCGGCGGCCTGCTCGCGCAGCGCCGCGATCGCGGTGGCCATCGGCCCTAGCGTGCGATGATGAGGATGACGACCAGCGCGATCACCGCCACGATGAAGGCGCCGACCTTCGATACGCTGATGAAGCGCGTGTAGGTGCGCTCGTGCGCCGGCATGTCCATCTTCGCGCCTTCGGCCATCTCTTCCGTCCCCATGCTATGCTTGAAGGGGGTTTACCCAGCCGCGCGCCGGCCCTCAACCCCTAACCGCTTCCTCCGTCCCAAAGCATCGTTTCGGCGGTGAGTCCTGACGGCAACACCCCGATCACAGGATGACGCGCCCGACGACGACAGGGCTTGACCCGCGACTCGCACGGATTCACCCTGTGGATAAGCGGGGAAGCACGAATGGCGACGGCACGACCAAAGATCGAGGCGGCAAAGATCGAGGCGGCAAAGATCGAACTGGCGCGGCGCCCGACGCTGGCGCTGCTCCCGCTCGACGTCATCCTGACCGGCGATTGCATCGCCGAGATGCGCAAGCTGCCCGATGCGTGCATCGATATGATCTTCGCCGATCCGCCGTACAATCTGCAATTGGGCGGCGATCTGTTCCGGCCCGACGGCAGCCAGGTCGATGCCGTCGACGACGATTGGGACAAGTTCGATACCTTCGCCACCTACGATCGCTTCACGCGCGAATGGCTGGCCGAGGCGCGGCGCATCCTGAAGGACGACGGCACACTCTGGGTGATCGGCAGCTATCACAACATCTTCCGCGTCGGCACCGCGCTGCAGGATGCGGGCT
>CAXTMT010000256.1:0-406 GCA_964245355.1 uncultured Sphingomonadaceae bacterium
TTCTTCAGCACAGCGCAATCGAAAGCCGCTCGGCCGCCGCCGATCTCTCCTACGATGCCGGCAACCACCGCTTCGGATTGCGCGTCTCGATACCGCCGCGCGTGACCGGGGGTGGGCTCACGCTCGTCCTGCCGACCAGCTACGATTACACCACCGGCGCGATCGGTTATTCGAACACCCTCGTCGCGCTGACCCCGCATGGGCAGGAGCGTGACATAGAGGCGACCTGGGGCTTCCGTGCGCCGGGCGGCGGCTGGATGGACGCCAATGCTTATTGGCGCAGGCAGCCGGCGAACCTGGCCTATGCGCCCGACGATTTCGGCACGGCGCTCAGATATTCGCTGAAATTCTGACCCGTCGCCCCCGCGGGGGGCGGGGGGGCGGTGGGGCCGGGGAGCGGTGGCCG
>CAXTMT010000256.1:416-3850 GCA_964245355.1 uncultured Sphingomonadaceae bacterium
GGGCGACGTTCAGACCGTGAAGCTTTCCCCGCATCCGCAACTGCCCTTGGCGTTGGGGTTCTGAAAGACGAAACCGGCGGTGAAATCGTCCTCGACCCAGTCCATCGTCGAGCCGATCAGATAGAGCACCGATCCGGCATCGACATAGAAGGCGCCGCCCGGCGTCTCGATCTTCTCGTCGAGCGGGTTGGCGTCGGTCACGTAATCGACCGAATAGGCCAGGCCCGAACAGCCGCGACGCGGGGTCGAGAGCTTCACCCCCACGGCACCGGCCGGCGCATCCGCCATCAGATCGGCGATCCGCTTCTCCGCAGAGGGCGTAAGGTTCAGCGCGGCGGGGCGCTGCCGGGTTATCGTGGCCATCACAGCATCCCCAACTCAAGTTTCGCTTCGTCGGACATCTTCTGCGGATCCCACGGCGGATCCCAGATCAGATTGACTTCGGCCGATCCCACCCCCGGCACCGTGCCGACGCGCAATTCCACCTCGCCCGGCATCGATTCCGCGACCGGGCAATTCGGCGTGGTCAGCGTCATCGTCACCACGACATGAGCGTTGTCCGCCACCTCGACGCCGTAGATCAGCCCAAGCTCGTAGATGTTTACCGGAATCTCGGGATCGTAGATTTCCTTGAGCGCCTCGATCACGCCTTCATAGATATCACCGCCCGGTTCGGCCGCGGAAACCTCGGCCGGCTTCTCGGCGAGGAATCCCGAAAGATAGTCGCGCGAACGGCCTTCATCCTCGACGCGCGCCTTCGGCGGCGCCGCGACTTCGGCCACTTCCTCCACCTCGAACTTGCTTTGGTCGTTCATCCGAAAATCCGCCTTACCCGCTCGATACCCTGCGCCAGCCGTTCGACATCGGCCAGGCTGTTGTAAACGCCGAAACTCGCCCGCGCCGTCGCCGGTACGCCCAGATGCGCCATCAGCGGCTGGGCGCAATGGTGGCCGGCGCGGATCGCCACCTGGCTCTCGTCCAAGATGGTGCCGATGTCGTGCGGATGCACCCCCTCGACCGCGAAACTGACGATCCCGGCCGAATCCTCCGGCCCGAACAGGGTGACGCTGTTGATCGAGGCGAGCGCCTCGCGGGTGGCGCGGACCAGCGCGGTTTCGTGACCGTGGATCGCCTCCAGCCCGATGCTCTCGACATAATCGATCGCGGCATGGAGCCCGAGCGCGCCGACGATATGTGGCGTCCCCGCCTCGAAGCGCGTCGGCGGCGGGGCATAAGTGGTGCACTCGAACGAGACGCGATCGATCATCGATCCGCCGCCCTGCCACGGCGGCATCGCCTCCAGCAGTTCGGGCCGCGCCCACAGCACACCGATCCCGGTCGGCGCGTAGAGCTTGTGGCCGGAGAAGACGTAGAAATCGCAGCCGAGCGCGGCGACATCGACGGGCAGGCGCGGCACCGCCTGGCACCCATCGGCCAGCAGCTTCGCGCCGACCGCATGGGCCAGATCGGCGGCGCGCCTCACGTCGAGCACGGAGCCCAGCACGTTCGAGACGTGCGCCAGCGCGACGAGCTTATGCGCCGGCGTCAGCATCCGCTCCGCCGCGTCGAGGTCGATCCTGCCATCGGCGGTGAGCGGACAGACGTCGATATGGATACCGATCCGGTCGCGCAGCAATTGCCACGGCACGATATTCGAATGATGCTCGAGCTGGCTGAGCAGGATGCGGTCGCCCGCCTTCAGATGGGTGCCGCCCCAGCTCTGCGCGACGAGGTTGATCGCCTCGGTGGCGCCGCGGACGTAGACGATCTCCGCCGCCGATCCTGCGCCGATGAACTTCGCCACCCGCTCGCGCGCCGCTTCATAGGCGAGCGTCATGTCCGCCGAGCGCTGATAGACGCCGCGATGCACGGTGGCGTAGGTCTCGCCATAAGCGCGGGTGATCGCGTCGATCACCGGGTGCGGCTTCTGCGCGGTGGCCGCGGTGTCGAGATAGGCCCAGCCCACCGGGATCGCCGGAAAATCGGCGACGACATCGAGCGGACGGGTGTCGGTCAGCACACTCATCCGCGGTGACCGAAGTTGAGGAAGTTGAGAATTGCCAAGGCTCTCACAAAATTCGCTCCAAAGCCCGGTCGATCGCCGCCGTGAACGGTGAATTTTCGTCGAACAGCCCGCCGACGAACGCGCGCAGCAACAGCGCTTTGGCCTCGGCGGGCGGCAGGCCGCGCGAGGCAAGGTAGAAGAGCGATTGCTGGTCCAGTTCGCCCACGGTGGCGCCGTGCGCGCATTTCACGTCGTCGGCGTAGATTTCGAGTTCGGGCTTCAAATTCGCCGTCGCGGCGCGGTTCAGCAGAATCGCCTTGGCCGATTGGCTGGCGTCGGTCTTCTGCGCACCCCGCGCGACCGCGACCTTGCCGAGATAGGAGCCGACCGCCTGCCCGCCGAGAATCGCGCGCACCGTCTGAATGCTGGTGGCGTTGGGCTCGGCATGGGTGACGCGGGTGACGATCTCGTGCGTCTCGCCGCCACCGCCGACGATCACCCCGGTCAGCGCCAGATGCGCACCCTCGGCCAGCCGCGCCTTGACGAACACCCGGCCGAGCTTGCCGCCGGTGACGGCGATCTGCACCTCGACACGCGCGCCGGCGCCGATGTCGATGGCGTGATCCTCGATCCGCACGGCATCCGCATCGCCGTCGATGAGGATCGGCAAAACCAGCGTCTCACCCGGCGCCACGACATGCGCATGCGTGGCGATCGGCCAGACATGGGCAACCGCTTCGAGGTCGCTATAGCGCCACGTCTCGTCGCGCTTGGTGGGCAGGGCGGTCATCGGGGATCCTCCCCTGCAAGGGGAGGGGAACCGGCCGCAGGCTGGTGGAGGGGTGTCCCGCTATCGAGAGCGCGACACCCCTCCGTGATCGCTGCGCGATGCCGCCTCCCCTTGCAGGGGAGGATCATTGAGGAATTCACGCCGCCATCTCCCGATAGCCCTCGCGCTCCAGCTCCAGCGCCAGCTCCGCCCCGCCCGAGCGCACGATCCGGCCGCCGGCCAGCACATGGACGAAATCGGGGCGGACGTAATCGAGCAGCCGCTGATAATGGGTGATCAGCAGCACCGCCTTGTCGGGCCGCCGCATGATCGTGTTGATGCCGTGGCCGACCGCCTTCAGCGCATCGATATCGAGCCCGCTGTCGGTCTCGTCGAGGATCGCGAGCCGGGGATCGAGGATGCCCATCTGCACCATCTCGGCCCGCTTCTTCTCGCCGCCCGAGAAGCCGACGTTGACCGCACGCTTCAGCATCTCCGCATCGAGGCCGAGCGCCGCCGCCTGCGCGCGGGCGAGCTTGAGGAAGTCGCCGCCCGAAAGCGGCGCATCGCCGCGCGCCTTGCGCTGCGCGTTCAGCGCCTCGCGCAGGAACTGGACGTTGGAGACGCCGGGAATCTCGACCGGATATTGGAAGCCGAGGA
>CAXTMT010000257.1:0-3834 GCA_964245355.1 uncultured Sphingomonadaceae bacterium
GGCTGTCGCCCCGCATCAGCGCCAGCGCCGCCAGCAGCGCGGCGCCGACCACGCCGGCGCGGCCGCGCAGCGTGAGCGGCGGCAGTTCGCCCAAGAGATATTTGGTGACCGGCCAGTTGAAGCCCCAGCCGATCGAGGTGACCGTCAGAAACGTCAGCCCCGCGGGCGAGATACGCGCCCGAGGTTTACTGTCGACGCTGATGGGCTGGACGGTCATCGGGGGAATCCGGCGGGCGGGGCGGCGCCCCCATGCCGGTTGCCGCGCCCGGCTGCTACCGCAAACGCGGGACGCTGCGGCGTGAGTCGCGCCGCGGCAAGACGTTGCGGCGAAAAAATACCTTGCTGTGAACAGCGGGCGCAGCGCGCCCGAGGCAGCTTCTGCAAATTTTTTGCGCTTTCGAATCCGTGAGGAGTCACGGATACTTGCGGTCATGCGGGTGCGGCTTGTCCCCTCGACTTTCCTGATTTCCACCATATTTAGTATTTGATTCAGGAACTCATACTAGTTCTTGACGGGCGAGAGAGAGTCGGCCTAGCTTTTGCGGGTCGGCGCGGTTGGTTTTAAGTCCCGCCAGGACGCCTCCCAGAAGGGTGATCGGCAGGCCGAACGCTCGAGCCAATTGGTCTCGGGATACGGACCTGCCTGTCCGGCAGACGGGACGAATACCGCCCGGCCATCGCTTGGAAATGGCGCTGCCGGACATAGGGGCGATGATTGAATTCGAACGGTCCGCAATGGGCCGGTTACAGAATGGGGCACGATATGAAGATCGAACGGCGCTACACCAAGGACGGCCAGTCACCCTATGCCGAGATCGCGTTCAGGCTCACCACCAGCGAAATCCGCAATCCGGACGGCTCCGTGGTGTTCCGGCTCGAAAACGTCGAGGTGCCGGAATTCTGGTCGCAGGTCGCCTCCGACGTGCTGGCGCAGAAGTACTTCCGCAAAGCCGGCGTGGCCGCGCGCCTGAAGAAGGTCGAGGAAGAGACCGTGCCGTCCTGGCTGTGGCGCTCGGTGCCCGATACCGACGCGCTCGCCAACCTGCCGGAAAGCGACCGTTTCGTCAGCGAATTGTCGTCCAGGCAGGTGTTCGACCGGCTGGCCGGCTGCTGGACCTATTGGGGCTGGAAGGGCGGCTACTTCACCTCCGAGGACGACGCGCGCGCGTTCTGCGACGAACTGCGCTTCATGCTGGCCAGGCAGATGGTCGCGCCGAACTCGCCGCAATGGTTCAACACCGGGCTGCATTGGGCCTACGGCGTCGACGGCCCCGGCCAGGGTCATTATTACGTCGATCCGTTCACCGGAAAGCTCGTCAAATCGAAATCCGCCTATGAGCATCCGCAGCCGCATGCCTGCTTCATCCAGGGCGTCGGCGACGACCTCGTCAACGAGGGCGGCATCATGGATTTGTGGGTACGGGAAGCCCGGCTGTTCAAATACGGCTCCGGCACCGGCTCGAACTTCTCGCGGCTGCGCGGCGACGGCGAAAAGCTGTCGGGCGGCGGCCGCTCCTCGGGCCTGATGAGCTTCCTCAAGATCGGCGACCGCGCCGCCGGCGCGATCAAGTCCGGCGGCACCACGCGCCGCGCCGCCAAGATGGTGGTGGTCGACGCCGACCATCCGGACATCGAGACCTATATCGACTGGAAGGTGAAGGAAGAGCAGAAGGTCGCCGCCCTCGTCACCGGCTCCAAGGTCAACCAGAGGCACCTCAAGGCGATCATGCGCGCCTGCGTGAATTGCGAGGGCTCGGGCGACGACTGCTTCGACCCCGAAAAGAACCCGGCGCTGCGCCGCGAGGTCAAGCTGGCGCGCCGCGCGCTGGTCGCCGACGCGGTGATCAAGCGCGTGATCCAGTACGCCCGGCAGGGCTACAAGGAGATCGATTTTCCGACCTACGACACCGACTGGGATTCGGAGGCCTACCTCACCGTCTCCGGGCAGAACTCCAACAACTCCGTCTCGCTGAAGGACGACTTCCTGCGCGCGGTGGAAACCGACGGCGACTGGAATCTGATCAGCCGCACCGGCAAGAAGGTGATGAAGACGCTGAAGGCGCGCGAGCTGTGGGAAAAGATCGGCTACGCCGCCTGGGCCTCGGCCGATCCGGGGCTGCACTTCAACACCACGATGAACGACTGGCATACCTGCAAGGCGTCCGGCGACATCCGCGCCAGCAATCCGTGCTCGGAATACATGTTCCTCGACGACACCGCGTGCAATCTGGCGTCGCTCAATCTGCTGACGTTTTATACAGAACCCGCGACGCTTTCCCCCTCTCCCCGCGGGCGGGGAGAGGGGGCGTTGCAAGACGCCCAGATTCGCGGAAAAGCCCCCTCACCCGGATCGCAAGAGCGATCCGACCTCTCCCCGCAAGCGGGGCGAGGTAAGGAGAAAGAATTCGACATCGCCGCCTACGAGCACACCGTGCGGCTGTGGAGCGTGGTGCTCGAAATCTCGGTGATGATGGCGCAGTTTCCGTCGCGCCAGATCGCCGAACTATCTTACGAATTCCGCACCCTCGGCCTCGGCTATGCCAATATCGGCGGCCTCCTGATGACCATGGGTCTGTCCTACGACTCCAAGGAAGGCCGCGCGCTGTGCGGCGCCCTCACCGCGATCATGACCGGCGTCAGCTATGCGACCTCGGCCGAGATGGCAGAAGAGCTTGGTCCCTTTCCCGGCTACAAGAAGAACGCCGGCCACATGCTGCGGGTGATCCGAAACCATCGCCGCGCCGCGCATGGCGAATCGCGCGGCTATGAAGCCCTCGCCGTCAGCCCCGTGCCGCTCGATCACGCAAACTGCCCGCTGCCCGACGCCGTCGCGCATGCCAAGGCGGCCTGGGACCAGGCGCTCGAGCTCGGCGAACGGCACGGCTATCGCAACGCGCAGGTGTCGGTGGTGGCGCCGACCGGCACCATCGGCCTCGTGATGGATTGCGACACCACCGGAATAGAACCGGACTTCGCGCTGGTGAAATTCAAGAAGCTTGCGGGGGGCGGCTACTGGAAGATCATCAACCGCGCGGTGCCCGCCGCGCTGCGCGTGCTCGGCTACCGCGAAGCTGATATCGCCGAGATCGAGGCCTATGCGGTCGGCCACGGCTCGCTCTCCAACGCGCCGGGCATCAACGTCGCCACGCTGAATGCCAAGGGTTTTACCGACGAGGCGCTGAAGAAGGTGGAGGCGGCGCTGCCGACCGCCTTCGACATCAAATTCGCCTTCAACAAATGGACGCTCGGTGAGGATTTCCTGCGCGACACGCTGAAGATCGCGCCCGAGGCGATCGCGCAGCCGTCTTTCGACCTGCTCGCCGCGATCGGCTTCACCAGGCGCGAGATCGAGGCCGCCAACGTGCACATCTGCGGCGCGATGACGGTGGAAGGCGCGCCGCATCTTCGTCCTGAGCACTACGCGGTGTTCGACTGCGCCAATCCCTGCGGCAAGATCGGCAAGCGCTATCTGTCGGTGGAAAGCCACATCCGCATGATGGCGGCGTCGCAGCCGTTCATCTCCGGCGCGATCAGCAAGACCATCAACATGCCGAACGACGCCACGGTGGAGGACTGCAAGTCGGCGTACCTGCTGTCGTGGAAGCTGGCGCTGAAGGCCAATGCTTTGTATCGCGACGGCTCGAAACTGTCGCAGCCGCTGAACTCGCAGCTCATCGGCGACGACGACGAGGAAGAGGACGGCATCGAGGCGTTCATGGACAAGCCGATGGCGGCGCGCACCGCGCAGCTTTCGGAGAAGGTCGTGGAGCGGCTGGTCGAGCGCATCGTCGTCATGCGCGAGCGCGAGAAGATGCCGGACCGCCGCAAGGGCTA
>CAXTMT010000258.1:0-3813 GCA_964245355.1 uncultured Sphingomonadaceae bacterium
CCCCCAGACCCGACCCGCAATAGACGCAGATTCCCCGCTTTGCGCTCATCAGCCCAAAAGCCCCTTCACCACCCCGCTGGCGCGGGCGAAATCCATCTGGCCGGGATACTTGTCCTTCAGCGCCGCGCCCACTTTGCCCGACGGCACGCTCGATTCGATCGTGGCCGGCATCGCGGTCGAGGATGAGCAGATCGGCGCGCACCGCTATATCGCGCGGCTCGGCGTATTGTTCGATCGGACGCGGGCAGGGGGCTTCCTCGGCAATCATGGCGGCGGGCCGCGCTCGGCGCCGATGCTGGTGATCCCGGTGCTGTGGGACGGCGGCACCGCGCAGAGCTTCGAGCGCAAGACCGAATGGCAGAAGGCATGGGCGCGTTTCCGCTCCGGCGGCAGCCCGATCGATTATGTGCGGCCCGCCGGCACCGGCATGGACCCGCTGTTGCTCAACGTCGCGCAGGCGGGGCGGCCGGGGCGCGGCTGGTGGCGGATGATCCTCGATCAATATGGTGCGGCCGATGTGGTGGTGCCGACCGTCCATCTCGAGCGCAAATATCCGGGCGGGCCGGTCGCGGCGCATTTCGTTGCGATCCATGGCCCCGACGGCGAGGTGATCGGCGCCTTCGATCTGGTCGCGCGCGATACGCAGGATATGCCGCGCATGCTCGACGAGGGTGTGCGGCGGATCGACGAACTTTATGCCGACGCGCTGCGTGGCGGCGATCTGCATTCGGATAGCTCGCTCGTCGCCGAACCCGCGCCCGTCGCCGAAACCGGCGAGGAGGCCGCCACGCAGGAAGTCGGCGATGGCGCCGCGACTGCTCCGCCGGCCGGCCCCGCGCAAAGCTATACGCTGCAGGTCGAGACTCCCGATGCCACGGCGCAGACGCAGATCGAGGGGCAGTTGCGCGCGTTGCCGGGGATGCAGTCGGTCACCACCACCAGCCTCGCGCTCGGCGGAATATCGCTGATGCAGCTGAGTTTCGCGGGGGATCAGGCGCAGTTGCGCGCGGCCGCATTCGGGTCGGGGCTGTCGCTGACCCAGGAAGGCGGCGTACTGCGATTGCGAAGGCCGGGACGGTGAGGCGTTGTTTGGAAAGGCGGGGAAAGGCGCATTTCGGGGCCGCACCAGCCCGCACCCCCCCCCGGCCTCCCACTCAGGGTACTCTATGGGAGGCCGGGTGGGGGTGCGGGCTGGTGCGGCCGACACGCCGCAGGCGTGTCCTCAAACGAACGGCGAAGCCGTGAACCAATTCGCGCTCCCGCTCGATTGGCCGGCCGGCGAGAGCGAGCAGGATTATATCGTCTCCCGCTCGAACGCCGCGATCGTCCGCCATTTCGATCATTGGGGGGCGTGGCCGGTCATGGCCACGATCCTCGCCGGGCCGCGCAAATCGGGGCGCAGCCTGCTCGGGCGGATCGTCGCGGCGCGATCGGGCGGCGAGTTTTGCGACAATGCCGAGGACATCGACGAGGAAACGCTCTTCCACGCCTGGAACCGCGCGCAGGAGAAGCGCCGGCCGCTGGTGCTGGTCACCGATCGTCTGCCGCCCGACTGGGCGATCGCGCTGCCCGACCTGCGCTCGCGCCTCGCTGCGACGCCGGTGGTCATCATGCCCGATCCCGATGAGGAATTGGCCGCGCGGCTGATCGAGAAGCTCTGCCACATCCGCGGACTGCCGGCGTCGCCCGACCTGATCCGCTATCTCGTCCCCCGCATCGAGCGCAGTTATCTGGGCGTTCACCGTACGATCGAGGCACTCGACGCGCTCGCCTTCCAGCGGCGGCAGGGGCTGACCGTGCCGCTCGCGCGGCTGGCGCTCACCGAAATGGGTGTCATCGACGAGTCACGCGCAAGAGCGTAGGATCGCCGACTTATGGATAATCCTGCCCATCCCGATCACGAATATGTCGAAGGCGCCGAAGCCAGCGACGCGCCGCCGCTGCCGCTGAAGGAACGCTATTTCAACCGCGAGCTCTCGTGGATCGCGTTCAACGAACGTGTGCTGGACGAGGCGTGCAACCCCGCCCACCCGCTGCTGGAGCGGCTGCGCTTCCTCTCGATCTCGGGCAACAATCTCGACGAATTCTTCATGGTCCGCGTGGCGGGGCTGAAGGGTCAGCAGATGGAAGCGATCGAGGATCGCTCGCCCGACGGGCTTACCGCTGCCCAGCAACTCACCGCCATCGCCGCGCGGGCCGATCGGCTGACCGATGTCCAGCAGATGGTGTGGATCGCGCTGCGCCGCCAACTCGCCGAGGCGGGGCTGGAAGTGCTGGAGCGCGACGAGATCGTCGGCACCGAGGCCGAGTGGCTGGAAAACCATTTCCGCAAGCAGATCTTCCCGATCCTCACCCCGCAGGCGCTCGATCCCGCGCACCCGTTTCCCTTCATCCCCAACCAGGGCTTCACCCTGTTGTTCGATCTGAAGCGCCTGTCGGACAGCGAGCCGACGCGCGAACTGGTGATGCTGCCGTCGGTTTCGAAACGCTTCATCCGCCTGCCAGGCGAACGCGCGCGTTACGTGCCGATCGAGACGGTGATCGGCCGCTTCACCGATGTGCTGTTCCCCGGCTACGAAGTGCTGGGCGACACCGCCTTTCGTGTGATCCGCGACAGCGATCTGGAGGTGGAGGAAGAAGCCGAAGACCTCGTCCTCCACTTCAAATCGGCGATCAAGCGACGCCGCAAGGGCCGCATCATCCGCCTCGAACCGCGCCCCAACATGCCCCCCGCGCTCGACGCGCTGGTGCGCGAAGAGATCGGCGGATCGGAGGATGTGATCACCGATACGCAGGAATTCCTCGGCATCGGCGGGTTGGCCGAACTGGTCGAGGAGGATCGCCCCGATCTCAAATTTCCGCCCTTCACCGCGCGCTTCCCCGAGCGCATCCGCGAGCATGGCGGCGATTGCTTCGCGGCGATCCGATCGAAAGACATCGTCGTCCACCACCCCTATGAATCGTTCGATGTGGTGGTCGCCTTCCTGAAGCAGGCGGCGGCAGACCCGGACGTCGTCGCGGTCAAGCAGACGCTCTATCGCGCGGGCAAGCAGTCGGCGGTGATCCGCGCGCTGATCGACGCGGCCGAGGCCGGCAAATCGGTGACGGCGGTGGTCGAGCTGAAGGCGCGCTTCGACGAGGAGCAGAACATCAATTGGGCGGCCGAACTGGAGCGCGCCGGGGTCCAGGTCGTCTACGGCTTCATCGACTGGAAGACCCACGCCAAGGTCTCGATGGTCGTGCGGCGCGAGGCGGAAGGCTATCGCAGCTACGTCCACTTCGGCACCGGCAATTACCACCCGATCACCGCGCGGATCTATACCGACCTCAGCTTCTTCACCGCCGATCCGCGCGCCGCGCAGGATGCCGCGCAATTGTTCAATTACGTCACCGGCTATGTCGAGCCGGCCGCGCTGGAGCTGCTGACGCTCTCGCCGCACGGCCTGCGCGACAAGCTCTCGGATCTGATCGACGACGAGATCGACAATGCCCGCGCCGGCAAGGAAGCGGCGATCTGGGCGAAGATGAACAGCCTCGTCGATCCGGCGATCATCGAGAAGCTGTATCGGGCGAGCGCGGCGGGGGTGGAGATCGATCTGATCATCCGCGGCATCTGCTGCCTGCGTCCCGGGGTGCCGGGCCTGTCCGAGAATATCCGGGTGAAATCGGTGATCGGCCGCTTCCTGGAGCACAGCCGCATCCTGTGTTTCGGCAACGGCGGCGCGCTGCCCAACCGCGAGGCGAAGGTGTTCATCAGCTCGGCCGACTGGATGCCGCGCAACTTCGATCGCCGCGTCGAATATCTGCTGCCGA
>CAXTMT010000259.1:0-3747 GCA_964245355.1 uncultured Sphingomonadaceae bacterium
GTGCGGCCATGGCGACCGGCTGCGGCGGGGTTTCCAGCGCCTTCAGCCGCGCATCGAACTCACTGCGATCCCTGGCCGATTGGGTCGAGAGCAGCGACAGGCGGTGCTCGTCCTCCTCGATCTTCGCGGTAAGTTCGGAAAGCGCGCGCTCGAGCGAATTGACCCGGCCGGTCAGCTCGTTGATCGGCGTGGTCGCAGGGGTGCCGGCGGTCGCGGTGACCGGCGCAGGCGCGATCTCGGCCTCGAAGAAGGCGGGGCTGCCGCCGGGGAACACCTTGCGCTGGACCGCCTTCATCTCCTTCTCCAGCTTGTCGACGCGCGCCGGCACCGAGGGCGCCGGATCGGCCGCCAGCACGGGTATCGCAGCGGTCAGCAGCAAAGCGGCGAGACAGGGTTTCAGGCGGATCATCTTCGGCTTCCTCCAAGTCGGCGCATTTGATGCGTACATGGCGCGCTCTCATAGCGAAGGTTAACGGCCTTTGAAGCCCGGCGCATGGATTTTGATCGGCATGTCTTCGTCATCCGGACTTGATCCGGATTCAGCTTTTCCGCTTGCCGCGCCTGCGAACCTTCGGTCGGCCGGGGTGACGAGAGGGTGCGGCAATGTTGCGGGTCGGCCGCTTCTGCGTCATCCTTCACCCATGAACATTGATCCCCGCATCGACGCCAAGATCGAAACCGCGGCGCTCTTCGCCCGGCCGATCCTGCGCTTCGTCCGCGATTGCCTCCACGAAGCCTGCCCGCAGATCGAGGAGACGATCAAGTGGGGCAAGCCTTTCTACCTGCTCACCGGCAAACCGTTCGCGATGATGGATGCGTTCAAGGCGCATGCCGCCTTCGGTTTCTGGAAAGGCCCGCCGACCGGCAAGGACGACGAGGCGATGGGCCAATACGGCCGGCTGACGTCGCTCGACGATCTCCCGCCGCGCGAGGCGTTCGTCGCGCTGATCCGCGCCGCTGCCGAGGGTGCTGCCGCGCCGTCCGTGCCGCGACCGAAGAAGGCGCCCAAGCCCGTATTGCCCGAGCCCGAGGCCTTTACCGCCGCCCTTGCTGCGCATCCGCCAGCCCGCGCCGGCTTCGATGCGCTCGCGCCGAGCTGCAAACGCGAATATCTGGAATGGATCGGCGATGCCAAGCGCCCCGAGACGCGCGCGGCCCGAATCGAAAAGGCCGTCGCGCAATGCGCAGACGGCCGCAAACTGAACTGGAAATACGAGACTTGCTGATCGACCGAGCGCACCCACCCCCAGGTGCGCCCTGCCGTCTCAATTACTTGGCGGGCTTGGGCTTTTCAGCGGCAGCAGTCGCGCGTTCCTTCTGAAAATCATCGATCGTCTTTTCGATGCGCGTCAGGATATCGCGGATCGCCGTCAGCAGCTCCAGCTGGTCATTCATTTTAGAAACTCCCCCAACGAATTCGTCGCCTTGCTGCTTAAGGCTTCCGGCGAAGACCGCAAGAGGATCAACGGTTGTTTACATAGCGGCCGGGTGCATCCTCGATCGCGGGAAGCGCGCCTTCGCCGGGAAGGCGCGCGCCCTCGGCCGCCACCTGAGCGCTGTCGATCCCGGTGAGCCACGCGCGCCAATCGGGCCACCAGCTGCCCTTGTTCTCGGTCGCGCCGGCGATGAAATCGGCCAGCGTCTCGACCTTCGCATCGCCCAGCCAATAGCCGTATTTGTTGGCGGCGGGCGGGTTGACGACGCCGGCGATATGCCCCGATCCGGCGAGAAGAAAGCGCAGCGGTCCCTTGAAATGACGGGTTATTTCCCAGACGCTTTCGGGCGGCGCGATATGATCCTCGCGCCCGGCCTGCACATAGGACGGCGTACGCACGGTGCCGAGATCGATCGGGATCCCGTCCACCGAAAGCGCACCCGGCTTCACCAGCAGATTGTCGCGATACAGATCGGCCAGATAGCGGCGGTGCCACGCGGCGGGCAGGTTGGTGACGTCGCCGTTCCAGTGGAGCAGATCGAACGGTTTGTAATCCTCGGCCAGCAGATAATGGTTGACGACATAATTCCAGATCAGGTCGCGCCCGCGCAGCAGATTGAAGGTCAGCGCCAGATAGCGGCCGTCCAGCACACCGTTGGTGGTCAAACTGTCGATCAGCGCCATCTGGCCATCGTCGACGAACAGCCCGAGATCGCCCGCATTTTCGAAATCGACCTGCGCGGTGAAGAAGGTCGCGCTGGCGATGGCGTCGGCGCGCCCGGTTGCCGCCGCCCAGGCGAGCAGCATCGCCAGCGCCGTCCCCGCCACGCAATAGCCGACGACATGGACGCTCGGCACACCCAGCAACTGGCGGACGACCTCGATCGCCTCCATCTCGCCGCAGAGCACATAATCGTCCATCGTCACGTCGGCGATCGAGGCGTCGGCCGATTTCCAGCTGACCATGAAGACGCTGATCCCCTGATCCAGCGCCCAGCGCACGAAGCTCTTCTTGGGGGAGAGGTCGAGGATGTAGAAACGGTTGATCCACGGCGGGAAGACGATCAGCGGGATCGCGTCCACCTCAGGCGTGGTCGGCATATAGTGGATGAGCTGGAACAGGCGGTTCTCGTAGATGACCTTGCCCGGCGTCGACGCGATATCGCGGCCCACCTCGAACGCGCCCTTTGGCCCGTGGCGGAGCTGGCCTTGCGTGGCATCCTCCATCATCCGCTCGAGGCCGGTGAGGAGGTTCTGCCCGCGCGTCTCGACGATGCGCGCGACGACTTCGGGGTTGGTCAGCGGGAAATTGGCCGGGCTGGCGGCATCGATGACGAGGCGGGCGACGAAGCGGAGCTGCTCTTTCTGGCGCGGATCGAGCCCTTCCACGGCTTCCAACTGATCGATCATCTGCTCGGCGAAGATCGCATAACCCTGGCGGAACAGGCCGAACAAAGGCTCCTGCCACCCGGCGCTCGAAAGATTGTCGCCCACCGCCGATTTGGGGCTGGGCATCAGCCGACGCCAGAAATCGAGGCTCTCGGTCCAGAATTTCTGCGGCGCGTCGGCGATCGTATCGGCGGTCGGCAGGATCGCGAGATTGTCGGCGAAATCGTCGCTCATCTTCAGCGCGGCGGCGGCGCCATGCTCCATCAAGATCTGCTGCGCCTGGCCGATCACCCCGGTCCAGTGGGCGACCTCCTTCAGGATATCGGCGCCATCGGGGGCCGGCGTTTGCGTGTCAGTCATGGTTGGAGCGCAGAATTATTCGGCAGGCGTTCTGCCGTTACGGGGCCAATGCTTCCGCTTATACCACCAGATATAGGCTTGGCCGGCGGCGCTCAACACGATCGCCGCGATGCCGGGGACGTAATCATAAATCATCTGCATCGTCCTCGATCAATCCGAGAAAGCCATATCCCGTCAGTATAAGGGCGAACGCGCTCACAATCCAGAGCAGGACGACCCAATCAAATGCCTGCTCGTCAACGATCCTGATGGCGGATCCGGCCGATAGCGCCGCGCCGAGATTGTAGAATTGGTTTGCGAAAGCCTTTCGCTGTTCGTTGCGACGGATTGCCCTGATATATTGCCCTGATATCGCGCATGAGTTCGGACTGCCAATTCGTGTGGGATACCCCTATACCCACGTCAGCCGCGAAGGGCGAGCGGTCGTCGCGTCGCCCCGTGGCTCTTCCAGAGGACATCATGACCGAGGATTTCTATCGCATCCGCAGGCTCCCCCCTTACGTGTTCGCCGAAGTGAACGCGATGAAGGCGGCGGCGCGCGCGGCGGGCGAGGACATCATCGA
>CAXTMT010000260.1:0-3744 GCA_964245355.1 uncultured Sphingomonadaceae bacterium
GTCCTGAGCGAAGTCGAAGGACGTGCCCCACGGGCTGATCTGCTTGGCACGTCCTTCGACTTCGCTCAGGACGGACGGGTTTAAGATGACGGAAGCGGGCGAAGGTCGCCATCACTTCGGCCCTCCATCGCGGAAAGCCAGGAGCGGCGTCGCCTTCGTGGCTTTCGTGCCCTTCGCCAGCCTGCTGTCGCCGCCCTTCCAGGCGCGATCGGTGCGGGCGAGGACCACGCCGACATCCTTCTTCATCGGTTCGGAGAAGCTCTTCGGATAGACGCCCATCCACAGCACGACGAGTGCCAGGGGAACGAGGGTCAGGATTTCGCGCGGGCTGATATCGGCCATCGCGGCGACGTCGGGCTTGACCAAAGGCCCCTGCGCGACGCGGCGGTAGAGATAGAGCATGTAGGCCGCGCCGAGGATGATGCCGGTGGTGGCGACGAACGCCGCCCAGGTCGAGGCGCCGTAGATGCCCATCATGCTCAGGAATTCGCCGACGAAACCGCTGGTCCCCGGCAGGCCGACCGAGGCCATGGTGAACAGCAGGAACAGCGTCGCATAGCGCGGCATGTTGGTGCCGACGCCGCCGTAGCGGTCGATCTCGCGGGTGTGCAGCCGATCGTAGACCACGCCGACGCACAGGAAGAGCGCCCCCGAGACGAGGCCGTGGCTCAGCATCACCAGCAGCGACCCCTCCAGTCCCTGCCGGTTGAAGGCGAACAGGCCGAAGGTGACGAACGCCATATGCGCGACGGAAGAATAAGCGATCAGCTTCTTCATGTCCTGCTGCACCAGCGCGACGAGGCTGGTGTAGACGATCGCGATACCGCTCAGCGTCGCGACCAGCCAGAAGAGCTGCGCCGAGGCATCGGGGAACATCGGCAGCGAGAAGCGGATGAAGCCGTAGCCGCCCATCTTCAGCAGGACGCCGGCGAGGATGACCGATCCCGCCGTCGGCGCCTGGACGTGCGCATCGGGCAGCCAGGTATGCACCGGCCACATCGGCATCTTGACCGCGAAGCTCGCGAAGAAGGCGAGGAACAGCCAGGTCTGCGCTTGGCGCGGGAAATCGGTCTGCATCAGCACGGGGATGCTCGTCGAATGCGCGAAGCTCGCCATCCACAGCATCGCGATCAGCATCACGATCGAGCCGAGCAAAGTGTAGAGGAAGAATTTGTAGCTGGCGTAGATGCGCTCGGCCCCGCCCCAGATGCCGATGATCAGATACATCGGGATCAGGCCGGCCTCGAAGAAGATGTAGAACAGGAACAGATCCTGCGCGGCGAACACGCCGAGCATCAGCGTTTCCATCAGCAGGAACGCCGCCATATATTCGGGTACGCGCTTCTGGATCGCCTCCCACGAGGCGAGGATGCAGATCGGCATCAGGAACACCGAGAGCAGGATCAGCATCAGCGCGATGCCGTCGATGCCGAGCGCCCAGCCGAAGCTGCCGAACAGGCCGACATGCTCCTGGAACTGCCATTGCGGGCCGCCGACCTGATAGGTCGCCCAGAGCAATATACCGAGCGCGAAATCGATCAGCGTCGCGACCAGCGCCACCCAGCGCGCGGCTTTGGCATCGGCGAACAGGCAGGCGATCGCGCCGAAGGCGGGGACGGCGACGAGCAGGGTGAGGATGGGGACATGCAACTGGTTCATCTTATCTTCCCCCCTCCCCTTCAGGGGATAATTTATAACCCCTCATACCGCCATCGCCCAGGTCGCCGCCGCGGCCAAGCCGAGCAGCATCACCAGCGCATAGGTATAGACATAGCCCGACTGCAGCCTGCCCGCCGCGACCGAGCCGATCTTGACGAGGTTTGCCACCCCATTCGGCCCGAAGCGATCGATCGTGCCCTGATCGCCCTTCTTCCACAGCAGGCGGCCGAGCGCGAAGGCGGGGCGGACGAAGATCAGATCGTACAGCTCGTCGAAATACCATTTGTTGAGCAGGAATTTGTACAGGCCCTCGAAGGTGGCGACAAAGCGCGCCGGTACACTCTTGTCCCACACATAGGCCCAGGTCGCGATCAGCAGCCCGGCGAGCATCACGATTGTCGCCGAAAGCTTCACGAACATCGGTACATGCTCGACCGATTCCATGAACTCGGCGTTGAAGGCCAGGCTGCCCTGCCAGAAAGCCACGCCATGTTCGCCGATGAACGGCCTGGCGAAAGCGAAGCCCGCGAACACCGCACCGATCGACAGGATTATCAGCGGGATCAGCATCACCAGCGGGCTCTCGTGCGGGTGATAGCCGGCGGTGCCGTCGCCGTGATCCGCGTGGGCATGATCGTCGTGCGCGTCATGGGCGTGGGCATGATCGTCGTGCCCGTGCGCATCGTGGACCGCGTGCCGGATATGCTCCGACCGCGCCCAGCGCGGCTTGCCGAAGAAGGTCAAATACACCAGCCGCCACGAATAGAAGCTCGTCAGCAGCGCCGCGATCACCCCGATCAGGAAGGCGATGCCGCCGGCCGCCGTGCCGCGCGCATAGGCCGCCTCGATGATCGCGTCCTTCGAATAGAAACCGGCGAAGCCGAACACGTCGTCGAGACCCACGCCGGTGATCGCCAGCGTCCCCGCCATCATCGCGGCGAAGGTCCAGGGGATCTTCTTCCACAGGCCGCCATAATAGCGCATGTCCTGCTCATGGTGCATCGCGTGGATCACCGATCCGGCGCCGAGGAACAGCAGGGCCTTGAAGAAGGCGTGGGTGAACAGGTGGAACATCGCCGCGCCATAGGCGCCGACGCCCGCGGCGAAGAACATGTAGCCGAGCTGCGAACAGGTCGAATAGGCGATCACGCGCTTGATGTCGGTCTGCACCGTGCCGACGGTCGCGGCGAAGAAGCAGGTCGCGGCGCCCACATAGGTCACCACGGTCAGCGCCGTGGGACTCATCTCGAACATCGGCGAGAGGCGGCAGACCATGAACACGCCCGCCGTCACCATCGTCGCCGCGTGGATCAGCGCCGAGACCGGCGTCGGACCCTCCATCGCGTCGGGCAGCCAGACGTGGAGGCCGAGCTGCGCCGATTTGCCCATCGCCCCGACGAACAGCAGCAGGCACAGCAGCGTCATCGTATCGACGCGGCCGCCCAAGAAACCGATCGTCGATCCGCCCATGTGCGGTGCGGCCGAGAGGATCGCGGGGATCGAGACGGTGCCGAACACCAGGAAGGTGCCGAAGATGCCGAGGCTGAACCCGAAATCGCCGACGCGGTTGACGACGAACGCCTTGATCGCCGCCGCCTGCGCGCTCGGCTTCTCATACCAGAAACCGATCAGCAGATAGGAGGCGAGGCCGACGCCCTCCCAGCCGAAGAACATCTGGATGAGGTTGTCGCTCGTCACCAGCATCAGCATCGCGAAGGTGAAGAGGCTGAGGTAAGCGAAGAAGCGCGGCTGCGAGGGATCCTCGCGCATATAGCCCCAGCTGTAGAGGTGGACGAGCGCCGAGACGCTGGTCACCACCACGAGCATCACCGCGGTCAGCGTATCGACGCGCAGCGCCCAATCGACTTGCAGAGCACCCGAACTGATGAAGCTCGACACCTTCACGACATGCGCGGTCGAATGGCCGCCGAGGAAGCCCAGGAAGATCGGCCAGGCGAGCGCGCAACTGGCGAACAGCGCCCCGGTGGTGATGAGTTTCGCCGGCACGTTGCCGATCGCGCGATTGCCCAGCCCCGCGACGATCGCGGCGAACAGCGGCAGGAAGACGAGAAGGGTGATCATCAT
>CAXTMT010000261.1:0-3720 GCA_964245355.1 uncultured Sphingomonadaceae bacterium
GCGCAGGCCGAACGGCGCAACCCGACGCGTTATTGGGCACAGATCGCGGGCGGCGCGAACCGGCGCGATCTGCCGCGCAGCTGGTCCGCGCTGAAGGCCAAATGGAGCAGCCAACTCGCCGGCCGCAACCCCGCGACGATGGGCTTCAGATACACCAATCGCCTGCTGATCGGCCCCTTCGCCAGTGCCTCGGCGGCGCAGGATTGGGTCGACGCGCGGCGCGGCGAGAGCATGGCGACGTTCATGGTGACGACGCCGCCCGGCACCTCGGTCGAAGCGTTCGACGGCAGCGACGTGGGGACCGTCGATGCGCCGGCGCGAAGCAGGGGCGGCAAGGCGGGCCGGGGCAAACATCGCAAGGCAGCGGCCTCTGCTTCCGCGCACGGGCATCGCGGCAAATCGAGCGGGCATCGGCGGCATCATTGATCTTCCCCCGCCAGGAGAGGTGGCAGCATAGCTGAAGGGGGGGGGCAGCACGACGGTAGAGCGT
The DNA here is from genome assembly GCA_964245355.1 of uncultured Sphingomonadaceae bacterium. Lineage (GTDB taxonomy): Bacteria > Pseudomonadota > Alphaproteobacteria > Sphingomonadales > Sphingomonadaceae > Sphingomonas_I. Next base: position 491 of record CAXTMT010000261.1, read on the forward strand.
GTATCGCTTACCGCCCCCTTCGACGCCTCTGGCGCCCCCTCCCCCTGGCGGTGAGGAATTAGCCCTCGACTTATGCTCCCAACCCCGCCATCCGCGCCGTCGATGCCAGCCCCTTTCGCCAGCGATCCGGCGCGCAGTCGCGGGCGGTTGTACGGCCCGGCCGAGGGCGCGCGGGGGCCGCGCGACGCCTTTCAGCGCGATCGCGATCGGATCATCCACGCCATCTCGTTCCGGCGGCTGCGCCACAAGACGCAGGTGTTCGTGGCACCCGACGGCGATCATTACCGCGTACGGCTGACCCACAGTCTGGAGGTCGCGCAGATCGGCCGGACGATCGCCCGCGCGCTCGGCCTGAACGAGGATCTGACCGAAGCTTTGTGCCTCGCCCACGATATCGGCCACCCGCCCTTCGGCCACGCCGGCGAGGCGGCGCTGAAGGCGGCGACCGCGCCCGCCGGCGGCTTCGATCACAACGCCCATACGCTGCGGGTGCTCACCCGGCTCGACAGCCCCTATCCCGATCATCCGGGGCTCAACCTCAGTTGGGAGATGTTGGAGGGGCTCGCCAAACACAATGGCCCGGTCGCGGTGCCGACCTGGGCGCTGGCCGAAGTCGATGCCGAATGGCCGCTCGAGCTTGGCACCCAACCGAGCCTCGAGGCGCAGGTCGCGGCGCTGGCCGACGATATCGCCTACGACAATCACGACATCGACGATGGCCTGCGCGCCGGGCTGCTCGATCTGGAGGCGGTGCTCGCGCAGCCGCTGGTGGCGGAGGGATGGGGCGCGATCGCCGCGCGGTGGCCCGAGGTGCCCGGTGAACGGCTGATCGGCGAACTGGTGCGCGATCAGATCGGGCGGATGGTCAACGATCTGCTGGAGACGAGCCGTGCGGCGATCGACGCATCCGGCGTGGGCTCGGTGGAAGAGGTGCGGGCCTTGCCCGACCCGCTGATCCGTTTCTCTCCCGCGATGGCGGCGGCCGAACGCAGCTTCAAGCGCTTCCTGTATGAGGCGCTCTACCATCATCCGCAGCAAATGGCGGTGGCCGGGCAGGCGCGCGCGGTCGTTGCCGGGCTCGCCGGTGCCTATCTCGCAGATCCGGGCCTGCTGCCCGAATGGTGGCGTACGGCGCTCCCCACCGAAGAACCCGCGCGCACCCGCACGATCGGCGACTTCATCGCCGGCATGACCGATCGCTTCGCTCTTGCACGTCACCGCGACTTCGTCGGGCCCGTGGATATGCCCGAGGGGATTTGACGAACCCGATACGCCCGCCGTCCCGGCCTTCGCCGGAAGGGCGGGAGAAAATTAATCGCGTATGCCGGCCAGCAAGCGCCGTGCCCGCAAATACATCTCGACCCGCGCCGCGGTGAACAGCCCCAGGGCAGAGGCCATCAATAGGTCGGTGAGCGCGAACAAGTTGATCCCGTAGGCGGCGCCTTCGTAGCGCAGCCCCTGGCGGATCGCGATCAGCAGGACGATGAAGAGCAAGGCGGCGGGCGAGGCCTGCTGATTGAGCGCGCCCGTCGCCGGATCGACCGAAATCCGCATCAGCTTGCCGCGCCACCAGCCGATCCCGGCCCCGATCGCCGCTGCGATCACGAGCCATAGCCAGCCCGGCAACGTCACCGGCGGTCGCTCATAGCAGGCGAAGGCGAAGACCAAAGCGTAGATCGCGGGCACGATCCACAAGGTCTGCAGCCGCAGCGGCCGCGCGCGCCGCGTGTTGCGCAGCCGCAGCATCAGCACGAGCCCGATCACCACCGCCGTCACCGCATATTGGATCGTCTGCGGCGACATATGTCCCTGCATCGCGCTTCTCCCCGCTCTTGCCGGGCCATTCTAGGGGTGCGAGACTTCGGCAGCAAGGCGGAGGGACGGGCATGCAGCAGGCGAATTCCGCGCGGATCACGGCGGTGGTGATCACGGCACTCCTCGCCATCCTGCTCGCCTGGTGGGCGAATGCGCCGAGCCGGCCGTTGGCGACGGATGCGCCGGCCGATCGCTTTTCGGCGGGGCGGGCAATGGATGTGGTGCGCATGATCGGCGCGCGGCCGCACGTGATGGGATCGGAGGAAGATCGGGCGGTAACGCTCGATCTGGTGCATCGCTTCGCCGGGCTGGGGATGCCGGTGACGGTGCAGGCGGTGCCGGGCGATGCGCCCTCCAACGCCAGATATGCGCGCTGGGCCGGGCATCCGGCGCCGACGGATCTGCATGGCACCAACATCCTCGCGCTGCTGCCGGGGCGCGATCGGGCGCAGCCCGCCGTGGTGCTGATGGCGCATCACGACAGCGTGTGGGGCTCGCCCGGCGCAGCCGACGACGGCATCGGCGTCGCCACCCTGCTGGAGACGGCGCGGGCGCTGGCGCACGGGCCGCAGCCCGCGCGCGACATAGTGTTCCTCGTCACCGACGGCGAGGAATTGGGGCTGCTCGGCGCCAAGGCTTTCTTCGCGACGCCGGGGGTTGTCGGCCGTGTCGGCGTGGTGCTGAACTTCGAATCGCGCGGTGCCGCGGGGCGGGCGATGATGTTCGAGACCGGCGCGGACAATGGCGCGATGATGCGCGCGTTCGCGGGCGCGGTGCCGTGGCCCTCGGCGGCGTCGCTCGCGGTGTTCGTCTATCGGCGGATGCCCAATTCGACCGACCTGACCGTGGCGATCGGCCACGATCTGCCCGGCTTCAATTTCGCGATCGGCGACCGGGCCGGGCTGTATCATTCGCCGCTGGCCACGCCCGAGCGGCTGTCGCAGGCCTCGCTGCAGGACATGGGCCAATCGGCGCTGGCGCTGACCCGCGCGCTGGCCTTCGCGCCGACGCTGCCGGGCAAGACGGCGGACGCGACCTTCTCCGACCTGTGGGGAAGCAAGCTGATCCTCTATCCGGCGTGGGGCGGGTGGGTGATCCTCGTGCTGGCGGCCGGGCTGACGATGTTCGCGGTGCGACGTGGGCGCGTTTCGGGGCGCGAGATCGCAGTTGGGCTTGCCGTGCCTGCGATGCTGCTGGCCGGCGGCGGTCTGCTGCTGTTCGTGGTCAATTGGATTTCGGGGGCCGGGGCCGGCGCGAATTATTACGACAGACTGGCGGCACTGCCGCGGCTCGAGGTACAGACCGGCCTGCTCGGCCTTGCGATCCTGCTGGCCTTAGTCCGCTGGCGGATGAGCGTCTGGAGCGGCTGGCTCGGTTCGTTCGCGGTGATCGGCGTGGCGGGGCTGGTCCTGCAG
>CAXTMT010000262.1:0-3701 GCA_964245355.1 uncultured Sphingomonadaceae bacterium
TTCGGCAACCACCTCGTCAGCCACTGGCAGATGTTCAAGCATCTCGTCGACGGCGACGAGGAGCATGCCGATTCCACCAAGGCCTTCTACGAGGAATATCGCTCGGTCTGCGACATGACGGCGGAATTCTACCTGCAGACGATCGACGTGGTGTTCCAGCGCCACCTCCTCCCCAGGGGCAAGATGCTGCACCGCGGCCGCAAGGTGAACCCGAAAGCGATCACCGATGTCGCGATCCTGGCGATCGAGGGCGAGAAGGACGATATTTCGGGCCTCGGCCAGACGAAGGCGGCGCTGACCCTGGCGAGCAAGCTGCCCGAGGGGCTGAAGAAGTATTTCATGGCGCCGAACGTGGGCCATTACGGCATCTTCAACGGCCGGCGCTGGCGCACGGAGATCGCGCCGGTGCTGGAGGCGTGGATCGCCGAGGCGGATAAGAGGGCGACGGCTTGAGGCCTGAGACCTAAAATCCACCGTTCGTCCTGAGCAAAGTCGAAGGACGTGGTACAGGCGACACGATGACCTTCTGGGCCTATATGCTCCGCTGTTCCGACGGCAGATATTATGTCGGCCAGACCGATAATCTCGAGTTTCGCATAGCCCAGCATAACCATGGCGGCTTTTGCGATTTCACCGCGCGCAGAAGACCTGTCGCCCTTGTGTGGTCGGAGACTTTCTCAACGCGCGAAGAGGCAATTGCCGGTGAACGCCGGGTCAAGGGTTGGTCACGCGCCAAGAAAGCGGCGCTGATCGACGCTGATTGGGCAAGGATACATGAGCTGGCCAAACCACCTGCGGCACGTCCTTCGACTTCGCTCAGGACGGACGGAGACTTTCCACGACCTTTGCACCTTCAAGCCCGCATCGAACGCTGGCCCGTGCGCGGGGCCTTCACCATTTCGCGCGGGGCCAGGACGCATGTCGATGTCGTCGTCGCCGAGGTTTCGGACGGCGCGCACACCGGCCGGGGCGAAGGCACGGCGATCTATTATCATGGCGAAACGCCCGAAAGCATCCTCGCCCAGATCGAAAGCCGGCGCGATGCGATCGTCGCCGGGCTGACGCGCGCGGACCTGCAAACCCGCCTCCCCCGTGGCGCCGCCCGCAATGCGCTCGACTGCGCGCTGTGGGATCTCGAAGCCAATCAAACCGACCGACCCGTCTGGCGCCTTGCCGGCCTGCCCGAACCCCGGCCGCTCACCACCGCCTTCACCATCTCGCTCGCCGATCCGGCGAAGATGGAAGCCGATGCCCGCGCCGTCGCCCACCTGCCGCTGCTTAAACTCAAGCTCGCCGGCGATGGCGATGTCGAAAGGGTTGCCGCCGTCCATCGCGGCGCGCCGAACGCGCGGCTGATCGTCGACGCCAACGAGGCGTGGACGGGCCGCGACATTGCGGCGGAGGCGGCGGCGCTGCTACCGTTTGGGGTCGAGCTGATCGAGCAGCCGGTGAAGGCCGGGCTCGATCACCTGCTGGACGGTATCGCCAGCCCGATCCCGCTGTGCGCCGACGAGAGCTGCCAGGACCGCGCCGATCTCGCCCGGTGCGTCGGCCGCTATCGAGCGATCAACGTCAAGCTCGACAAATGCGGGGGCCTGACCGAGGCGCTGGCGCTGGCGAACGAGGCGCGCGCGGCGGGCCTTGAGGTGATGGTCGGCTGCATGCTCGCCACCTCGCTCGGCATCGCGCCCGCGCATCTGGTGGCGCAGGGTGCGCGCTGGGTGGACCTGGATGGGGCGCTGCTGCTGGCCGAGGATCGGGCGGGGGCGATGAGCGAAAACGGCGGACGGCTTTCGCCACCCGCCGGGAAATTGTGGGGCTAATCCCAAACCCGCTCATCCTGAGTAGCGACCGAGTAGCCCCGTAAGGGGCGTATCGAGGGCGCGTATCGAAGGACACGGCCGGTGCTTCGATACGAGCCCTCGATACGCGGCTATGCCGCTACTCGGTCTCTACTCAGCATGAGCGGGGTCGAAGGACGGAACGTTACAGCGTCACCGTCGCCATCCCATCCTTGTAATCCTCTTTCGGATCGCGCCCGAGCAGCTTGGTGATCGCCGCGCCGATCGAGGTGCCGCCCTTCCAGATCGTCGCTTTCTCGGGATCGAGGCGGAGCAGCGCGATGCGGGGATCGTCCTTGCCGCCCTCGTACCAGGCGGCGACATGCGAATTCCACAGTTTCTCGATCATCTCGCGGCTGGTCGCCTCGGACAGTTCGCCGTGGATCGAGGCGAAGAGATCGTGGCCCTTGCCGGTGAAGGTGGCGATCGCGCGGTGCGCCTGGCCGAGCGCCGAGATCAGGCTGTTGTCCCTGGTGGCGAAGAACCAGAAGGTGTGGCTGTCGCCGTCGAACTGCGCCGTCATCGGCTGGGCATGGCCATCGCGCGCGCCATCGAGGCCGAGCATCACGAACGGGCTGCCTTTCACTTCCTTCCAGAACCGGCCTTCCAGATCCGCCGCAGCATCCTTGTCGTCTTCGAACATCGCCTGTCTCCCAAACTTACCTGGGAAAAGCGCGCGGGGGGCCGTGACGTTCCTTGGTTGCGCTCAATCCTCCCCTGCAAGGGGAGGATCAGTCCGGGGCCTTCTCTTCGCTGCTCTCCGAACCTTCCGCCGCCATCGCGCCATCGTCCGGCTCGCCGCCCGGCAGACACGCCGCGTCACCCCGCTCGATCAGCGGCCGGCCATCCGCACCCGCCGTGATCCCTACCTGCGTCGGCCAGGCGAAGTCGATGCGGGCATCGTTGAAGGCGCGCAGGATGCCGATCGAGACGCGGTGGCGCGCGTCGAACACCTTGTCGTACAGGTCCGAATAGACATCGAACTGCAGCTCGTAATCGAGGCTCGAATCGCCGAAGCCGGTCAGCCCGCAGCGCACCAATTTGCAGGTGTCGGTCGCCGCCACGATCTTCGCGAGGATCTTGGGCACATCGGCGCACAGCGCGACCGGGGTGTAATAGGCGATCCCCACCTTCAGGATGATCCGCCGCCGCGCCAGGCGCGAGGTGTTGTGGAGTTCCTTGTTGAGCAGATTGGTGTTGGAGATCACCACCTCCTCGCCGGTGGTGGCGCGCAGCCGCGTCGTCTTCAGGCCGATCGCCTCGACGGTGCCGGTGGTCTTGTCCCAGGTGATCGAATCGCCGCGCTGGAACGGCTTGTCGAAGATGATCGACAGCGCCGAGAACAGATCGTCGAAGATGCCCTTGGCGGCCAGACCGATGGCGATGCCGCCGATGCCGAGCCCCGCGACCAGCCCGGTGACGTTGACGCCGAGATTGTCGAGGATGGCCACCGTCGCGATCGCGAACAGCACCACCGTCACCAGCAGGCGGATGATGCCGATCGCGCTGGCCAAGCCGTTGTGATCGTCGCCCGCGCGATGCTCGACGAGGCTCAGGATCGCCTCGCGCACCCAGAGCGCCATCTGCAACGCGGAGGCGATGGTGAACAGCACCGTGATCGTGCGCCACAGCATCACCGGCGGATCGGCATAACCGCCGACCAGCTTGGCCGCGAACAGCACCATGAACCAGAAACTGGTCTTGCTGATCACGCGGCCGATGGTCTGCGGCCAGTGGCTCGCCCAGCCCGACCTGCGTTCGCACAGGCGCGTGGCGAGAATGCGCAGACCCAGCATCGCGAGCACGATCGCCGCCCCGATCGCGACCGAGATCGCGATCTGCAGCCAATTGCCCCAGAAC
>CAXTMT010000263.1:0-3696 GCA_964245355.1 uncultured Sphingomonadaceae bacterium
CGCCAGCCGGCCTGGCCCCGATGCCCTGCGCGCCGGCGGCGACGTGCCCGGCCATTCGCTGCGGCTGGTGCGGCCCGAGGGCGTACCCTGGCCGCGGCCGACGGTGCTCCACGCCGCGCGGCGCCTGGCGGGCGGTGGCTCCGCCTATGACGAGCGGCTGGTCAAGGCGCGCCTGGCGCAGGGTTTCGGGCGGCTGATCCGGCGGATGGATGATCGCGGCTGCTTCGTCCTGCTCTCCTCGGCAACGCCCTCGCGCCTGCTCGATGCCTTTCCGCCCGGTGTCCGTGTCACGCGATTGCCGCTCGCCGACGCCATGATACGGGTGCGGGAACGGCTATCGCTTGGGCGCACTTTCGGGCATCAAGCGGCCTCCGCCGGACGTTGGGACGCGCATGAAGAGGCTGACCCTGCTGCGCCACGCGAAATCGGGTGACGATGGCCTCGTCGCCCGCGATTTCGATCGCCGGCTTAACGCCAAGGGCCGCCGCGCCGCGCGCGCGATGGGCAAGCATCTGAAGGACGCGGGCGCCCGCTTCGACAAGGTCGTCGCCTCGCCCGCGGTACGTGTGGTCGAGACGCTGGAGGAGGTTTCCGTCGGCTATGGCACGGCGATCACCCCCGATTGGCAGCGCACCCTCTACCTCGCCCCCGCCGATGAATTGCTCGACGTGGTGCGCGCCCTGCCCGATGCGATCGAGAGCCTGCTGCTGGTCGGCCACAATCCGGGGCTGGAAGAACTGGTGCTGATGCTGGTGCCGGCCGAGCGCGGTGGCGGCCGGTGCGAGGTCGAAGAGAAATATCCGACCGCGAGCGTCGCGGAGATCGCTTTGCCGGTGGCACATTGGGATGAGGTAAAGGCGGGCGCCGGGGTATTGGAGACGTTCGTGCGGCCGAGGGATCTGGACCCTGCGTTCGGGCCGGGGGTTCTCTAAAGCCCTCTCCCGCAGGCGGGAGAGGGCTTTAGGCGGCGTCCTCTATCAGCGCTTTCGCCAGCCCATCGCGGATCGCTTTAAGCGACAGTGGCGGCGGGGCGGCGGTCGCACTCTTGTCCGCCAGCAATTTCTGCACACCCTTCACCGTATAGCCTTCGCGGTTGAGCAGCCGATCGATGCGCTTGGCCAAAGTCACGTCGGCGGGGCGGTAATAGCGGCGGTTGCCGGCGCGTTGCAGCGGTTTCAGCTGCGGGAAGCGGGTCTCCCAATAGCGCAGGATATGTTGGGGCAGGCCGAGCATCTCGGCCACTTCGCCGATCGTGCGGAAGGCGCCTTCGGATTTCTCCACGAGGCGCGGATCAGCCGGCGGAGGCGATGCTGTCGCGCATCGTCTGGCTGGCGCGGAAGGTCAGCACACGGCGCGGCGCGATCGGCACTTCGACGCCGGTCTTGGGATTGCGGCCGACGCGCTCGGTCTTGTCGCGCAGCACGAAGGTGCCGAAGCCCGATACCTTGACGTTCTCACCCACGGACAAAGCGTGGCACATCTTGCCGAGCACATCCTCGACGATATCGGCGCAGGCGGCGCGCGAAAGGCCGATTTCCCGATGCAGGAGATCGGACAGGTCCGCCCGCGTCAATGTCCCCGAATCGCCCACTTTTCACTCCCTCAATTCAAGCAACTCGTGATGATAGCCAAGTCGTTACGCCCCGCAAGCTTATGCGCTGTAAAGGATCGCAATCGGGAGGCTGTTCGTGGTTCAGCAAAGCTGAACCGAGCCGCATCGGCCCCATCCCCGCCCGACCTCCCAACAGCGTATCTTATGGGAGGTCGAGCGGGGGGGGGGCCGGTGCGGCTCTCGGCGATAGCCGAATCAAATGCGTACTATGGCGGCGCCCCAGGTGAAGCCGCCACCCATCGCTTCGAACACGACGAGATCGCCGGGCTTGATCCGGCCGTCGCGCATCGCGGCGTCGAACGCCAAGGGCACCGAGGCGGCAGACGTGTTGGCATGTTCGTCGACGGTGATGATCACCCGCTCCGCCGCCAGGCCGAGCTTGCGCGCGGTGGCGTCGAGAATGCGGCGGTTGGCCTGATGCGGCACCACCCAGTCGATATCGGCCATCGTCAGCCCGGCCTTGGCCACGACTTCGCCGAGCACGTTGGCGAGGTTGGTCACCGCGTGGCGGAATACTTCGCCGCCCTTCATCCGCAGCTTGCCGACCGTGCCCGTGGTCGAAGGCCCCCCATCGACGTAAAGCAACCCGTTGTGCCGCCCATCGGCGTGCAGCGCGACCGCCAGGATGCCGCGCTCGCTATCGTCTTCGGCACCCAGCACCACCGCCCCCGCGCCGTCACCGAACAGCACGCAGGTGCCGCGATCCTCCCAATCGAGGATGCGGCTGAACGTCTCCGATCCGATCACCAGCGCGCGGTTGGCGCTGCCGGCGCGGATCATGCTTTCGGCGACCGACAGGGCGTAAAGGAAGCCCGAGCAGACCGCCGCGACATCGAAGGCGACGCCATCGGTGATGCCCAGCGCATGCTGCACCTTGGTGGCGGAGGAGGGAAAGGTCTGGTCGGGCGTGGCGGTGGCCAGCACGATCAGATCGATATCCGATGCCGCAAGTCCCGCCGATTCGAGCGCATTGCGCGCGGCTTCGGTGCCCAAAGTCGCCGTCGTCTCGCCTTCACCGGCGATATAGCGGGCGCGGATGCCGGTGCGCTCGACGATCCATTCGTCGGAGGTGTCGACGGTCTCGGCGAGCTCGGCATTGGGGACGCGGCGGGCCGGCAAAGCGGAACCCGAGCCGAGGATGATCGCGCGGCGGCTCATGCAGGGGGACGCGCGATCTTGCCGAGATCCTCGACGATGCGGCTGCCCAGCCCCTCGGCGGCGAGATTGGCGGCAACCTCGATCGCCTTGGCCATGCCCGCCGCGTTGGCGCTGCCGTGGCTCTTCACGACGATGCCGTTGAGCCCGAGGAAGACCGCGCCATTGTGGTTGTTGGGATCGAGCTGGACGCGCAGCAGGTGCAGCGCCGGCTTGGAGAGCAGGAAGCCAGCCTTCGATCGGAAGCTGGAGGTGAAAGCGCGGCGCAGCAGATCGGTGACGAAGCGCGCGGTGCCCTCCATCGTCTTCAGCGCGATATTGCCCGAGAAACCATCGGTGACGATCACATCGGCCTCGCCCCGGCCCAGCCGATCGCTCTCGATGAAACCGTCGAAGCGCAGCGGCAGGTGGCTGGCGGCGCGGAGCGCAGCGGCGGCGTCCTTCAGCTCGTCGGTGCCCTTCAAATCCTCGGTGCCGATGTTGAGCAGGCGGACGGTGGGCTTGGCGATGCCGTTCTGGATGCGCGAATAGGCCGCGCCCATGATCGCGAACTGGACGAGATTATCGGCATCGCATTCGGTGTTCGCGCCGAGATCGAGCATGACCAGATCATGCTTGCCGAGCGTCGGCAGCAAGGTGGCGAGCGCCGGGCGGTCGATGCCGGGGATGGTGCGCAGCGAAAGCTTGGCCATCGCCATCAGCGCGCCGGTATTGCCGGCGGAGACGGCGGCATCGCAGCGCTTTTCCTTCACCGCCGCGATCGCGAGCCCCATCGAGGTCGTTCTGGCGCGGCGGATCGCCTGGCTCGGCTTGTCGTCGCCGCTGATCGAATCGGGGGCGTGGACGACCGAGACGCGCGCCGAAAGGCCGGGGTAGCGATCCACCTCCACCTGCACACGTGCTTCGTCACAGAACAAAGTGAATGCAAG
>CAXTMT010000264.1:0-3687 GCA_964245355.1 uncultured Sphingomonadaceae bacterium
CCGCGGCGTCGAGCGCCACGGCATCTGCGCGCAGGCCCGACAGCGCATCGTCGACATCGAGGAACGCCTGCAACGCGGCGGCGCGGTACTGCGATTTGGCGATGTCGAGCGCGGCGTAGGCGGCGCGCTGCTGGTGGAGCAACTGGCCCGAATGGAACAGCGGCTGGGTGGCGCTGCCGAGCAATGTGGAGAAGGGATTGCCGGTCGCGAACATGTCGGCGAAACGCGTCGCCTCGCCACCGAAGGTGCCGGTGAGCTGGAGGGCGGGCAGGCGCGCGGCGATGGCCGTGCCGACATCGGCGGCGGCGCCGTGCATCTGCGCCTCGGCCGCCTCCACATCGGGGCGGTGGGCGACGATATCGGCGGGCAGCGCCACCGGCAGATCGGTCGGCAAATGCAATTCGGTCAGCATGGGCAGTACAGGCGGCTCGCTGCCCGCCGGCACACCGGTCAGTTGCAGGATCAGCCCGGTCTGGTGCGCGCGCTGTTTCTGGAGCGGAGGCAACGTCGCCTCGACGGTGGCGAGCGCGGTCTGCTGCGCTGCCACGTCCGCCTCGCCGACATCGCCGATCGCGCGGCGCCGTTGGAGCAGATCGACCAGTTCGCGATTGCTGGCCACCGCCGTCTCGGTATTCGCGACCTGCGCGGCGAGGGCGGCATGCTGGATCACCGCCTGGACGAGATTGGCGACCACCGTGGTCCGCGCCGCGATCAGCTTGAACCCCGCCACCGCCGCGCCCGCCTTGGCCGAACGCACCCTGTTGCGCCCCGCGCCGAACAGATCGAGCGGATAGGCCACCGTCACCTGCGCGGTGTGCAGCGTGTAGAGATATTGATCGGGATCGCTGGACAGCGGGTTCGAGAACGTCCGCGACACCCGCGCCCGCTCGGCCTGATAATTGGCGTCGACCTGCGGTCCGGTGGCGCTGCCCGCCGCCCGCGCATTCTCCCGCGCCTGCCGCAGCGTCGCCTCGGCGGTGGAGAGATCGCTGTTGTGGGCCAGCGCCTGCGCGACCAGCGCGTCGAGCTTGTCGCTCGCGAAGGCGTGCCACCATTCGGACGGCACCGGCGCGCCGATCGTGAGGGTCTGCGACGGGCCGACGACCGAGGGGATGGTTTCGGCCGGCCGCACCGGCGGCAGCGGGATCGTCGTGCCCGGATCGTGCGGGCCGACGGTGCAGCCGGCGAGGAGCAGCAGGGCTAGAAAAGGGGCGAGGCGCCGCATCATGCGCCCTCCACCGGTGTGCCGTCGGCATGGTGGCGATGACCGGCGTGTCCACGATGGCCGCCATGACGCGAGAAACGCAGGATCAGCACCGGCAGGACGAGCAGGATCAGCACCGGCGCCAGCGTCATCCCGCCGACCACGACCAGCGCCAGCGGCTTCTGCACCTGGCTGCCGATGCCGTGCGACAGCGCCGCGGGCAGCAGGCCGATCGCCGCGACGAGGCAGGTCATCACCACCGGCCGCATGATGTGGCGCACCGTCGTCGCCATCGCCTGTTCGTGGCCCATGTCGAAGTTGATGTTCTGGTTGAAGGTGCCGACCACGAGGATCCCGTCCATCACCGCGATCCCGAACAGCGCGACGAAGCCGATCGCGGCGGAGATGCTGAACGCGGTGCCGGTCAGCGCCAGCGCCAGCACCCCGCCGACCAGCGCCATCGGGATCACGCTGAACGCGAGGATGCTGTCGCGCACCGATCCGAAATTGGCGTAGAGCAGCACGAGGATCAGCAGCAGGCTGACCGGGACGACGACTTCGAGCCGGCTGACCGCGCTCGACAGATTGCTCAGTTCGCCCGCCCATTCGAGGCTGTAGCCGGTCGGCATCTGCACATTCTGCGCGATCCGCGCCTGCGCTTCGTCGATCGCCCCGCCCAGATCGCGGCCGCGCACACTGAACTTGATCGGCACGTAGCGCTGCTGATGCTCGCGGTAGATGAACGACGCGCCCGAGGTCAGGCGGACGTTCGCGACTTCGGAGAGCGGCACCTGCACCTGTCCGTTGCCGTTCGCGCCGGGCGCGCCGATGGTCAGGTTGCGGATCGCTTCGATATCGCCGCGCTGCGCGGCATCGAGGCGGACGACGATCGGGAAGTGGCGATCGGTGCCCTGTTCGTAGAGGTCGCCCGACGATTGGCCGCCGATCGCCGCCGCGATCGTCTGGTTGATGTCGTCGGGAGCGAGGCCGTAGCGCGCCGCCGCCAGCCGATCGATATCGATCCGCACCGTCGGCTGGCCGAGCGAGTTGGACACGCCGAGATCGGCGATCCCCGGCACCTTCGCCATCTGCGCCTTGATCTGCCCGGCGAGGGTTTCCAGCGTCTGCAGATCGCTGCCGAAGATCTTGAGCGAATTGGCGCTCTTCACCCCCGACGAGGCTTCCTCGACATTGTCCTCGATATATTGCGAGAATTCGAAGTCGACGCCCGGATAGCGCGCCGCCAGTTTCTGCTGGAGTTCGGCGGTCAGCGATTCCTTGGTGACGCCTGCGGGCCATTCGGAGGCGGGCTTCAGCGGCGTATAATATTCGGCGTTGAAGAAGCCGGTGGGATCGGTGCCGTCGTCGGGGCGGCCGTGGGTCGAGACGACGCAATCGACTTCCGGGTAGCCGGCGATGATCTTGCGGATGCCGTTCACCACCGGCTGCCCCGCCTCCAGCGAGATCGACGGCGGCAGCGTCGCGCGGATGTAGAGATTGCCCTCCTCCAGATGCGGCAGGAATTCGATGCCGAGCATCTTCACCGAGGCGACCGCGCCCAGCACGATCACCGCCGCAACGATGAGCGTCAGCCGCCGGTTGGCCAGCGTGAAGGCGACGGCGGGTTCGTAGGCGCGGCGCAATTGCCGCACGACCCACGTATCGATCTCGCGCAGGCTATCGGGCAGGATCAGCGCCGAGAGCACCGGTGCGACGGTGAAAGCCGCCAGCAGCCCGCCGGCGATGGCATAGGCATAGGTCTTCGCCATCGGGCCGAAGATATGGCCTTCCACCCCGGTCAGCGTGAACAAGGGCAGGAAGCTGGCGATGACGATCGCGGCGGCGAAGGTGATGCCGCGGCTGACGTCGCTGGTGGCGTGGAGGATCGAGGAGAAGCGGTTGGCGTGGCTGGCGTGGATGCGGCCCGAGGAGATGTCGTGGCTGCGGATCGCCATGTGGCGGAAGATCGCCTCGACCATGATGACGCTGGCATCGACGATCAGCCCGAAATCGAGCGCGCCGAGCGACAACAGATTGGCGGATTCGCCCTGCAGCACCAGCACCAGCACCGCGACCGACAGCGCGAAGGGGATTGTCAGCGCGACGATCAGCGCGGTGCGCAGATCGCCGAGGAACAGCCACTGGAGAAAGAAGATCAGCAGTACGCCCGCGACCAGATTCTCCATCACCGTGTGCGTGGTGACGCCGATCAGGTCGGATCGATCGTAGATGCGCTCCAGCTTGACGCCGGGCGGCAGCACCCCGGTCGAATTGATCGTTGCGACCTCGTCCTTCACCGCTTTTATCGTCGGCAGCGATTTGGCGCCGCGCTGCATCAGCACGATGCCCATCACGATATCGTCGTCATGCCCCTCGCCGGCGATGCCGAGGCGCGGCGCGTTGCCGATCCGTACGCTCGCCACGTCCCTGAGGAACACCGGCGAGCCGCCGCTCGTCGTCACAAGCACGTCTTCGATATGCGC
>CAXTMT010000265.1:0-3637 GCA_964245355.1 uncultured Sphingomonadaceae bacterium
GGGCTTCCGCTTCGCCCTCGGCGGCGATCGGATCGGCCTCGTTGGCGATCGGCGCCGTAGCCGCGCTCAGCGACTGCGGCAGGCGATCGACCTCGATCCGCTCGGAGAAGGGCTTGTCGGCCAATTCTTCCTGCAGATGCGCTTCGCCATTGCCGTTCGCGCCATTGATACGCGGGGTGCGGGCACGGCGCGGACGGCGCTCGTTCTCGAACCGCGGCGGCTCTTCGCCTTCGGCGGCCTCGACCGGACGCTCTTCGTAGCGCGGACGATCGTCGCATTGGCGCGGGTCTTGCTGACGCCCATCCTGTTGGCGCCCATCCTGTTGGCGCCCGTCCTGCTGGCGCCCGTCCTGCTGGCGCCCGTCCTGCTGGCGGTTATCCGGACGGCGGTCGTTCTGGCGCGGCGGCTGCATCTGGCCGTCTTCGCCGGTATCGCTGCCCCAATTCGCGTCGGACGGATCGTAGCGCTGGCCTTCGCCGTCGCCCTCTTCGTCCTGGCCGAATTCGTCGCGAAAATCGCGCGCGTTGCGCTGCTGGTCGGCGGGGCGCTGCTCCTCGAAGCGGGCGCGGCTCTCGCTCAGCACACGGAAATAATGGTCCGCGAACTGGAGATAATATTCGGTGTTGACGCGGTCGCCCTGGCGCTGCGACTCGCTGGCGAGATTCTTGTATTTCTCGAGCAGTTGGGCGGCGTTGCCGCGTGCGCGATTGTCGATGCGGTTGCCGCGATCCTGACTGCTGGTGTTGGGCTGGCCGTTACGCACCTGCTGCCCGCCACGGCCGCGACGGCGACCGTTCTGCCGGTTGTTCATCAACTTGGCTTGATCCTTGTCACTGGTGGTATGCGTCACCATTCCGATCCGGGACTGCCCCGGAAAGCTCTGCGGCACGATCCGCAAATTCGCATGTACGAGCCCGAAGCCCGCACGGCCCCTTTTGCCCGAACGCCCATATCAAGCGACTGGCTGGCCAGCGCGTACGCTGCCGCCCGTCTCCGGACAATCGAGACGCCGCTGCCGGCGGCCCAGTCTGGGGTTTCGGGATGGGGAGCGGCGCATCTCGTGTGCCATCTTCCCCCTTACCTGCCTCCCATGTAGGCGCTCGTTTCGGCTTTTCCAAGCGCCTTTCGCACCGCGGCGAAAAATAGCGATCAGCCGTGGGTGAGCACCAGGCAGCGATCGAGCCCGGCGAGGTCCTTGCGCACCGTGGCGGCGAAACCCTGCGCGGCGAAGAGGGCGCCGGCGCTTGCGGCCTGGGTCGCGCCGATCTCGACGCAGGCGACCCCGCCGGGCGCGAACGCCAGGACCCCGGCGATGCGGCGATAATCGTCGAGCCCCTCTGCGCCGGCGAACAAGGCCGAGGCGGGTTCGTGCCTTGCTACCGAAGACGGGAGAGCTTCGTCGTCGGCGATGTAAGGCGGGTTGCAGAGGATCAGGTCGGCAAACGGATCGCCCTGCCAGTCGCCAAATGCGAAGCTGGCGCGATCGGCGAGACCCAGCCGCGCGGCGTTGGCCTGCGCGACCTCCAGCGCAGCGGCGGAGGCATCGATCCCCATCCCGCTTGCTTCAGGCCAATGTGCCAGCGCGGCCAGCAGCAGCGCGCCCGACCCCGTACCGAGATCGAGAATGCGCCGGGGCGAGCGCACACCGAAATGGTCGATCGCCGCCTCGATCAGCGTCTCGCTGTCGGGGCGCGGGCTCAGCACGGCGGGCGAGACGTGCAGATCGAGCGTCCAGAACGCCTTCTGGCCGGTGATATAGGCGATCGGCTCGTGCCCGAGGCGGCGCTCGATCAGCGCCTCGTAACCGATCGGCACCGCGTCGCCCGCCATTCCCAACAGCAATCGCTCGCGGCTCGTCCCCAGCGCGTGGGCCAGCAGCAATTCGGCATCCAGCCGGGGCGTATCGCTCACCGCCGTCAACCGCACCGCCGCCGCGCGCAACGCCGCATCGATCCCGCCCGCCGTCACCAGGGGAACCAGTGGCCGTCCGCTTTCTCGTCTTCCTTCCAGCGCCGCCAATCATTGTCGGCCTTGAGCTGGCAGCCGGTCTGCCCGCCTGCCCCGGCGGTGGAGCACGATCCCACCCCGCTCGCGCCCACGCCCGAGGTCACGTCGACCTTCACCGGCGGCGATCCGTCGGCATGATAGGGTTTCAGCCGCTCCATGCGGTAGCGCTGCGCATAGCCGCGATCCTTGGCGCAGACCGCGATCTCGTCGCCCTTCGATTGCGGACAATTGCGGATCGCCTCGACCACCACCTCATGCAGATGCTGCGAGGGCGGCGGATCGGCGCCGGGCGCCGCCACGACCTGCGCCAGCAAGGAAAGGAGGAAGATCATTCCGCGATCTGCGCCAGCCGCTCGGCCTCATCCTCCGAGATCAGCGCGCCGACCAGTTCGTCCAGACCGCCGCCCTCGAGGATTTCGGGCAGACGATGGAGCGTCAGGTTGATGCGATGGTCGGTCACGCGGCCCTGCGGGAAATTATAGGTACGGATACGTTCCGACCTGTCACCTGAACCCACCATGGATTTGCGCGCGCCCGATCGCTCGGCGGCGAGCCGTTCGCGCTCGGCTTCGTAAAGGCGGGCGCGCAGCACCTTCATCGCCTTTTCCTTATTCTTGTGCTGCGATTTCTCGTCCTGCTGGATCACCGTGGTGCCGGTCGGGATGTGGACGATGCGCACCGCCGAATCGGTGGTGTTGACCGATTGGCCGCCGGGTCCGGACGAGCGATAGACGTCGATCCGCAGATCCTTGTCCTCGATCCTGACGTCGACGTCCTCGGCCTCGGGCAGCACGGCGACGGTGGCGGCGCTGGTGTGGATGCGCCCGCCGCTCTCGGTGACCGGCACACGCTGGACGCGGTGGACCCCGCTTTCGAACTTCAGCCGTGCGAACACGCCCTGACCGGTGACCGACGCGACGACTTCCTTGTAGCCGCCCATCTCGGCGGCCGAGGCGGACATCAGCTCGACCCGCCAGCTGCGCGTATCGGCATAGCGCTGGTACATGCGGAACAGATCGCCCGCGAACAAGGCGGCTTCGTCGCCGCCGGTGCCGGCGCGGATTTCGAGGATGGCGGAGCGCGCATCGGCCGCATCCTTCGGCAACAAGGCGAGCGCGAGGGCGCGTTCGGCGGCGTCGAGGGTTTCCTTGACGCTGCTCACCTCATCGGCCGCCATCGCCTTCAGCTCGGCATCGCCCTCGGCATCGGCGAGCATCGTATCGAGATCGACGAGTTCCTGCCGCAGCGCGCGCACCGTCCCCGCCGCCTGCGCGACGGGTTCGAGCTCGGCATAATCCTTGGAGAGCTGGACGAACTGCTCGGCCGGCAGATCGGCGCGCGACATCGACGCCTGCAGTTCGTCGCGGCGCGCTTCGATCTGGCGGATGCGGTCGAGCGGGATGGTGGTCATGCGCTTTCTCTGCGCCCAAAAGCCCTCTCCCTTGAGGGTTTGCGGCCGTTTTGGTGTTCGTCCGGGGGACGAACACTCGGCCGCAAAGGTTGGGTGAGGGTGTACCACGTTAGAGAGCGGGGACGCTCGGCTGCGCCTCGCTCCCCCTCACCCCAACCCTCTCCCCGCCGGGGAGAGGGAGCGCGTTAGTCTCGCTCATATCCCCGCCGCCTTGCGCTC
>CAXTMT010000266.1:0-3637 GCA_964245355.1 uncultured Sphingomonadaceae bacterium
GGGTGGCGGGGGCTGTGGGTAGGGGCTTGCGCGCGACCGGCGGAGGCGGTGCCGACAAGGGGGGCCTGGGTGTGGACGAACAAGCGGCAAGTATCGCCAGAAGCGGGACCGCGGCGACGCGCTTGAGCATCGGAAATCCGCCCCTGCAAGGGGAGGGGGACCGCGCGCGCAGCGCGTGGTGGAGGGGTGTCCCGCTCTCGAAAGGGCGACGCCCCTCCGTCATTCCTGCGGAATGCCATCTCCCCTTGCAGGAAAGGATCATGACCCGAGAGGAAAACACAAGCAGCCTCAGGCCGCTTCGTCGGTCTCGGTCAGCGTCCAATTGGGATCGGGCGATTTGAAGGCGCGGCTGAAGGTCCACACGTCGTGCGTCGGCACCGCGTCGTCGAGCGAACCGGCGACGACATTGCCCGCGGCATCGCGGGTGACGGCGGCGACATCGGCATCGAAGCGGATGCGGATATGCGCGGTCTGGCCGTCGATCCGCGCCTCCTCGATATGCACCGCCTCGATCGCGACGAGGCGATTGTCGAGCACGTAGCCGGCGGCGCGGCGCGCCTCGATCGCGGCGGTGAAAGCATGCGCCACGTCGCCGTCGACCAGTTGGGCAAGTTGCTCGTCGTCGCCCTTCCAATAGGCTTCGAGGATCAGGCCGTAAGCGGCGCGTGCGCCATCGATGAAGCGGGTGACGTCGAAGCCCGGATCGGACCCCGAGATCCCGCGCAGGCCTCCGGTGGCGGCGGATGCGTTGCCGCGTTCGGCGGGCTGGCCGGCGACGGGCTCGGCCGCGCGGCTGTGCGGAACGCCGCGGACGAGCGCGACGGCTTCGGTCTTGCCGAGCGTCTGCTCATGCCCGGTGCGACGACCCAGAACGCTCCACAAGCGCAACGCCACGAAGACGAACACCATCGCGAGAATGATAATCGTGGTCACCCAGCCTCCTGTCGGCCACCGTACATCGGCCGCGTACGAGCCTTACATAGCGCGTGGGGCAGGAACTTCAAACCGCGCCCCCCCGAATCGTCGAACTATGCCCAGGATTCATTGATCGAGCCGGAAGATGTCGGTTGCGGCGATGCGGATGGCGGACCTGAAGGTGTGGGCGCAGCGATCGTGGCGGGTGTGGATGCGGCGCCGGTCCTTGAGCCTGCCGAACAGGATCCCGATCTTGTGGCGCTGGCGAGAGAGGGCTGCGTGGAACCAATCGGCGTCGCCGCAAGCTATCTAACGGGTCCCGAGTCTAGCTGCGCGCTTGCAGCGCGTCCCTGATCTCGCGCAGCAGGATCACCTCGGCCGAGTCGGCGGCGGGCGCCACGGCGGCGGCGGCCTTCTCCTTTTCCATCGCCGCGGACATCCGGTTGATCGTGCGGACGAACAGGAAGATCACGAAGGCGATGATCAGGAAGTTGACGATCTGGGTGACGAACTCGCCGTAGCCGATCATCGTCACCCCCGCCTTCTTCAGATCGACGTAGCTGGTGAGCGCGCCCTTATAATCGGCCGGGATCGCGCCGAGCAGGACGAAGTGGCTGGAAAAATCGAGATTGCCGGTCAGCTTGCCGATGATCGGCATGATCACGTCGTCGGTCAGGCTGCTGACGATCTTGCCGAACGCCGCGCCGATGATCACCGCCACCGCCAGATCCAGCACGTTGCCGCGGCTGACGAACGCCTTGAACTCGTTGAGCATGACAGAATTCCTTTCGTTGGGGTTCGGCACCGGCCCTCTCCCCCACCCGACCTCCCAACGGCAGTATCATATGGGAGGTCGGGTGGGGGAGAGGGCCGGTGCCGCCCGACAGCGTAAGCTGCATCAAACATGCGCCCTTTCTCTCGCATCCTTCGTTTCGGCTCAAGCATCCATTGAAGTGTGTGTCTTACTCCACTAAATCACGCCGGCCACTAAAGGATGAGGCTCACACGATGGTCTTCCGTTTCCGCTTCGCGCTACTCGCCCCCGTCGCTGCGCTGGCCCTGGGAGGGTGCGGCCTGAACGCGATCCCCACGGCCGAGGAGAATGCCAAGGCGCGCTGGGCCGATGTGCAGAACGAATATCAGCGCCGCGCCGATCTGATCCCCAACCTCGTCGCCTCGGTGAAGGGTGCCGGCGCGCAGGAGAAGGGCACTTTGGTCGAGGTCGCGCAGGCGCGCGCGGCGGCCAGCCAGATCCATCTTTCGCCCGACGATCTGAAGGATCCGGCCAAGGTCGCGGCTTACGAGCAGGCGCAGAACCGCGTATCCACCGCGCTGACCTCGCTGCGTCCGCTCCAGGAAGCCTATCCGGACCTGAAGACCAACCAGAATTTCCTCTCGCTGCAGAGCCAGCTCGAGGGCACCGAGAACCGCATCACCATCGCGCGGCGCGATTACAACGATTCGGTGCAGCACTATAACACCAAGATCCGTACCTTCCCCGACGCGATCGGCGCGAAGATCTTCTACGGCGCCAAGCCGATGGTGCCGTTCACCGCGACCGCCGCCGGGGCGGACAGCGCGCCGAAGGTGAGCTTCTGAAGTGACGGGGACGGACGCTCCTATCGCTCCCTCTCACCGGCGGGGAGAGGGCTGGGGTGAGGGGGAGCGAGGCGCAGCCGAGCGTCCCCGCCATCGGGTCCGGGCCACCCTCACCCAACCCTCTCCCTCAAGGGAGAGGGCTCTTACAGAAAACTATGTTCGCTTTTCGTTCTTGAAATCCGATCGACCGCTTCCTAGGTGATCATGATGGCATCTCTCCGCTCCGCTCCGCGCACGACCGGCAGCGCCCTTTCTCCGCGCATCGGCCAAATGCCTTGGCAATCTTCAACTTCCTCAACTTCGCTTACTCCGTTCACCGCGTTCCTCGCCCTGATCGCGCTGTTGTTCGCCGCCCCCGCCTTCGCGCAGAGCTTCCCGGCCTTCACCGGCCTCGTCACCGATGCCGCGAACGTCCTTCCCGCCGATCGCAAGGCGGCGCTGGAGACCAGGCTGGAGGCGTTCCAGAAGCAGACCGGCCGCCAGCTCGTCGTCGCGACCATCCCCGATCTGCAGGGCGTTGCGATCGAGGATTATGGCTATCGGTTGGGGCGTACCTGGGGCGTGGGTCTGAAGGGTGCCGACAATGGCGCGATCCTGATCGTCGCGCCTAAGGATCGCAAGGTGCGGATCGAGGTCGGCTACAAGCTCGAGCCGGTACTGACCGATGGCTATTCCAGTGTCGTGATCCAGCAGAAGATCATCCCCGCGTTCAAATCGGGCGATATCCCAGGCGGCGTCGAGGCGGGTGCCGATGCGCTGATCCGGCAGCTCAGCCTGCCCGACGAGCAGGCCAAGGCGGAAATGGCGAAAGCCGCGGCCGAATTCGACAAAAGCCACCAAGGCCACAAAGGCCACTCGGGCAGTGGCTTTCCGTTCGGGCTGCTCGTCTGGCTGTTCATCGCGGGCTTCATCGTGCTGGCGCGCCTGCGCAACCGTGGCGCGCGCTGGCATGGCCAAAGCTATGGCGGCGGCAGCGGCGGGGGCAGCAATTGGCCGATCTGGCTGTGGGCGGCGAGCGAGATCGCCGATTCGCATCGGGGCAGGGGTGCTTTCGGCGGTGGCTTCGATAGCGGATCGAGCGGTAGCGGCGGCGGTTCGGACGGCAGCTGGGGCGGCGGTGGCT